>NZ_JBXAHO010000045.1:732-51100 GCF_058795195.1 Pseudomonas sp. GW823-FHT06B06 | reverse complement strand
CCGAGTGGTGGGGCAAAGCCTTTTGGTTCCTTTTTGGCGTTTGAAAAAGGGACTCGCCGTAAGGGCGAAACCATAGGTGGCCGTTACCGCAGGAATGGATATGTACTCCGTCGGCTGCGATTTTTCATCTTAGACCCAGGCCACCGCCAACAACCCAGCCCCCAGCACCACACACAACGGCGAATAAACCCAAGTGTCCCAGCGGGCAAACCGCGACCCCTTGACCTCCTTGAAAAACCCCACCAGTTCCGAATCACCAATCGCCCGGGCGAACAGCAATAGCGCAATGGCGCTGATCACCCACTGCAACCCGCGATGATCCACCTGCGGCAGCCACCAGCCAACCCGCAAGCACACCAACAGGGCAATGGTCAGCAACGCCGCCGCCACCAGCATCGTCATCCAGCCACGGGGCTTGAAGGCCGGCTGCAATCGCGCTTCGCCCTCCACCGGCACCTGCGGCACCACCGCCACGACGGCCCATTTACCACCCAACGCCCAATACACGTGTGCCAGGGCGATTGCCGCAATTACCGTCGCCAGCCATTGAGCCAACACGAAGGTCATGGTCTGAAATCCTTGAAAGGGATTTGAACAGACTCATCCTAGTCGGCTTTTTTCGCCGTGCACGCGCTCATGCCAACGACCCGACCAACGCGTTTGCGGCTGCCGCCTACAAGGCGGCTGACACCTTGTCCGCGATATCCTTGGGCAACCAGGCCTTCCAGACCTGCGGATGCGCCTTCATGAACGCTTCGGCGGCCTGACGCGGTGGCGTGTGCTTTTCACTCATCTCAGCCAGCGCCCTGTTCAACGCGTCGATGGGAAAATCGACCTTGGCAAAGAACGCGGCAATCTGCGGGTACTGCTTCTGGAACGGCGTGGACACGCCGATAGACAGCTTCGAGGGCAGCGATCGGGTCGGTTGCGGGTTGGGGTTGTCGGCGTCGGTCAGGGTTTTCCAGGCCTGCGCATCGAAGGGCGGCTCCTCCAGCTGGATCAGCTTGAAGCGACCGAGCAGCGGCGTGGGCGACCAGTAATAGAACAACACCGGTTTACCCCGGCGAATCGACGAGCTGATCTCCGCATCCAGCGCCGCTCCCGAACCGCTGCGAAAATTCACATAGCTGTCATCGAGCCCATAGGCCTTGAGCTTCTGCTTGTTGACCACTTCCGAGGTCCAACCGATAGGGCTGTTGAGGAAGCGCCCCTTGTTCGGCGCTTCAGGGTCCTTGAACACGTCTTTGTACCTGGGAAGGTCGGTGACACTGCGCAAGTCCGGCGCCAGCGCCTTGATGCCCTTGGCCGGGTCGCCCTTGACCACGTACTCAGGCACCCACCAGCCTTCCGTGGCGCCCTTGACCGTATCGCCCAGGCTCACGACCTTGCCTTCCGCCTCTGCCTTGACCCAGACCGGGCTGCGCCCCGCCCACTCCTCGCCAATGACCTGGATGTCATTGTTGGCCAGTGCGGTTTCCAGGGTGATGGTAGTGCCTGGCAAGGTGTCGGTCGGCAGCCCATACCCTTTTTCGACGATGATCCGCAGGACATCGGTGATCAGGCTGCCGCTTTCCCAATTGAGGTCGGCGAAGTGGATCGGCGCGCTGGCAGCCAGCACCGCAGCGGGTGACGCCAACAATCCGAACGTGGCCACGACAGCGGCCAGCAACCGGCGAATGCCTTTCATGCTTGTGCACCTCGTGCTGTTCACAGCAATAGCAGGATGGCCTGGCAGAAGACCGCAAAGCCTCTGAATACTCAGTCAACTGACTGTAGTAGAGGTTCCTGCTTTCGAGGGACGAGGATCACTTTTCACAGGATTGCTGCAGACAGGCCAGCTCTCTCCTGACCATGCTGGCGTACGCCGCAGGTTGCAACGCGTAGATTTGCGAGGCCACCCAGTTCAGCCAGGCACCCTGCAGGACCGCCTTTTGCTCAAACAGACGCTGGGCCTCGGCTTGCGCACGGGCCTGGTGCTGTTGGTGGAAATCGGCACGGGGCAGGACCACTATTCACTGGCCTTGAACGTCACCAGTTCGCCCTTGCGCCACTTGGCGGCCTTGCCGGTCACGGCCTTGAGGGTCTTGGTCAGGCCTTCCTGCAACTGCTGGTGGGCGGCGAATACCGTCACCACGTTGTGCCCTTCCTTGAACAGGATAGCTTGGCCGTCGGCCGTGGTCACGAAGGCGTAATCGCCCAGGCCATAGACTGTCAGTTTGATGTCGCGGAACTTGATTTCCAGTTTGCCGCCTTCGCGGCTGGGCAACACCGACGCGCTGAAATGATCGCCGACCTTAAGTTTGAGCCCCGGTTTATCGTCCACCACGAGCGCTGTCTCGGTGTCGATCTCGGCAATGTAAATGCCTTCGGCGCTCTGTTCGGTAATGTAAACAAAACGTGACTGAAACTGTTTAACCAGCTTTGCGCGCAAATCGCCCAGCACGAACAAAGCATGCATATCGAGATTACTTACTGCCAAGGAAACATCCCCACATCTGAAAATGACGCCGCACGCGAAAAAAGCGCACGGCCAAAAAAGCGGCAATGCCGAGGTGAAGCCAGATAACCCGGGTTGAGATCCTGGATGCGCAGAGCGCTCATCCCTCTCGAAGCTTGAGCAGATTACTGGATGCTGCTCACGTCGTCTCGCCCGGCATTCGACAAAGGCTGAAGGAAAACGCCCTTGGAACCGCCAGAGAAATACGGACTATCAACTTTAGGGAAAAAACTCTTATAAAAAAGCACTTTTCTTACATATCGCCAGCCAGAAATTGCTTTAGATAAGCCTTGTCCACCCACCAGTGACGCTGATTCTAGAGCAGCGATGCTCACCGAGACTACCCATAACGACGTACATTACGTCGGCAAACCCAAGAAAAGGACTTCACATGTGCACACTGACACACTTTGCCCATCCCCAGGCATCTTACTCCAACACCCCACCTTCCCTGCACCCCGCCTTGTTCCTTGCGACCGAAGCCGCTCCTCACTGCCCCTCGCCACCACGATTTCACGTGGTTCTGGCGGGTATCGCCTTCTTTCATATCAAAGAAACTTCCACGGGGCACGTAAGAGGTTTCCGCGGCGATCATAACCAGGCCTGCGCCCTCGCCCGCGCGCTCGAGTCACATAGGTGAAACTTTCATCCCGTTTTCCCGGAAGGTTTTGTCAAGCCGGCGACTTTACTCAGCCGCCGGCCTCCAACTACTGCCATACTCCCCGACCAATCAAGCGCGCCTTCCCGTGGCGGGCGCGTTAAACAACAATTTCATGGGAAGGCTGTAACGTGACGGAATTTGATATCGGCGAGTTTTTCATCAGGGGCGAAGCCAGAGAGATCGACGGCGAGTTCCAGGCCGTGATCGTGATGCGCGCCAAGCCACCGCTGAAAACCGTGACCTATCATCAGGTTGAGAAAGATCGCTGGTTCAAGTCCTCCGACATCGCCGCCCTCGCCGCGCAGGAGTCGGCCAAGGAACTGAAGGCGGCCGTCGATGCAGGCGCCTTGAAAACCTGACACGCGCCATTGCGGTCTATGCTCACTGCTGCGTTGGAACATCGTTTGCGAACTTAATGAAGCACGGCTCCCTCAGATGCAGCAGAGACGTTCTTCATCTCTATCACTCGACACGACCGATGACCTGCAAGGAGATCAAGATGGAATCACCGACCCACGACCTGAAAGGCTTGTTCGACCAGCTCGGGCTGGATTCCAGCCCAAAAGCCATTGACGATTTCATTGCCAGCCACTCCCCCCTGCCCCAAGACAAAAAACTCATTGATGCCGAGTTCTGGACCTCCCAACAGGCAGGCTTCCTCAAAGAACAACTGCGTGAAGACGCCGACTGGGCGCGAGTGGTCGACGACCTGAACCTGCGCATGCATCAGGTTCACTAAGATCAGGCACAGTGCAGGTTGCCTGGCGTTTCGGCGCGCAATTGCGCCAGCCAGGCGGCCTTGCACTCTTCGGCTTCATTGCGACTGGAATAGGCCGTGCCACGGCGTTCGCCATTGAGCAGCACCACCCAGCAGATGCTTTTCCCCATCGCCCGCAAACTGGCGGGTACTCCGCTACCGATCATGACCGCGACATCAACTTTACCGTGCATGCTGCGCCTCCAATTCCGTTAGCAACCTAACTAATACAGTTATGGTAACGACAGCGCAGGCGCGAAAACAATATCGACTTTGTACAGCTTAGTTACCAAAATTGTAACAATCGCCCGCCATCATCGGGCCCCCTCTCCACAGGTTTGTTTCTTGCCTGAAGATTGCTTGAACATTATCGAGGGTTTTCCGGCTTGTAGCCCAAGCGCAAACCACCCCAATGACGGCCCTTGAGCATGATCGGCACTGACAGGTCGTGCATGAGCTCTCCGGTATCGCGGGTGTAGGTTTGCAACAGCACGGCCTGCTGATGACTGCCACAGCGGATCCCCGTTCGGTCGGCGAATTTGCGTTTGCTGCGGTTATGCAGGGTATCGTGCTGTATATCGCCGGTCAGTGGCTGGCTGAACGCCTGGTTATGCGTCGGCACGTAGCCCTGCTGGGTGCAGGCAATGGCGAATACCAGGCCTTCGTGGCGTGGCAGCAGTGGCTCCTGGATAGCCGGCAGGACCTGATCGGTGTAACGATCAAAGCGCGTTCGGTATTTGGCCGGGTGGGTATCGGGAATCGCCTGGTAATGGCGGTCGAACAGGTCTTCGAGGCTGATGTGCCCCGCATCGATATCTGCCTCGAAGCGCGCGGCAATCTGGCTCGCGCCTTCCCGGGCGAGGTCATAGATACGCTGGTGATAGTCATCCAGGCCGACTTCGGCGAGGCGCTCGCTGATGGTCTCGGCCTGGCCTTCCATCTGCACCGCTGCCAAGGCCAGGCGCTGGGTCTGCTGGTCACTGATCGCAAGGTCGCTGCGCATCTGCTCGATGGCGTGAAACAGGCTATCGAGTTGTTCGCGGTTGGTTTCGGCACCGCGAGCGATTGCCCCGACCTGGCTTTCGACACCGGCAGCCAGGCGAGCAATGTTGTCCAGGTGCTGGCCCGTCTGTTCGACCTGGCCTACGCCGGTGTCGAGGTCGCTGGACAACTGGCGGATCTGCTCGACCACTTGTGCAGTGCGCTGCTGGATATCGGCCACCATGTCGCCGACTTCTCCGGTGGCCGTGGCCGTGCGCGCGGCAAGCCCGCGCACCTCATCGGCCACCACCGCAAAGCCACGACCGTGCTCTCCGGCCCGCGCCGCTTCGATGGCCGCGTTCAAGGCCAGCAAGTTTGTCTGGCTGGCAATGGACTGGATCACCAATGTGACCCGCTGAATGTCATCGCTGCGCAGGCTCAGGGCTTCGATCAGCTCACGGCTGTTATTGGCCCGCTGGCTGAGTTGGTGCATGCGGGCAATGGACTCGATCAACTCGGTACGCCCTGCCACGCCGCTTTGATGCGCTTCACTCGCGGCACTCAGGGCCTGGTGACTGAGGGCCGAGGTGGCCTGCTCGGTAGCGATCATGACTTCGGCATTGCCAACGATTTGTGCTGCCGCCCCCAGTTGCGACTGCAACTTGTCGGCCAGCTGCTTGACCGAGAAGGCCACGCCGGCGGCGGACAAAGCGTTATGACTGGTGGTGTAGGACAGTTCGCGGGTTAACGCCGAGAGTGTGCCGGACGTATCGACCGGCGCGACTTCAGGCATTGCGCGTGAGCGCAGGCGCGGCAGCCAGATGATCAACACGGCCAGAGTCAGGCCAAGGTAGAGCGGCCAGCCGCCCAGGGTAATGCCACACAACAGCAGCATCAGGGCGATGCTTTGCAGTGTCGGCGTCAACCAGCGGTTTTTCGGCAAAAGCGTGGGTGCAGGCACGGCCGCCACCCGAGATCCGTCTCTCGTCATCTTTTTCACCCCGCCAATTTCTAGTTGTTGTCTTCGCATTAAACGCCAGCACAAGGCCATTATCCATGAGCCTTTAGTCGGGGACGTTGCAGTGGATCAATAGAAGTTCGGGGGGATTGTGCAGGCGTCGAAAAGCAAAGATCGCAGCCTGCGACAGCTCCTACAGGGGGCTGCCGACGGCTGCGATCTTTTCCAGGCAGCCCAGGTTAAGTGGGCTGCCCAACAGAATCAGGCCTGACGCTGGTGCTTGTCGATTTGCTCGTGACGTTCTTGAGCTTCGATGCAGTACTTGGTGGTCGGGCTGATCAGCAGGCGCTTGAGGCCAATAGGCTCGCCGCTGTCATCGCACCAGCCGAAGCTGTCTTCCTTGATGCGTTCCAGGGCTTGTTCCAACTGAGGCAGCATGCGCTGATCACGATCGATCGCGTTCACCAGCCAAGTGCGCTCTTCTTCAACGGAAGCGGCGTCCGCCGGGTCGGCTGGGGTGTCCAGGCTTTCGATGGCGATGCGGTTCTGTTCGATGCGCTCATGGGTTTCGACTTTCATGTTTTGCAACAGCTCAGAGAAAAAAGCATGTTGCTCGGCATTCATGTAGTCATCCGCCGGCATGGCCAGCAACTTGTCCTTTGTCATTGATATCTCTATAAAAAAACGTGCATTAAGGCGAATTAGGGAGCGTTGCGGCGGACCATCGAAGGTCATCGCAAAGGCGCCGTTTATACCAAGCGCCACCCGGCACTCAATTTACGAGGGGCGGCAGTCTAAGGCCGACTTGAGGCCTCAGCAACTGAAAAGACAGCGAATTTGTCCGACAAAGCCTCGAAAATGCTCTAAGACAGGCATCCAGGCGGATATCGGAGTGCGTTTATAGCAAGAAATTCAATCCTGCGAAGCTTATATAAAAGACAAACCGCTGAGCTGCATGCCCCGGTTTGCAGGTCGACCGGGCTCAGCTAAGGTTGTCGCTCGCGTAATGGCTATCTCAAGGAGCGGTTAAATGAAGCTGATCGGCATGCTGGATTCACCTTACGTGCGACGCGTCGCCATTTCTGCCAAGCGCCTGGGCATCGCCCTGGAGCACGAATCGGTGTCGGTGTTCAGGACCTTCGAGCAATTTCGGCAAATCAACCCGGTGGTCAAGGCGCCGACCCTGATACTGGATGACGGTGAAGTGTTGATGGATTCGACGCTGATCATCGATTATCTGGAGGCATTGGCCGGCCCGGATCGCAGCTTGATGCCTGCGGGTATCGAACATCGCCTGCGGTCACTGCGCCTGATTGGCCTGGCATTGGCTGCCAGCGAAAAGTCGGTGCAGCTTTATTATGAACGCAACCTACGCCCGGCAGAGATTCAATACGAGCCTTGGGTTGAACGGGTCGAGGGGCAATTGGCAGCCGCCTATTCGGCGCTGGAACGAGAGCTGGAAAAGCAGCCGCTGAAAAATGACGGCTCGATTGACCAGGCTGGTATTACCCTCGCTGTTGCGTGGAGCTTTACCCAGTATGTGGTGCCGGATCAGGTTCCGGTTGAGCGGTTCCCAAAAATCGCTGCGTTCACCCGCTATGCCGAGGGGCTTGAGGTGTTTATCGACACGCCGATTGACTGACGGCGTTACGGCCACCATCGCATCGCCAGCAAGCCGGCTCCTACAGGTGCGTTCCACACCTTTACATCCACCAGCAAAAACGCCGCTTCTGCCAAAAAGGCAGAAGCGGCACAGGCACGAGGCCAGGAACTATCAGTTCATGTAAACAACGCGATCAGAATGATGATCGGGATCGGTATGCCGAGAAAGAACAGCAGTAATGAACGCATGATGATTCTCCTGAGTTAGCGAACAGGTGTGGTGTTCACATAAGTGTCGGTTTCCACATACACCACGGCATCCCGACGACGACCTCCAAATGTTGCTGCAAGGCTGGCGAAGAACGCACCGGCCAAGAGCGCAACAAACATCCACAAGGTGGTCATGGCAGCGACTTTGGCGGCGGTATCAGCAGCTTGTTGCGCAGCCAGCTTGGCGTCCGCCACGGCTTTCTGCGTGCGGGCATAGACTTCGTCGACACGACGCTCGGCGTCCGCTTGGGGCAGGTTGGTCCGTTGCGCCACCAGTTGTGCCAGGTAAGTACGGTCTTCAGCGGCCAGCTGACCGTCTTTCAGTGAGCGCACGAAAATGCGCGTCACTGTGCCTCGGGCGGCGTCGTCGCTGAGGGCGGCCGGCTGGTCATTACGAAACAGGCTGTCGATGTAGTAGCCGTACTGATCGCTGTCAGTGTTGGCTGCCGCGGTGCCCGCCGCTGCTGTCATGGCAGTGGCGGCGCCACCGGCGACCTGCGCCCCGGCCTGCACGCCACCACTGACGATGCTGCTGACCGAACCGGCGACCAACGTGGCCGTCACCAGCGTCGCCACGCACCAGGCGAGAAAACCGTGGGCGGTATCGCGGAAATAAACTTCATCGCCATGCATGTAAGCCCACTTCACCCGCAGCCGGCCGGCGATATAGCCACCGGCGCCGGAAGCGACGATTTGCGTGACAGCCAGCCAGACAATCGTCGATATGCCCAAGCCCTTGGCGCTCATGCCTTCATTGGCCCACGGCGAAACTGCCGAAAACCCCAGGCCGAATCCGAGCAGTACCAGGATCAGCGACAACGCCGCCGCCGCCGCGGCCCCGGCGAAAATCGCCCCCCAGGACACGCCCGACACTGTGCTCGATTCATCCGTGGCGGGATAGAAACCCTCAGAGGATCTATTCATTGTTGTATCGCTCCAGGCAGAAAGATGGTGTTACAAGTCTCGAAGGAGCAATTGCAGTCACCGTGCCAGTCGCGGATTTTCAATAAATCCTTTTGTTTCAGAGATTTAGAAACTTTGAACTTCCCAGTTCCATGCAATTTGCAATGAACGGCTGGTCGCAGCGGGTTTTATGCATTAAACGACGATGGATGTGTCCATGAACTTTTATTTAGTAAGCCTTCGATCATTTCTTGGCAAAATGCTGCACTACGTTGTGAATACCTAATCAGGCCAGCCTTATGACCCGCATCTTGACCATCGAAGACGACGCCGTGACCGCACGGGAAATTGTCGCCGAACTGAGCAGCCACGGGCTCGACGTCGATTGGGTCGACAACGGTCGAGAGGGACTTGAGCGTGCGGTCAGCGGCAACTATGACCTGATCACCCTCGACCGCATGCTGCCCGAACTCGACGGCCTGGCGATTGTCACCACATTGCGCACCATGGGCGTGGCCACGCCTATCCTGATGATCAGCGCCCTTTCCGACGTCGACGAGCGCGTACGCGGCTTGCGTGCCGGGGGTGACGATTACCTGACCAAACCCTTCGCCACCGATGAAATGGCTGCCCGGGTCGAAGTCCTGCTGCGCCGGCAGAACACCGTGACGGCCCAGGCCACCACGCTGCGGGTGGCAGACCTGGAGCTGAACCTGATCAGCCACGAAGCCAGCCGCGACGGCCAGTTGCTCACCCTGCTGCCCACCGAGTACAAACTGCTGGAATTCCTGATGCGCAACACAGGGCAGATCCTCTCGCGGATGATGATTTTCGAAGAGGTCTGGGGTTATCACTTCGACCCCGGCACCAATTTGATCGACGTGCATATTGGTCGCCTGCGCAAGAAAATCGACCCACCTGGCAATGTTCCATTGATTCGAACGGTGCGAGGCTCGGGTTATGTCATTGCCGAACCCGTCTAAAGGCTGGCGTTCTTCCACCAGTCGCCTGCTGGCGCTCTACAGTGCGTTGTTCGTGGTCTGGAGCGGGATACTCATGGGGGTCATGTATTACGAGGTGTCCGCTTACCTCGACAACCTGGCCAAGCATTCGCTGATGCAACGCCAGCATCTGTTCTCGCACTTCCAGGGCGATCAACTGACGGACGCCCTTGCCGTCAGCATGACCTTCGACATCCGCGGCATCGACGCCTACGGCCTGTTCGATGCCGAACATCGTTACCTCAGCGGCGCCTTGCGCCACATTCCCAAAGGCCTGCCGCTGGACGGCAAGATTCACATGCTCAACGACTGCGCCGAGTCCGACGACCCGACCCTGCCCGTCGACAGCTGCGACGCGGTGGCAACCCAGACGAAAGATGGTCGCTGGCTGATCCTGGTGCGGGACAACGGTTCGTTGTTTGCCGTGACCCGGATCATCCTCCATGCCTTGTTCTGGGGCGTGACCCTGACCATCTTGCCGGGCATCGTTGGTTGGCACCTGTTGCGCCGCCGACCGCTACGGCGGATTCGCGCGATCCAGGGCAGCGCCGAAGCCATCGTCGCCGGGGACCTTACCCGGCGTCTGCCGCTGTCCAATCGCCGCGATGAACTGGACATGCTGGCCGCCATCGTCAACGCCATGCTCGAACGCATCGAGCGCTTGATGAACGAGGTCAAGGGCGTGTGCGACAACATCGCCCATGACTTGCGCACCCCGCTGACCCGCCTGCGCGCGCAGCTCTACCGCATGCAACAACAGGCCGGCGAAGGTTCGCCACAAGCGACGCAATTGGACGCGGTGTTGGCCGAGGCCGACACCCTGATGGCGCGTTTTCGCGGGCTGCTGCGGATTTCCGAACTGGAGGATCGCCAGCGCCGGTCCGGTTTCGTGCAATTGGACGCGGTGTCCTTGCTACAGGAACTGCATGAGTTTTATCTGCCATTGGCCGAGGACGATGGCCTGACGTTTGAACTGCAACTGCCCACATCGCTGCCTTCGCTCAATGGCGATCGCGCCCTGCTGTTCGAAGCGGTGGCCAATCTGTTGAGTAACTCGATCAAATTCACCCCGCCCGGTGGCCAGGTGATTTTGCGTGGGGTCAATGAGAACGGGCATACCCGCATCGAAGTACTCGACTCCGGCCCCGGCATTGCGGAGGCTGAACGCGAGGCGGTGTTCCAGCGCTTCTACCGCGCCGAGGCGGGGAATCAGAAAAGTGGTTTCGGCTTGGGGCTGTCGATCGTCGCGGCGATTGTCAGCTTGCACGGATTTGCGCTGGAGGTGGGGACAAGTGAGTTGGGTGGAGCGCGGTTGGTGCTCGATTGTCGGGAGAGTCTGATTACCCCCGCATGATCGTTCCCACGCGCCGCAAAGGAATGCCTCAAGGGACGCTCCGCGTTCCAGCTTGCGAAAGGGACGCGGAGCGTCCCGGGCTGCATTCCCACGCAGAGCGTGGGAACGATCAGTGATCAGGCTGGGTAGTTCGCCCGCAGGGCCTCAAGACCACCCTGGTAAATCCCGGTGAATAACGCCACGACTTCCTCATGGCTCACACCCACCGGCTCAAACCGACCGGACCAGGTCACCCGGGCGCCCTGCCCCTGCGCTTCAACGCGGATCGTCGCCAGATAATCAGTGGCCGGAAACGGCGCCTGCAAGATCGAGTAACTGTAGGTCTTGCCATCGTTGTCGAACGTTTGCAGGCGCTCAACCACCACCGCGCCGTCCGCCGTTTGCAGGCTGCGTACCCGCCCGCCTTCGCTGAGCTCACTCTTGGGAATGAACGGCAGCCAGTCCGGCAGCGAATTGAAACCGCCAATCAATTGCCAGACCTGATCGGCCGAGGCCGGGATGTCGATGGATGCTGAGGTTGTTGCCATGAAAAATACTCTCCAGATTCAAAAAGGTTCAGATCGCCAGGCTGTCGACGACACCGCCGTCGACCCGCAGGGCGGCGCCAGTGGTGGCCGAGGATAGCGGCGAAGCAATGTAGGCCACCAGGTTTGCGACCTCCTCGACATCCGCTACGCGCTGGATGATCGAGCTCGGCCGCGCCTTGCGCACGAACGCGTCGGCTTCTTCCCGAACGCTGCGTCCGGAGGCGGCAATGGCGTCCTTGAGCATTTCCTCCACGCCGTCAGTGAGGGTCGGACCCGGCAGGATCGAGTTGACTGTCACCCCCGTGCCCGCCAGACGTTTGGCAAGGCCATGGGACACGGCCAGGTTGGCACTTTTGGTTACGCCGTAGTTGATCATTTCGGCGGGGATCGCCACGCCGGATTCCGAAGACAGGAAGATCACGCGGCCCCAGCCCTGCTTGACCATATCCGGCACGTAATGCCGGGCCAGGCGCACACCGGAGATCACGTTGACTTCATAGAAACGTGTCCACTCGCTGTCCGGGGTCTCGAAGAAGTCCACGTCGTTGTAGATCCCCAGGTTGTTGACCAGCACGTCAGCACGGGGTTCGGCGGCGAACAGTTTTTCCGCGCCTTCAGCCGTACCCAGGTCGGCGGTCAGCCCGCGCAGTTGAGCACCGGGCACTTGCTGACGAATGCTCGCCAGCGCCTGCTCGACTTTGGCCGTATCGCGGCCGATCACCACCACCGTGGCGCCGCATTCGGCCAGCGCCTTGCTGATCCCCAAGCCTATGCCGGCCGTGCTGCCGCTGACAATCGCCAGTTTTCCACTCAGATCGATTTTCATGCTCAAGCTCCAATGATGGGTAATGGGGCACGCTCGGAGACCAGCCTGGCGTCACGCAGGTCCTGCCAGAAAGCGGCTGGAACCACCTCCGCCAACGCCGAGATATCTTCGGCAATGCGCTCAGGACGGCTGGCACCTGGAATCGCCGCCGCCACCGCCGGGTTGGCCAGGGAGAACTGCAAAGCAGCCGCTTTGATGCTGACACCGTGGGCAGCGGCGATGCGCTTGATCTGCTCGACTTTATTGATGATCTGCGGGCTGGCCTTCTGGTATTCGAAGTGCGCGCCACCGGCCAGGATCCCCGAGCTGTACGGACCGCCGACCACGATCTCGACGTTCTGCGCCAGTGCCGCGTCCATCAGACGCTGCAAGGCACGATCATGGTCGAGCAGAGTGTAGCGGCCCGCCAGCAAAAAACCGTCCGGTTGCGCTTCGCTCAGATCCAGGGTCAATTCGCACGGCTCGACCTTGTTCACCCCCAGGCCCCAGCCTTTGATCACGCCTTCTTCACGCAAGCGAGTCAGGACTTTGAACGCACCGGTACGGGCCTGGTTGAAGTACTCCAGCCATTGATCGCCGTAGAAGTCCTGGGCGATGTCGTGCACCCAGACGATGTCCAGGCGATCGGTTTGCAGGCGCTTGAGGCTGTCTTCGATCGAACGCAGGGTCGCATCGGCGCTGTAGTCGTTGACGATCTTGTTCGGGCGACCATGCTCGAACACCCCGCTCTTCTCGCCCAAATCGCGAGCGGCGGCGTCTTCGACCTCGTCGAGAATCACCCGGCCGACCTTGCTGCTCAGTACATAGTCATCGCGGTTGTAGCGCGACAGCGCCTGGCCGAGGCGAATTTCCGACAGGCCCGAACCGTAGAACGGCGCGGTATCGAAATAACGCACACCGGCATCCCAGGCGGCGTGGACGGTGGCTTGCGCTTCTTCCTCGGGAATGGCGCGGAACATGTTGCCGAGCGGTGCAGTGCCGAAACCCAGTGCGCCGGGCAGTTTGTCTTTCAAGCTCATATTCAGATCCTCATCAGTTCAGTGGTCAGGTGGTGACCGTTGAGCAGATCCTAGATTGCGACCATCGGACCGTCCAAGACATAATATGCAGCACTTGAGTCCTTGGAGGTCTTACATGATCGACATCCGTCAATTGCGCTACTTCGTCGCCGTCGCCGAGGAAGAACACGTCGGTCGCGCCGCCGAACGCCTGCACATTTCCCAGTCGCCCCTGAGCCGGCAGATCGCCCAGCTCGAAGAACGCCTGGGCCTGACCCTGTTCGAGCGCAGCCAGCAACGCATCCGCCTGACCCGCGACGGCCAGACCTTCCTCGCCGAAACCCGCGCCCTGCTGACCCACGCCAACCGCCTGGAATCCCTCGGTAAACGCCTGGGGCGTGGCGAAGAAGGCGGCCTGTGCATCGGCTACATCGAAAACGCCATGCACGCCGGCGTCTTGCCCAATGCCTTGCGCGTGCTGCGTGTAAGCCGCCCGAACGTGCACATCGCGCTGTACAACCAGAGCTCCGCCGAACAACTCGAAGGCCTGCGTCAGCGTAGTCTGGATATCGCCCTGGTCAGTGAGCCGCCGACCGATGACGACCCTGACCTGCTGGGTTTCCAGGTGCTGGACGACCCTATGCTGCTGGCACTGCCCGAGCACCATCCGCTGGCCCGAAAGACCGTGCTGACCCCGCAAGATCTCGCCGATCAGGAGTGGATTGGCGTGCAACACCACCAGAATGTCAGCAGTCGCGAAAACTTCGTCAGCGCCTGCATCCGCGCAGGCTTCACCCCGGATATCCGTATGGAAGCCACCGGCCCTTTCACTGCGATGGCGCTGGTAGCGTCAGGACTGGGCATCGCCATGATTCAGAAAGGCTTGAGCCGCAACGCCCCCCCGGGCGTGGTACTGCGGGAAGTGCCGTGGATTGCCCTCACCAGACCATTGTGGGCGGCGTGGCACCGGATCAATCTGCGGCCGTTGGTGGAGACGTTCAGGAAGGTGCTGACGGAGTCGGAGCCGTTGCCCGCATAGGGCCGAAATCTCTGTGTGGCGAGGGGATTTATCCCCGTCAGGGCGCAAAGCGGCCTCAAAACTATAAACCGCGAAATACACCCTTCAAGTCGCCTGGCCTGCCGTCTTCGCTAGCAAACTCGTTCCTACAAGGTTTGGTGCTTTACTGAAAAGGTTCCCAACCCCAGCGAGCCTGCACCATGAACCGCAACGACCTACGACGCGTGGACATGAACCTGTTGGTGATTTTCGAAACGCTGATGTTCGAGAAGAACCTCACTCGGGCCGGCGAGAAGCTGTTCCTCGGCCAGCCTGCCGTCAGTGCGGCACTTGCGCGGTTGCGCGATCTGTTCGACGACCCGCTGCTGGTGCGTAACGGCCGGGTGCTGGAGCCGACGCCGCGGGCGCTGGTGATTCTCAAGGAGCTGCAACCGGCCATGGACACCATTTCCGGGGCGGTGAGCCGGGCCAAGGATTTCGACCCGTCCATCAGCCGCGATGTGTTTCGCATCGGCCTGTCCGACGATGCCGAGTTCGGCCTGTTTCCGCCGCTGCTCAAGCAGATTCGCGAAGAAGCGCAGAATGTCGTGGTGGTGGTGCGCCGGGTCAATTACCTGTTGATGTCGTCGATGCTTGCCAGCGGTGAGATTTCCGTCGGCATCAGCTACACCACGGAGCTGCCGGCCAACGCCAAACGCAAAAAGCTACGGGACCTGAGCGTCAAGGTGCTGCGTGGCGATGACAAGCCCGGCCCCCTGACCCTGGATGAATTCTGCGAGCGTCCCCACGCGCTGGTGTCGTTTTCCGGGGACTTGAGCGGCGCCATCGACAATGACCTGGCGCGCATCGGCCGCTCCCGCCGCGTGGTGCTGGCAGTGCCGCAGTTCTCGGGCCTGCGCGCCCTGCTGGCGGGTACCGACATGCTGGCCTCGGTGCCCGATTACGCCGCCTGCGCGCTGATCGAGGGCAGCAGCCTGTTGCGTGCCGACGACCCACCGTTCGAGATCAACCTGTCCGAACTGTCCATGGTCTGGAACGGCGTCAACGATAACGATCCGGCAGAACGTTGGTTGCGCTCGCGAATAGTGGAGCACATGTCGGCGCCACTGCCGGGGCATTGAGCGCGTTGAAGTGCGGGTCGGTCTCGCGCAGGTAGATCGGCATGTCCGTCATCGGCGGCATGGCCGGGATCTCGAAGTACATCTGGATCACCCAGCCACGGTGGTAGCTGGCGTGGTTGACCACGTGCATCAGCATCGCGCCGGCAGTCATGGTGCCGCTTTCGCCGGAAACGAAAGTGAACCTCAAGGGTTTGTCCAGCGAGGCATCGGTCTGCCTTGCGCTCCAGTTGCAGTACCAGCGATCCACGTCCTGTTGCGCCAGGCGCAGCACCGCCAGTTCAGGATGTACCAGTTCATGGGAGGTCTTGAAGCCGTGCCCTCGGCCTTCGAGGTGAGCCTGCCAGATACGGTCCACCACATAGATGTGATTGAGTGTGCCAATCATGTTCTTGAAGACCCCGGCGCGTTCTTTTTCGACTTCGCCGGGTGGCAATAGCGCCAGGTTATCGAAGAGGCGCTGGTTGGCCCATTGTTTGTAATCGGCAAGCATGCGGGCAGTGCGTACGTTGATCATCAGATGTCTCCGATGGCGAAGAGCACATTTTCCAAGGATAGCGCTATCTGCGCGTTGCGGTGCGGGCACTGATTATCGGTCACCCTGCACCTTTACCTTTACCTGTAGGAGCGAGCATGCTCGCGATGGACTCGAATACTGCGTTGGGTGTCAGCCAGCCAGCGTCATCGTTGACGACCATCGCGACGGTGCGACGATTCGACATGCTCGCTCCTACAGGTGCAGGGTGTTCATCACGTGCGCGGCCAACGCCAGGCAACTGGTCAGGCCTGGTGATTCGATGCCGAACAGATTGACCAGCCCGGGAATGCCATGCTCGGCGGGGCCACTGATGCGAAAGTCGGCGGCCGGCTCGTTCGTGCCGCTGATTTTCGGGCGAATGCCGCTATAGGCCGGTTGCAGGCTGTCATTCGGCAAGCCCGGCCAGTAACGGCGGATCGCCGCGTAAAAGTCGTCGGCCCGGGCTGGATCCACGCGGTAATCGACCCTGTCGACCCATTCCACATCCGGCCCGAAACGCGCCTGACCAGCGAGGTCTAGGGTCATGTGCACACCCAGCCCGGCGCTTTCCGGTGCCGGGTACACCAGATGGCGGAACGGCGCGCGGCCACTGAAACTGAAATAGCTGCCCTTGCACAATCGCGCCTGGGGAACGTATTGCGTTGGCAGGCCAGCGATTCGGCTTGCCACTTCCGGCGCGGACAATCCCGCACAGTTGATCAGCTCGCGGCAGCTCAAGGTCATGGGCTCGGCGCCACCCATGTGCAACTCGAAACCCTGTTCACTGCAGCGCGCCGACAACAGCGGCGTGTGAAAGGCCAGCGATGCGCCCAAGGCCTCGGCATCGGCCTGCAACGCCAGCATCAGGCCATGGGAGTCGACAATGCCGGTGGATGGCGACCACAGCGCGGCAACACAGGACAATTCAGGCTCCAGCGCCCGCGCCTGACCGGCCTCCAGCCATTGCAGGTCATCGACGCCATTGCGCCGGCCCTGCTCGAGCAAACCCTGCAAGGTCACACGCTGCGCATCATCGATGGCGACGATCAGCTTGCCCAGCCGACGATAATTGACGCCGTGGTCGTCGCAGAAGGCGTAAAGGCGTTGCTTGCCCTCCACGCACAACCGCGCCTTGAGACTGCCACTGGGGTAATAGATACCGGCGTGGATCACCTCGGAATTGCGTGAACTGATACCCACGCCAATCCCTTCGCCGGCCTCGACCAGGATCACTTCGCGTCCGCCCATGGCCAGGGCCCTGGCCACCGCCAGCCCGACCACACCAGCCCCGACCACAACGCAGTCGACATCAACGCTCATCAAGCCAGCCCTCGCTCCCGGTAATCGATCAGGCTGGAGAATATCGCCAGCAGCATGGCCATGACCACGAAGAAGATCAGCACCAGGAAATACGAGCCGGTGAACTGCACGATCAAACCGATCAGGATCGGCACGATCACCCCCGCCATATTGCCGCAGAAGTTCATGGTGCCGGCCAGCACACCGGTTTTCGACGTGCCGCCGAGGATCGACGGAATGCACCAGTACATGCCGCACCAGCGAATGAAAAACATCGCCACGCACAGCAGGCCGATCGCCTGGCTGGCCTCGGAGGCGTACGCCGTTCCCAGCATGCACAGCGCCGCCACCAGTGCCGAACCGCTGAACATGCTGCGCATTACCAGGTTGGGCGAGGCGCCGCTGGATTTCCACTTATCTCCCAGGTAGCCGCCGACCAGTTCGCCGACGAAGCCGCACATGAAGATCAGGAAAGTCGCGCCACCCATGCCGGAAATGTTCAGGCCGTGGGTCTGGTGCAGGTAGCTCGGCATCCAGGTCAGCAGGCCGTAGAACACGCTGAGGATGCAGCAGTAACCGGCGAACATCGCCAGCACCGAACGGTCCTTGAGCAGTTCCTTGAACGGGATGCTGGTGACCGCGCCGGGCTTGTTGACCGTGGCGTTGCCCTCGGTGATGTGCGCCAGTTCCGCGGCATTGACGCCGGGGTGTTCGCTGGGGTGGTTGCGAATGTACTTCCAGGCCAGCACGCCGGCGAGCATGGTGCCGACCCCGGCGATCACGAACGCGATGCGCCAGGAGTCGAACCAGCCGATCAGCCCGGCAATGATGATCGCGCCGAAGGCACTGCCCAGCGGCGCACCGCCGTCGACCAGTACCGCGCCACGTCCGCGTTCGTTGGGCGTCAGCCACGCGCCGTTGAGCTTGGCGCCGGCGGGCATGATCGGCGACTCGGCAATGCCCAGGCCCATGCGGGTGAGCAACAGGGTGATCCAGTTATGCGCCCCGGCGGCCAGGGCCTGGAAGGCGCCCCAGGCCACCGTCGCAACGACGATGACGCGGCGGGTATGGAATCGATCCAGCAGCATGCCGCCGGGGATCTGCATCAAGGCGTAGGACCAGAAAAACGCGCTGAGCATCAGGCCCTCGAGGGCCGGCGGGATCTGGAACTCGCTGGATATCAGCGGCAACGCCACCGACAGCGAGGCGCGGTCGATGTAGTTGATCGCGGTCAGCAACAACATGATGAGGAAAATTCGCCAGCGCACGTTGGTGGCACGCATCGTTGCGTTTGCTGCTGGCAACGCCAGGCTTTCGGCACTCGGATTGTTCATGTGGGGCGCTCTTATTGTTGTGGAACAAGCGGCCCCACTCTAATCACGCCCCCGAGTGCTGAATAATGATGGGATCTGATTGGGGGATCACCGGATGTCATCCCCTGGAAATGCCTGAAGGATTTGTGTTGGATCAATGGCCTCTTCGCGGGCAAGTCGAAGGGGCCGGATGAGTCAACACCAAACCGGAAGACTAGTCAGAACGTTCCCGGGTAACTGCCACCATCGAGCAACAGGTTCTGCCCAGTGAGAAAACCGGACTGGGCACTGCAAATGAATGCGCAATAAGCACCGAACTCATCGGGCTGGCCGAAGCGTTGGGCCGGGACGTTTTTACGCCGTTGCTCGGCGATGCTTTCGACGCTGGCGCCCTTGGCTTCGGCGGCGGCATTGAGGGTCTTGTGCAGCCGTTCGGTCTCGAACGGCCCCGGCAGCAGGTTGTTGACGGTGACGTTGTTGCCGGCCAAGCGGGCCTGGCGCGCCAGCCCGGCGATGAAACCGGTCAAGCCACTGCGGGCGCCGTTGGACAACCCCAACACATCGATCGGCGCTTTCACGGCGCCTGAGGTGATGTTGACGATGCGTCCGAAACCGCGCTCGGCCATGCCATCGACACAGGCCTTGATCAGCTCGATGGGCGTGAGCATGTTGGCATCCAGCGCCTTGAGCCAGTCTTCGCGCTGCCAGTCGCGAAAATCCCCCGGTGGCGGCCCGCCGGCGTTGTTGACCAGGATATCCACCTGCGGACACGCCGCCAGCACCTGTGCGCGCACCTCAGGTGTGCTGATGTCCCCGGCCACTGTGCGCACTTCGATGTTCGGCGCCAGAGTGCGCAGCTCAGTGGCCGCCGCCTGCAAGGTGTCGTTACCACGGGCATTGATCACCAGGTTCACGCCCTCCTTCGCCAAGGCCCGCGCACAGGCCAGGCCCAAGCCCTTGCTGGCGGCGCAGACGATGGCCCAGCGCCCCGAAATACCCAAATCCATGACGATGCTCCTGACGGTTGGAAAGGCTCACGTTACCACCGTGCACCCGCCACTCGGGGGATGACAAAGGGTGATCGCTGAATCAGGTCTTTTCATTATCGACAGGCGGCGGTGCTCATTACTGTTTCGGGACCCAATAAGAAACCGGAGACACACATGAACCCGTTCCAGTTCTATTTCCCCACAACCTTGAAAAGCGGCAACGGCCTGGCGCGTCAGGCCGGCGCATTGCTCAAGCCCCATGTTGGAAAAAAACTGCTGGTGATCACCGACGAAGGCTTGATGGCATCGGGAGTGATGGAGAGTTTTTTCGCCTCGCTGGCCGAGCGTGACATTGGCTACGAAGTGTTTGCCGGCGTCGAACCCAACCCCACCACGGATGTGCTGGAGCGCGCCGTAGCCTTCCTGAAAAACCACGAATGCGACGCGGTGATCGGCGTAGGTGGCGGCAGCAGCATCGACACCGCCAAGGGTGTCGCGGCCATGGCCACCAACCCCGGTAACATTCTCGACTACGAGGGCTACGACAAACTGCTGCACCCGCCCCTGCCGATCTTTGCCATTCCCACCACCTCGGGCACCGGCAGCGAGTGCACGGCGTCCACGGTGTTCACCAACACCAAAACCCTGTTCAAGACCGTGATCATCAGCCCGGCACTGTTTCCAACACTGGCGATTCTCGACGCCGAACTGACCCTCAAGCTGCCGCCGTCGATCACCGCGGCCACCGGCATGGACGCACTGACCCACGCCATCGAATCCTACGTCTCGAAGCAGGCCAATCCGGTCAGCCAGGCCCTGGCCCTGCAAGCGATCAAGATGATCTGCTCCCACCTGCCGAAAGCCTTTTTCAGCGGCTCCGATTTGCACGCCCGGGAGCAGATGTTGCTCGGTTCGTTCCTCGCCGGCGTCGCCTTCGCCCAATCGAAACTGGGCAACGTGCATGCGATCTCCCACACCTTCGGCGGCGTGTTCAACATCCCCCACGGCATCGCCAACGCGACGCTGTTGCCCTACGTCATCGAATACAACCTGCCGGCCTGCCCTGAGCTGTTCCGCGAGATCGCCATCGCCATGGGCGAAGACGTCAGCGGCCTGAGCCCCGCCCATGCCGGTCACAAAGTGGTGGAGCACGTGATGGCGCTGAACAAGGCCATCGGCATTCCCGACAACATCAAGGACCTGGGGGTGGACCTGGACTACATGCCGCAAATGGTCAGCGACTCGATGCGCAGCGGCAACGTGCTGGTCAACCCGCGCCTGACCCAGGCTTCCGACATCGAGCGGATCATCGGCAACGCCTTCCACGGCCTTCATTCCTGAGAGAGAGAACCCCTATGTTCTACGAGATGCGCACCTACACCCTGCAGATCGGCAAGATGCAAACCTACCTCAAGCACTTCGAGGAAAACGGCCTGCCGGTGATCTCCCGCTATGCCACGCTGGTGGGCTGGTGGTACACCGAAATCGGCGAGCTTAACCAGGTGATTCACATCTGGGCCTACGAGAGCCTGGACGAACGCATCAAGAAACGCGCCGCGCTGTACCAGGACCCCGACTGGCTCGAAGGCTTCGTGCCGATCGCATTCCCCATGCTGGAAAAGATGGAGTCGAAACTGCTGATGCCGGCGCAGTTTTCGCCGATCAAATAATCTTTCTGACAAACAACACTAAACCTGTGGGAGCGGGCTTGCCCGCGATAGCGGTGTGTCAGACAGCAAAAATTTCGACTGACACTCCCTCATCGCGGGCAAGCCCGCTCCCACAGGGGACTGCGCAAGCCGCTCGAACAAGGACAGATCCCATGTGCGACCACAACACCAACAACACCGCCGCCGACCGTTCTCCCGACATCAAGGCCTTGCTCGAAGGCCTGCCCACCAACTGGGGCAAATGGGGGCCGGACGATGAGGTCGGCGCCCTGAACTACCTGCAAAGCGCCGAGATCCTGCGCGGTATCGGCGCCGTGCGCCAGGGCAAGACCTTCACCCTGCAAGTGCAGATCGGCCATCCCAAGGGTGAGCCGCTGTGGCCTGGCCGACGCCCGTCAATGCGGGTCAACGTATTGGACAAAGGCCACTTCCTGGCCGGCAAGACCCACTTCGACGGCCATGTCGAATACGCCGACGACGTGATCTTCATGCACCTGCAAGGCTCGACCCAATACGACGCCCTCGGCCACGTCTGGCACGACAACAAACTGTGGAACGGCTACGACGCCATGAGCACCATCGGTGGCATGGACAAGGCCAGCATCCTGCCGATTGCCGAGCGCGGGATTGTCGGGCGCGCAGTGCTGATCGACATGGCCCGCCATCGCGGCAAAGCGGTGCTGGACAAGGGCGAAACCTTCAATCACCTCGACCTGCTGGCCGCTGCGAAGGCCCAGGGTATCGAAATCCAAAAACGCGACATCCTGATCATCCGCACCGGCTGGATCGGTTCGTTCTATGAGCGTGAACCGGATGAGTTCTACAAGGATTTCGCCGAGCCGGGCCTGACCTTCAGCCGGGAGCTGGTGGAGTGGTTTCACCAGATGGAAATCCCCAACCTGGTGACCGATACCATGGCCAACGAAGTGGCGGTCGACCCGGCCACAGGGGTGTTGATCCCGCTGCACAACGCCTTGATGCGCAACCTTGGCGTGACCTTCACCGAAGTCGCGATGCTCGATGAGCTGGCCAGCGATTGCGCCGAAGACGGTCAGTGGCAGTTCCTCTACACCGCCGCGCCGCTGAAGATCGTGGGCGGCACGGGGGCGCCGGTGAACCCGATCGTCATCAAGTAAGCAGATCCCGCTGCAATTCGTTGATCAGCAGGGTCGTCGCCGGAGACAAATCGGCGCCCGCCCGGCTGATCACGCCATAAGGCTCGATCAGCGCACGCATCGACACCGGCAGCTTCACCAGCAACTCGTGTTGCTCGCAGAACTGCGCCACTTCCACCGGGATTACCGCCAGCAACGTCGGGTCCTGTTGCACCAGCAAAATGGTGGCGAAGGTCGATGAGGTTTCCAGCGGATACCGCGGAATTTCCAGCCCCGCCTCGTTCAGTTCGCGCTCCAGGGCCTGGCGCATCGGCATGTCCTTGGGATAGACCACCCAGCGGTAATCGCTCAATTGCGCCAGCTGCAACGACTCGGTACGGGCCAGCGGATGATCCTTGCTGGCGACCACGGCCAAGGGCTCTTCGCTCAGTTCAATGCAGTCATAGGCGTCAGAGCGCTGGCCGACGCTGGTCCGACAGATCGCCAGATCCAGTCGCCCCTGATCCAGCAGCCCAAGCAAGGTCGCGCTGGTGTTTTCCACCAGTTCCACCGACAGCTCCGGTTGCTTGAGCCGCAGCTCGGTCAGGGCCCGGGTCAGCAGCGGCACCGCCCCCATGATCACCCCCACCGACAACCGCCCGCCCTGCCCCTGCATGATGCTGAGCATTTCCTCGCGCAGATGCTCCACATCGCTGTAGATCAGCCGTGCATAACGAATCATGCAACGCCCCATTTCATTGGCCACCAAGCCCTTGGGCTGGCGCTCGAACAAGGGCATGCCGAGCAGTGACTCGACCTCATGCAGGGCCTTGGTGGCGCCGGACTGGGAAATCGAAATCTGCTCGGCGGCCTTGTGCAGGGAGCCGCGGTCATCCAGTGCGATCAACAAGCGCAGTTGCTTGAGGCGCAAGCGTGAAGCGATGCTGCCAAGGGAAGGAACCATATCGGTGTGTGCTCGATTCAATGTGCAATCCATCAAGGCCCACGCCAGCCGCGCCGACGTGGGCGGCGGGTCAGTTCAGGGGCAACCGGCTCCACTGGCCATCGACCAGTCGATCGAGACCCAGAGGGTTAGCGTTTTGCAGCGCGGGCGGCAGGTACTCATCAGGATAGTTCTGGTAGCAAACAGGGCGCAGGAAGCGATCGATGGCCAGGCTGCCGACCGAGGTGCCACGCGCATCCGACGTCGCCGGATAAGGCCCGCCGTGGACCATCGCATCGCTGACTTCGACGCCGGTGGGATAACCGTTGAGCAGCAAGCGCCCGACCTTGTCCTCCAGCAACGGCAGCAGACCACTGAAGCGATCCAGATCCGCAGGTTCTGCAATCAGCGTGGCGGTCAGCTGTCCGTGCAAACGGTCGAGCACCGCGCGCAACTGCGGCTGGTCAGCCACCTCGACCACCACCGTGGCCGGGCCGAATATCTCTTCCTGCAACAGCGCATCGCCGTCGAGCAACAGCTGCACATCGGCCTTGAACAACTGCGGCTGCGCCTTGGAATGTTCTTGCGGCTGACCGGCCAGGTGATCGACAAGGTCGTGCGCAGCGATGTGCGCAAGTCCTGCGCGATAACTGTTGAGCGCGCCTGTGTTGAGCATGGTCTGGGGCGGTTGGCTGCCCATGTTCTGTGCGAAGGCTTGCAGGAACTCGCTGAACTGCGGCGAGCGCAGACCGATGATCAAGCCGGGGCTGGTGCAGAACTGGCCACAGCCAAGGTTGACCGAGGCCGTCAGCTCCTCGGCAATTTTCTGGCCTCGTTGGCCCAAGGCTTCAGGCAGTACGATCACTGGGTTGATGCTAGACATCTCGGCGAACACCGGGATCGGTTGCGCCCGCGCAGCGGCCAGATCGGCCAGGGCCCGACCGCCCTTGAGCGAGCCGGTGAAGCCCACGGCCTTGATGCCATCGGCCATGACCAGCGCCTGGCCCACGCCGGCGCCGTAGATCATGTTGAACACCCCCGACGGCATGGCCGTGCGTTGCGCCGCGCGAACGATGGCACCCGCCACCCGCTCGGCCGTCGCCATGTGCCCGCTGTGGGCCTTGAACACCACCGGGCAACCGGCGGCCAGGGCCGAGGCGGTGTCGCCGCCGGCGGTGGAAAACGCCAGGGGAAAGTTGCTTGCACCGAACACCGCCACCGGACCGACGCCGATGCGGTACTGACGAATATCCGGCCGTGGCAACGGCGTGCGTTCAGGCAGCGCCTGGTCGATCCGCGCAGCGAGAAAATCACCACGGCGCAGTACCTGGGCAAACAGGCGCAGTTGGCCGCTGGTGCGACTGCGTTCACCGCGAATCCGCCCCTCGGGCAACGCGGTTTCCTGGCAGACCAGGGCGGTGAAATCATCCCCCATGTCATCGATTTCCTCGGCGATGGCGTCGAGAAATTCGGCCCGGCGCAAAGGCGACAGCTGGCGAAACGGCGCAAACGCGCGCGTTGCCGCCGATACCGCCAGCTCGACTTCCTGCTCGGTGGCCTGATGGAAAACATACGGCAGCGCATGGCCGGTGCTGGCATCGACGCTGTGCAGGGTCTCGCGGCCCAGGGCACTGCGCTGCCCATCGATGAACTGCTGGCCCAAAATATCGGACATCAAAAATCTCCCTCGCCTGCGCTCGGCAGGCGATGACTCGAATGAAAGGGATGCGCCAAAAACGCACGCTTCACTCTATGGGCCGGGGTCAGGGGCAAACAAATGACAACAACGGGCCGGGGGATGAGCGTTTGTCATCCCCCGGCTTGGTGCTGCCTTTCAGCGAATCGCCACCGGGTTGATGTTGACCTGGGTCGAGCCCCTGTACAGCGGCTGTCCGAGCACGAACATGAAGGTCCAGGCCTTGTCCCGCACCAGCGCGCGGCTGTCGATCAGCTCAAGGTTGTAGATGCCGTTTTTCGCCAGCATGAACTGGTTGACCGGGAACTCCTGGCCGTCGGTGCCAGGGTAGATTTCCGAGGCCCAGGTATCACCGCCGAACGCGACGATCTGCTTGCCCGCCAGCCATTTGGCCGCCGCCATGCCGATGCCCGGCTCCACAGCGAGGAATTTCTCGTTGTCTTTGCCCAGCAGCTCCAGCCAACCGGTATTGAACAGCACCACATCGCCCTTCTCGATGCTGACGCCTTGCAGATCCAGGGCTTTCTGGATATCGGCGACAGTGAACTCGGTTTTCTCCGGTACGATGGCGCTGCCATACACGGCGGTCATGTCCAGCACCACGCCACGGGTGACGATGGGCGGGACTTTTTCGATGCCGAGTTTTTGCACCCCTTCCACGGTCACGAAGTCCGCCGCGCGGTTGCCGTTGTAGTAGACGTTGTCGATGCCAATGTGGCCGATGCCGTTGAGTTGGGTGCCGACCCCGGTCCAGCCCACCACCAGTTCATCGTTGAAGGTGAATTTGTTGGGGCCCATGGTGGTACCGCCCGCTTCCCCCGGCTGGACGTTGGTCAGGTGAAAACTGCGATGCCGGAACGCCGGCAGGTTTTTATCGATGGGCACGGCCAACGGGTAGGTCTTGCCGGTCTTGATCAGCTTGGCGGCGTTGAGTACCGAGTTGGCATCGAGCAGGTTCAACGCACCGATTTCGTCATCGGTGCCGTACTTTGAGGGGTACCATTTTTCGCCATCGGCGGCGTTTGCGGCGTTGAAGGTGAGCAGCAGGGCAAAAGGCAGGGCCAATCGATTGAACATGAAGGAGGTCCGCGTCTGGTTTCAGTGAACCCAAGGTACGCAGCCCTTTTGTGCGGAAACAGACAGCCATGGACAATACAATTGTTCTGGATTGTCACGAGTGGCCGTACTTGCAGTTTTGCCGGGCGAGTGACATAAAACCCTGAAATCCGGACAGCCGACCAGCTGCGATCACGCTTATACCGTTTGCGAATTATCATTATTCCAACGCGTCAAACCAGAAGCCTATGAACGATATCGCCAGCTCTCCCGATTCACCGTCTGACCAACCGCGCCTGATTGTCTTCCTCGCCTACCCCGAAATGGGCCTGCTCGACCTGACCGGCGCACAAACCGTGTTCTGGGCGGCCTCGCGCTACCTCAACAGCAGCAATCTGCCCGGCTACACCCTGCAGACCGCCAGCCTGAACGGCGGCCTGATCCACACCGCAGAGGGCCTGGCCGTCGACACCGTGCCCTTGAGCACCTTCGATGACCAGACGATCGACACGCTGATCGTTCCCGGTGCCCCGGCGATTATCCTGGCGATGAACAACACCCTGGGCCTGGTCGACTGGCTCAAACAGGCGTCCACCAAAGCCAGGCGCACCGCGTCGGTGTGCAGCGGTACGTTCCTGCTGGCCGAGGCCGGATTGCTCGAAGGTCGGCGCGCCGCCACCCATTGGGCGATGTGCGGCCTGCTCAAGGAGCGCCATCCATCCATCGAAGTCGACAATGATGCGATCTTTGTCCAGCAGGATTCAGTCTGGACCTCCGCCGGGGTCAGCGCCGGCATCGACCTGGCGCTGGCGCTGGTCGAAGAAGATGGCGGACGTGAGCTCGCACTGCTGACAGCGCGGGAAATGGTGGTGTTCCTCAAGCGCCCCGGTGGCCAGGCCCAGTACAGCCAGTTGCTGCAATCGCAAACCAGCGAAGGTGCGGCCTTCGACGACTTGCATTTGTGGATCACGCAGAACCTGTCTGGCGCCAACCTCACCGTCGAGACACTCGCCCAACAGGTTCAAATGAGCCCGCGCAACTTTGCCCGGGTCTACAAACTCAAGACCGGCCGCACGCCGGCCAAGGCCGTGGAAGTGCTGCGCGTGGAAGCTGCGCGACGCTTGCTGGAGGATTCGGAGCGCAACATCGATCAGATTTCCCGGTTGTGCGGCTTCGGGGATGAAGAGCGCATGCGCCTGACCTTCCAACGCAACCTCGGGGTTTCGCCGCGGGATTATCGCAACCGGTTTTCGCGCTGAAAACCTGCCAGGGGAACTCCTGACGACCGCCATGCATCCTAAAGGGTGAGAGACTTCCTTTTTGCTTCACGTCTTCAGAGGACACCGTCATGCGCCGTCTGATTATCATTTCTTCCCTTTTGCTGTGCTTACCTGTCGGCTCCGCGATGGCCGATGTGGATGCAAAGGATGTCGCCACGTCGGCCGGGGTTTCCGCCTCGCTGTATTCGACGTTCAAGGATGACAAACTGATGATTCCCGCCCGGGATGACGCCTCCAGCTTCGTGGCCAGTGGCGGCGCGATTCGTGGCGTTTATCTGGAGCAGGTACTGCAGCGGATTCGCCAACAGCATCCTGACCTCAACAGCGCCAGCGACGAAGACCTGGCTCGCGCAATTCTTGTCCAGGAAGGCGTTCCGGCTGGCCAGTAATGTCAGTAATGATCTATGTAGCGCGGTGTTGTTGATGGCCCCATCGCGGACTTGCCCGCGATGGGGACCAAAAGAGCACAGTCAAGCTATCGATAACGCGCTGCTGCCGTGGAATTGCCGAACAGCCCGGACAGCACTTGGCGCTGCGCTTCGTAGCGATCCCACTGCTCCCCGTCGTGTAATCCCGGAATGGTCACCACTTCCCCCTTCTCCAGCCCCACCAGTGCGGCATCGACCATTTCTTCGGCGGACATCACAATCTCCTGCGGCAAATTCTCCACCGGGTTGCCGGCCTCGCTCCAGAAGTCGGTGGCGGTCGCGCCTGGCAGCACGGCCTGGATACGAATGCCTTTATCCGCCAGTTCCCGGTGCATCGATTGGCTCAGGCCCAGGACAAATGCCTTGGTCCCGCCATACACACCATTGAGGATTTCCGGGGCGATGGCGACGATCGACGAAATGTTGATCACGGTCCCGGCACCGCGTTCGACGAAGCCCGGTATCGTCGCATAGGCCAGGCGTGTCAGCGCGGTGATGTTGAGGCTGATCATGTCTTCCATGTCATCCACGGGGCTGCCGAGCAACGGCATGACCGCGCCAACTCCAGCGTTGTTGACCAACAACGTGATGCTCGCGTCACTTCGCAGTATCTGTTCGACCCGCAACAAGTCGGCCTTGTCTTTCAGATCCGCGGCGACCACTTCCACATTACGGCCGGTCTGGTCGCTCAGCCGGTTGGCCAGCGTGATGAGTTTTGCCTGACTGCGCGCGACCAGGATCAGGTCGTAACCCTGCCGGGCGAGACGGTCGGCATACACCGCGCCGATGCCCGAAGAGGCGCCAGTGACCAGTGCAGTGCCTTTGGAGGAGAGAGCCATGTTCATTTTCCTTCACAGTGAGGCGAGACAATCGCCAGTCAGGAACTGTTATAAAGGGACTCGTGTCCGTCGCAAATGACGTTTAACCTACGTTTTTAGGACATCTGTTTTGAGGATTGGGCGATGATCAGCGTGGCGTTTGTGGTGTTCGAGGGTTTCCAGTCCATGGCGCTGGCTGCCATGCCGGTATTCGAATATGCCAATTTCAGTGCTGGGCAAGCCCTGTATGACGTGCGTGTACTGTCCGAAGACGGCCGCACCTTGCGCGCTTCTGGTGGCCTGAATGTTGGCACCGAGGCGTTCGACGAGCGGGTGTTCGATACGGTGATCGTGGTGGGCGGCGACACCATCCTCGAGCAGGCGCCCGAGGGTGTACTCGACTACGTGCGTGCCAGTGCCAGGACCGCCCGCCGTACCGCGTCGATTTGCTCTGGAGCCTTTGTCATGGCCCAGGCCGGATTGCTTGAGGGCCGGCGGGCTACCACGCATTGGGCTTATGCACGGCAACTGCAAGAACGCTTTCCATCGATCAAGGTTGAACCCGATCGAATCTACGTGATCGACGGCGCGATCTGGACCTCCGCCGGCATGACCGCCGGCATCGACCTGGCGCTGGCCATGGTCGAAAAGGATCACGGCGCCGAACTCGCACGTGCCGTAGCGCAGAAACTGGTGATGTACCACCGCCGTGCCGGCGGGCAATCACAGCACTCGGCGCTGCTGGAACTGGCGCCGAAATCCGACCGCATCCAGACCGTCCTCGCCTACGCTCGGGAGCACCTGGCGCAGACCTTATCGGTGGAACAACTGGCGCAAGTGGCGAGCCTCAGCTCGCGGCAATTCAGCCGTGCGTTCCGTACCGAAACCGGTCAGTCGCCCGCCAAGGCCATCGAGAACCTGCGCCTGGAGGCGGCACGGCAGATGCTTGAGGGTGGTCGCCTGACACTCGAGCAGATTGCCTTGGAAAGCGGGTTTATCGATCCTCGGCGCATGCGCGAAGCATTCCTTCGAACATTCGGGCAACCACCGCAGGTGATCAGGCGCAATGCGCGATCAGCGGCACAATGATGATCGTTCCCCTGCTCCGCGTGGGAACGGTCGGCGCTACACTGGGAGTGTCGGGGGTATTGCCTATGAAAATCTCGGCCAAACTGGCGTTTTTCGCCATCGTCTCCACCCTCGCCTACCTCTTGCTGGCAATTTGGGGGCTGGGCGGCTTCGCGGCGTTTTTTTCCCATACCGCCTTGGTGGTGGTTGCCCTGGCGACGCTGGTCATGGCCATCGCTTCGCTGTTTACCGAGGTCAACCTGAGTTCCGGTGAGCGCGAGGACAGGGCCAATCGCTGGGTACTGCCAGCGTTCGGAGTGATCGGGTTATTGAGTGGGTTTTTCCCGGCCTACACCGACCGCATCGACTTCTGGACCTTCGGTGGCGAAGGCGTGCGTTGGCTCGGGGCGCTGCTCTTCATCATCGGCGGCGTGCTGCGAATGTGGCCGGTGTTCGTGCTCGGCAAACGCTTCAGTGGGCTGGTGGCGATCCAGCCTGGCCATCGCCTGGTGACCGACGGGATTTATCGTCGCTTGCGCAACCCCAGTTACCTGGGGATGTTGGTGATTGCCGTGGGCTGGGCGCTGGCGTTTCGTTCGGGGGTCGGGTTGCTGCTGGCCGCGCTGACCGTGATTCCGCTGATCGCGCGGATTCATGCCGAGGAAGCATTGTTACGGGCGCAATTTGGCAGTGAATATGAGGCTTATTGCGCCCGGAGCTGGCGATTGATCCCCGGAGTGTATTGATGCCGACCTTGTAGGAGCTGCCGCTGCGATCTTTTGATTTTTTTAAAGCAAAGTCAAAAGATCGCAGCCTGCGGCAGCTCCTACAAGTTGGGCCGGTCACGAGTTGCTTAGGCGCATCAGGCCATCAGCGCCAATCAGGGCAACAATTTGCTCATAACTTGCCAACGTGGCGTGTGCGGTCACAATCGGCTGCTCATGTGTCGCCGTGACAATCAGTAAATCCGCCCCCGCCGCCTCGGCTGCGAGAATGCCTACCGTTGCATCTTCGAAAACCAGGCAATCCGATATTTCTACACCCAGCCGCTGCGCAGCCAATCGATAACCGGCCGGGTCAGGTTTGCCAGCGGCGACATCTTCGGCAGTGACCAGCACAGCCGGCTCCGGAATCCCTGCGGCTGCCATCCGCCGCAACGCGAGCGCCCTCGGGGCGGAGGTCACGATGGCCCATTGATCGGCTGGCAAAGACTGGAGAAAGCGCGCCGCGCCCGCCACTTCTTCAACACCCCCGACATCCTCGATTTCCGCTTCGGTGATCCACGCCGCTTCGGCCTGGGCATCGACTCCGGGCAATGCCAGGCGATTGATGGTGTCGATGGCGCGGGCACCGTGAATGGTCGGCAGGAAGGTCTCGACATCGACGCCGTGACGCACGGCCCAAGCAGCCCAGACGCGCTCGGCGGCGGCAATTGACGTAAGGATGGTACCGTCCATGTCGAACAGGAAGGCACGGTAAGGAACGTTCAAGACGGATTCGGGAGCAGACAAAGGGTCCTTCCTATCTCAAGGATCTGATGGGATGCCCCGAGAAATGTACACGATCGAACGAACTGTCGCAGGCTGCGATTTTCAAGATCGAAAGATCGAGAGATCGTCCGAACGCGGCCCGAGCCTGCGGCAGCTCCTACAGGGGACGGCGTGATTTCAGTGCGCCGTCCACGCAATCAAGCAATTGACCCACCGCCCAGGGTTTCTTGATAAACGAGACATTATGCCGGACCCCGGAAGTTGCAGGGGTTTCGAAGCCGGACATGATCATGATCGGTTTGTCCGGCCAACGATCTCCGAACAGATTGGCCAGGTCCGCGCCGTTGAGCGTTCCCGGCATGGTGATGTCCGTGAGAAGCATCCCGACTTCGGGTGCGTGGCTCTGCAAATACTCCGATGCGGCGTCCGCGCTGGTTTGCGCTTGCACTACATAGCCTTCCTCTTGAAGAATTTCGCAAAGAAACTCCAGGATCAGCGGGTCGTCCTCAACCACCAGAATCAACCCGCCATGAAGCTGTCCGCCCGCTGTCGATTCTCGACTCATGACCTTGCCGCTCCCTGATCACACCAGTTTATATGCGGGCTTGAAATCCGCTACCTACAGGTATGAGCGGCAGTCTCTGCGGAAATTCATTTTTGATACAAACAGACGACGAAATCGGTGTTTGCGAGACGTTTACTGGGACATCGGGTCTTTTTTCATAGCGTCCTTGGACATGGCGTCTTTCTTCATGCTGTCCTCGCTCATGGCATCCTTGGACATAGTGTCCTTGCTCATCGTGTCCTTGGCCATCGAATCCTTTTTCATGACGTCCTTATGCATGGCGTCCTTGGACATCGAGTCTTTGCTCATGCTGTCCTTGCTCATCGTATCGCCAGCAAAAACACTGGCAGCGCCGATGGCCAGGCACATGGACAGAACAACAGTGGTCAACTTTTTCATGGTGAAACTCCTTGATGCATGGGGTGTGGACGGGGGAATTGCCGGGGTTGCGTCAGCTGCCACCGAACCAGTTGTAGCCCTGGTCTTCCCAGTAGCCGCCGCTGTAGGTGTTGCTGACGAAAATCGCCTGGATGTGCTTGGGATTCTTGTAGCCGAGCTTGGTGGGCATGCGCAGTTTCATCGGGAAGCCGTATTCGCGCGGTAGCACAGCGCCATCATAGGTCAGCGTCAACAGGGTTTGCGCATGCAGTGCGGTGGCCATGTCGATGCTGGTGTAGTAATCGTCGGCGCACTTGAAACCGACGTATTTGGCGTCTGTATCGGCCCCGACCCGTTTCAGGAAATCGCTGAAGCGCACACCGCCCCAACGACCGATCGCGCTCCAGCCTTCGACGCAGATATGCCGGGTGATCTGCTCGGTTTGCGCCATGGCGCGCAGCTCTTCGAGCCGCCAGGTGCGCTTGTCCGTCACCAGGCCGGTGACCTCCAGCCGATAGCTCTCCTCCTCCACCGTCGGCGCTTCGTCGATGCCGTAGAAGGCATTGAACGGAAATGGCCGGGTGATCATCGACGCCGGGTAGGTCGGCGCCATGGCATTGGGGTTGAACAGCCAGCCTTGCACCCGGTCGTTGAAGCGCGACATGGCGGACAACGCGGTCTCGACGCTGTCGTTGTCGGTGAGGTTGCAACCGGACAACATGGCCACGCCGCCGAGTGTCAGGCCACGCAGCAGGAACGAACGGCGCGAGCGGTCTTCGATCTGCGGGGCGAGGATTTTACGGGCGTCGGTCAGGATGGATGACTCATCCAGCCCGGCGTCTTGAATGGGCTTTTTCATATGGGCTCCTTGCGACCGACAATCATGGCCAACAGTGTTTTGGGAACCAGTGCCACCATCACCAGGTGGACCGCGACGAACGCCACCAACAGTGCCATCGCGATGAAATGTACATGGCGCGCACCTTCGTAGCCCCAGAGCAATTCACGCAACAGCGGGAACTGCACCGACTTCCACAGCACCAGCCCGGAGAGCACCAGCAGCGTGATATCGACCATCACGAACAGGTACGCCAGCCGTTGCACCTGGTTGTAATGATTCAGGTCGGCATGTCCCAGCTTGCCGCGCAACGCGGCCCAGAAGTCATGCAGCACGCCTTTGGGCGAGACCGGGAAAAAGCGCCGCTTCAGGCGCCCGCTGAACAGGTTGCAGGCCAGGTAGACGAGGCCGTTGACGGCCAGGAACCACATCGCCGCGAAGTGCCATTGCAGGGCGCCGCCCAGCCAACCGCCGAGGGTGATGCCTTTGGGAAAACTGAAATCGTAAAGCGGGGAAGCGTTGTAGATGCGCCAACCACTGGTGACCATGACCAACACGGCGAGTGCGTTGAGCCAGTGGGTCAGGCGCAGCCAGCGCGGATGAGATGAAACAGGTGGGCACGGCATGGTCGGCTCCCGACGGTTGATCGATGGAGCGATTATGTGAGCCGACAGATCGCCAAATCCTCACGTAAAGTTAAATTAATCGTGATAACTGCGCAGGTAGTGCGCCAAGTGTTTTCTCCGCCCATTACCCTCGCCATCAGATCAGGACGCAGTGCTGCAACATTAGGTGAGATGGGCCAGGCATTCTTCTCCAAGGCCCATCCACACATCGCCCAAATAACTTACTTACAGCCGGGTAAAGATTTTAATGTATTTTCGATACTTTCAATTTCACGCTCTACAAAACGATCCCTGCTAGCCACACGCCCCTCCAAGACATTAAGTATGCTCTGCGCCTTTTCAGTACTTCTGTTACTCGGCCATTCTTCATGAGAAAAACCGGTTGTCGGAGCCGAAATATTGTTTTCTGTGCCTGGGTTGAGCTGCCCCCTCATATTTGATATTTCCCGGGTGACTTCAGATATAATTGAAGACCGGCTAGATGAACGACTTAACGCTCCAGGAGAGTTTATACCGGAGTCAAAACTTGTAGTGCTATCGGATCGCCCCCTGGTTAAGTCACCCGTTTTTTTAGACAATTGCACGCTACGCCAGCTATCTTCTTGTTCCTGTTTACGACTTGCATGATTCAACTTTGCCTTATCGGTTTCAGAGAGCGCAATTTCATTAAGTTTTCTGGACCATTCAGCGCCCCTGGCTGCGCGGTTTTTTTCATACTTCTCCTGTTTCTCCGCTTGACTCTGCCTTAGCATATTTTGTCGCTCCCTTTCTTCCTGAACACGTTCATTCAAGAAATTTTTATAATCTCGGGCACCTGCATCAACTGAATACTTCTTCAGTTCAGCAGCCCCCTGATAAACTCTTCTTTTTACCCGCTCTTTTTCGGCACCTCTAACAGCGATATCAGAATTATCAGCTGCAATTTTTACTCTTCGCTGATCAGCAGTACCTATCAGCAAATTGATTGCCGCAGTGGCTCGCACCTCTTTATTAATATCGGCAAATATGTTAACAGTCTCGACTTTAACATCGAATATTCTTAGATAATCAGGAGGAAGAATATTCCGCGCTGCTTGTTCACCCATCGTCCCAGCGCGCACACAATTAGCTAGAGACTGCATCAAGCTATCTTTTATTTGCGCAGGCACCTGTGCTGCGCCCTGGGATGGAAAACGAGTATTAAAATAATAGCCCGGAATCTTTAACAGTTCACTTGACTGATTAAAAACCTCAGAATTTATTGCTGTGGCTTGTACCGCAGGCGAGGCCTTTGCAAGCAGACTAGTAAACTCCAGCATGCGTCCAATTTGTATTGCCTTGATTTGCCCACCTGAATTCAAAGCAATGTTCAACTTTTTTTGTAATTCGGCGCTAGATGAACCAACAGTACCTGCAGGGTTACTCCCCGGTGCAGTGGGAGGGATGATTGCATTGGCCGAACCGGATGGCCTGTCTGGCTTTGTCTCATCCTCGCTATCACTGTCAGATGTTGCCCCAGATCGGATTGCTCCCGATAACGCGCCAGCGACCGCACCGGCTCCGCCTTTGTCTGGACCGTCTTCACCGAGTTTCTTGTCAAGAGCGTTGGCAATGGGAGCGCAAACTTCTTCTTGTGTTATGTGTTGTGCCGGCCCGCCGCCTTTCAAACCCGGATTTCCTGGCAATTGAGGCCGACCGTTTTTCGCCTGAATCTTATTAAAGATACTCAAATCGTTGCCATCCGAATCCGAATCCGAGTCGGTATCGGCATCACTCGAATTGGAGTAACACTCTTTCAAACGACGCTCCTCTGCCTCCGAGATCTGTATATACGCATTTAGCGTCTTCGTTTCAACTTCAGTCAACTCATCATGATCCTTAAATAGCTCCTCAGGAAGTATGCGCTTAACCGCTTCAGTTAAATTTCCAAAACGACGCTCAGCGATCGGTTTATAATGACCGCTGCCATTAGTCCAGAGCTTTAGCTGTCCATCTTCAAACAAAAAATCTCCCGCATAAAGTACATCCTTACCTTGGGCTAGCGAGCTGTGGCCTTCAACATAGTAGGGGTTATGATGTCGATATTCATTTAGCTCTCCTTTCGAATTCTGTTGGCCATTGTTCATACCACAATAAATACGATCAGGTTCATCTGGAAGGATGACATATGAGAAAACACCTTTCAGGTTGTACCTTCTTCCATTATCCTTGCGGACTAGCTCATATTTATCTTCGTCATTTTTCGTCACATAAAATATTTGACCGAACACCGCTTCTTTTTCCACATAAAAATCAGGAATTTGCGGTATCGGCACCATAAGCTCTGTCAAAATGCTCTCATCACGAAACTTAACTTTAAGCGCAGGACTCTTATCAAATAATTTCTCAATGACAGTCTCTTTGAGTGGATACCTATAGCCCGCCCCCTTGAGTTTATCCAAACCGGACGCTATGTAGGTTATGAATGTATTTTTACGCTTCTCGAATGGATTCACCTTGCCCAAATTCGGATTGATATGTTTATCGAACCCTAGGGTATAGGCTCTAATAGCCGCAAATTCTTCCTGAGAAATAATAGGCGCCACCCCTGACTCCTGATACAACTTGTTAATCTCTTCGGGACTACCCACCATCTTTTCAGCTTCAATTCCCCCTAGGTTAAAATCACGAAACATCTCGTAGAACAAACCTGTCAACATTGGCGAAACCGATGCGTCAACTGGTTCTAAATTTGTAGTAGGCGGCTGTACAAAACGTCCATATAGCGGCACTTCTTGATTACCAGTTCTTGAAGTATCATCGGTTCCTTGTGGTGAAGAGGTGGGAGTTGAGTCGGTAGAAAATAGTTTGTCACTCCACGACTTCGGATCCTGTTCCCACGGAGCGGAAACTGTTTTATTATTTTTATAAAACTTGACAGCATCGCCCAATTGCGCTCTGCATCGATACAAATGTCGCAACTCCTCAGCCGTTATTCCGCCTGCTTTTAAATCCTTATTACCAACCACACTTCCCATCTCAATATCATCCAGAAAAATGTGCAGGTAGGCTGTTGGCCCACCGCCACTTTTTTGCTGAACAAACTCATCAATCATACTTTTACTTTTATTAGAAAAGAGATAGGTGGCAGACTCGTGAATCCGTCGCCACGCCTCTCCTCCAGAAAACTTTCCCTGAATTTTTTCTGTTTCGAGCAGGCCGAATGCGTGGGCGTAACGAGGATGCCTGCTTAAATCTGAAAATAATTCATCCAAGCTTTTATCTGAAAATTCGGAACAATCTTTATTAGTACCTCCGCCCTCTTTGCCTTTCTCTTCCAGCTCAACAATATAATCAAAAACTCCAGAAACAAATGCTATAACACCCTCCACGGAGGCAGTGGATGTTACATCCGACAAAGCAGTTTTGTCAGCTTTGATATTTTCACTTCCAACCGTTTCATCCCTGCCTGATTTCTTACGTCGTTGTTCTTCCTTCACGACGATAACCAGCGCGTCCTCCACATCAAGTATCGTATCTGGCTTGTCGTTTACCTTTGAGACTGGCGTGCCTTCAAAATCATAGGCTTCAGGCTGTTCGGCCATTATGTTAAACGCGACCCTCAGGTTTTCCAGCAGACGGGCTGGCGTCCATGCGGGATGTTCCTTGCTGGTAACCGAAGGCAGACCTAATATACGATCCCCTTTGGCTTCAGAAAAAGAAGAGCAAAAATTTTCTTCCGGCACTGCTTTCGTAGAGACTGTTTCGTTAGTTTTAGCTTGAACACTTTGAATGTTTGCGGAGCTGGAAGAACTGCGAGAAGGGAACATGCTATTTATTTCCACCGTCAATTTATGCAGATTTTTTAATGCCGCGAACTGGTTTGTTACGCAGTTTGAACTCCCCCTCAATGACAGCAACTCTGTTATTGTATCTAAATATTTGATACCGCCACCTATTTTTACCTTTATGAAAAGTCAAGCAATATCAATCAACCTGAAGTTGTGGGTTGCCCTGCACCATAGGACCCCACGTTGATTACGCACCCATCCATTCGCCACAATTTTGGTTAAAATACCGCCCCCTCAAATCGCCGACCCGACCCGATGAATTCAGAAGCGCTGACCACCCTCCACGACCATCTACTGACTGCCCTGGCAACGGCACCTGCGGAAACCCGCCGCCTGTTCCACGGCCGCGGCCGCTGCTGGCCAGGGCTGGAGCAAGTGACCGTCGACTGGTTGCAGGGCGTAGTGCTGGTGTCGCTGTTCAAGGAGCCGGAAGCGGCGCAGTTGGAGGCGTTGAAAGCTCTGCTGCTGCAGATCACCCAGTCAGCGACATGGACGCAATCCGGCGCCCACACCCTGCTGCTGCAACACCGCTACCTGCTGCAAAGCACTACCGAATGGTTGCTCGGGGAAGAAATCGACGAGCTGACGATTGTCGAAGGCGGCTTGAAGTACCGGGTGGACCTGGGGCGTAAACAGAACACCGGGCTTTTCTTCGACATGCGCTACGGCCGCGATTGGGTGCGCGCCAATGCCCAGGGCAAGCGCGTGTTGAACCTGTTCGCCTACACCTGCGGTTTCTCGGTGGCGGCCATCGAGGGCGGCGCGACCCACGTGGTCAACCTGGACATGTCCAGCCCGGCCCTGAGCCGCGGGCGTGACAATCACCGGCTCAACGGGCATGACCTGGGCAAGGTAACTTTTCTCGGCCACGACCTCTTCAAGTCTTGGGGCAAGGTGATCGGTAAGGGTCCGTATGACCTGGTGATCATCGACCCGCCGTCGTTCCAGAAAGGCAGCTTCCTGCTGACCAAGGACTACCAGCGGGTACTGCGTCGCCTGCCGGAACTGCTCAGCCCCGAGGGCACGGTGCTCGCGTGCATGAACGACCCGGCCTTCGGTGCGGACTTCCTAATCGATGGCGTCACCCGTGAAGCCCCGAGCCTGCGGTTCGAGCAGCGCCTGGACAATCCGCCGGAGTTTCCGGATGCCGATATCGAGTGTGGGTTGAAGGCGTTGGTGTTTACCCTGGCGGATTGAGCACCAAAGCAAACAACTCCCCATGCCCGTTCACGTTGAGCTTGTGATAGAGATTGCGCCGATGCACCTTCACCGTCTCCGGGGAAATTCCCATCCGCTGGGCGATGGCCTTGCTGGAGAAACCCTGGAGAATCAGGCGTGCGGTTTCGATTTCGCGCACCGACAAACGTGCATCGAAGCGATCGAGCAAGGCCGCCAGGTCCCCGGCTACGGCTTCGACCGTCGGGCCTTCCGGCGGTAGCAATTGCAGGTGCCGACGCATCGCCGCCAGCACCCAGTCGCGTACGCACAGCAGGCGTCCCTGCTCTTGCAGCGTGAAGCGTGTCGCACGTCCCAGGGACAAACCGAGGACGGCGCCGTCGACGTTGACCATGAACTGCAGTTCGTCCCCGCCTACCACCGTGCGAAAGTAGCTCAGGTAGTACTCGCTTTGCTGAAACTGGTCCGGCGCCACCGAGTCGAGGCTGTGCAAGCCATCGGCGATGCCGGCGCAGACGGCCAGGTAAAACGGATCGAGCAGGTACATGCCGGCGCTGTAGTCCGCCAGTTCTTCATGCTCATCTCCGCTACCCCTGGAGTCGAAATCGATCAGCAGGCGCGGCACCCGTCCCGGTCGCATCACCGCGACCAAGGCGTTGTCCAGCGGCACCAGCAAGCGCAGGGTGTCGACCAGCGCACGCCAGAATGCGTCCTGGCCCAACACGCCAAATACCCGCGCCAATCCCTGGTGCAGCGGTAACTCTTTCAACAACGCGTCCACGCACTACCCCTTTTGAGTAACCCATCATGGGAATGGGTAACGGCCACCCCGGTCGATACGCTGCAAGCTCCTGATCATCACCGGCCTGCAGCAGGCCAGGAGTGCCGCATCATGAGTGGTCACCGCTCGTATTTCAATCTGGGGCTGGGCGCCTGTCTGGTGGCTTCGCTATCAGCGGTTGCTGCCGATGGCCCTACCGTGCACGTGTACAACTGGTACGACTACATCGGCCCCAATACCCTGCATGACTTCAAGCGGGACACCGGTATCCAGCCGGTCTACGACACCTTCGACAGTGCCGAAGTCCTCGAAGGCAAACTGCTCACCAGCCGCAGCGGCTACGACGTGGTCGTGGCCAGCAACTTCAGCCTGCCAACCCTGATCAAGGCGGGCGCGCTCGCCCCTCTGCCCCGCGCCGAGATGCCCGATTTCAACAATATGGACACCGATCTGCTGGCGAAACTGGCCAACAACGATCCGGGCAACCAGTACGCCGTGCCGTATCTGTGGGGCACCAACGGCATCGGCTATAACGTGGACAAAGTGCGCGCCATGCTGGGCGACAAGGCGCCGGTGGATTCCTGGGACCTGGTGTTCAAGGAAGAGAACCTGGCCAAACTTGGCGAATGCGGGGTGGCGATGCTCGACTCGCCCGCGGAAATGCTGCCGGTCGCCCTGCACTACCTGGGCCTGCCGCCCAACAGCACTAACCCTGAAGACTACAAAAAGGCAGAAGCGCTGCTGCTCAAGCTGCGGCCACATATCGCCTACTTCAATTCGTCGAAGTTCATCAGTGATCTGTCCAACGGCAACATCTGCGTGGCAGTGGGTTGGTCCGGCGCCATGCTCGAAGCCAAGGCCACCGCCGAGCAGGCCGGCAACGGCGTGAAGATCGCCTACAGCTTGCCCAAGGAAGGCGCACCGGTGTGGTTCGACACGCTGGTGTTGCTCAAGGACGCACCGCATCCGCAACAAGGCCTGGCCTTCATCGACTACCTGATGCGCGCCGAGGTCATCGCCCCGGTCAGTAATCACCTCAACTACCCCAACGGCAACCGTAACGCGACAGCGCTGGTGGCCGAAGCGACGCGGACCAACCCGGCTGTTTATCCGTCGGCCGAAGCCATGGCCACGTTGTTCACCCTGCAACCCTTGCCGCCGGCCACCGAGCGTGTGCGCACGCGGATCTGGAGCAAGGTCAAGAACGGCCAGTAGCTGCACCACCGCCAATCCCTTGTGGGAGCGAGCCTGCTCGCGAAAGCGGAGTGTCAGTCGACATCAACCTTGCCTGATGCACCGCATTCGCGAGCAGGCTCGCTCCCACAGGTTCCGCGCCCGAACGATTACCTTTTTGTCATTACCTTGAAGATGAGAACCCCCATGAAACCACGTGCCCGCGATCTCAACATCCAGTTTGGCCAGCTGCAGCCCGGTCCCCTCAACGCGATCACCGACGTACCTGGCGTGCGGGTCGGTCATAGCGATGTACGCGGTCGCTCCGCCAAGGGCCGCGATATCGTCACCGGGGTGACCGTGATCGAACCCCGTGCCGGTTCCACCAGCCAGCAACCGTGTTTTGCCGGGGTCCATGTGCTCAATGGCAACGGCGATGCCACGGGCCTTGAGTGGATTCGCGAAGCGGGTCTGTTGACCAGCCCGATCGCCTTTACCAACACCCATAGCCTGGGCGTGGTGCGCGATGCCTTGATCGTGCTGGACCGTGAGCAGCAACCTGACGACGGGCGGCTCTACTGGAACATGCCGGTGGTGCTGGAGACCTACGACGGCTTGCTCAATGACATCAACGGCTTCCACGTGAAGCCCGAGCATGTCGCCCAAGCCCTGCACGCGGCGGTCGGCGGCCCTGTGGCCGAAGGCAATGTCGGCGGTGGCAGCGGCATGATCTGCCACGAGTTCAAGGGCGGCATCGGCACCGCTTCGCGACGCTTGAGCAGTGCCCAGGGTGGCTGGACGGTGGGCGCGATCGTCCAGGCCAACCATGGCATTCGCAATGAGTTGCGCGTCGATGGCTACCCGGTCGGGCGCTACATGGAACAGGTCGACTCACCCTTTCTCAAGGCTGCACTGCCGCACCCGGGCATGGGCTCGATCGTGGTGTGCCTGGCCACCGACGCGCCCTTGCTGCCGCACCAATGCACCCGCCTGGCCCAACGCGCCAGCCTCGGCCTGGCCCGCACCGGTGGCGGCAATGAAGACCACAGCGGCGACATCTTCATCGCGTTCGCCACCGGCAACCAGCATGTGCCGCCAGCGGCTTACGAGAGTAAAAAAGCGCCAACCTGCGATAACCTGAGCATGGTCAATAACGATCACATCAGCGAATTGTTCCTGGCGGCCACCGAGGTTGTCGAAGAAGCCATCATCAACGCCTTGCTCGCAGCCGAAACGACGGAAGGTAACGGCCATGCGGTGCCGGGGCTGGATGCCGAAACGCTGCTCGAGGCCCTGAACCAGGCCGGTTGGCCCGGGAAGCACAATCGCAGAAGCTGACACTTGTGGGGGGATTCGACTAGTGGTACTTGAGACCGCCCCCCCATCTTCCTACGATGGAGTTGCGCAATCGCTTGCTTGTCCAAGCCGTTGCGTAGGTGGTGAGTGCACTGAACCCCTATCAAGCTCACCGCCTGCTTCATGCGCATCTTGAGCCTCAAGGGCTCTACTTCTCCCCATCAAAGAGCTTTGAGGCTCTTTTTTAACTGCGCGAAAACCACACCTGAAAAAGCCCGGCACCTGGCCGGGCTTTGTGCATTCTTATACCCATCGCAGATCCCCCTGTTGGAGCGAGCATGCTCGCGAAAAACCTGAGCTCGCCGCGGGGTGTCAGTCTTATAGCGTTATCGTTAACGACCATCGCGACGGTGCGACGATTCGACATGCTCGCGCCTACAAGTTAAACGCGTTTTTCCAATCGCTCGCGGACAAACTCGTTGGCCTTGCGCGTCAGCTGGTCCAGATGCCGGTCACGTTGTTTCTCAGCATCGAGCATCGCCCGCTTGCCGTGCTTTTGCAGCAGATAGGTGTGAATCTGCCGCACCTCCAGTGAGCTATAGATGGGCGCCACATCCAGCAGCGCCCTCAAGCCGTCGCTGCCATGATCACGGGTGTTCATCAGCACCTGGGTGGCTCGCACGCCCACCACCTCGAAGCCAATCGACTCGAAGTACGGCACCTTCGCCACTGCGCACGCCAGTTCGGCACCTTCGCCACTGCGCACGCCAGTTCGGCATGCGGGTAACGACCGACCATCTCGCGCAGCATCCTGCGCGCAATCCCTTGTCGCCGATGACCGGCAACCACCGCCATATAGGCCACGCTGCACGCGTCGGGATCATCCTTGACCGGCAGGTACAACAGGAACCCTGTGACCTTGTCCGGATCATCCAGGTCCGTGGCGACGATCAACTCCACCTCAATGCCTTTCGTCCCGTTCAAGGCCTCCAGATACAGATGCACTTCGTAGCCGATCGCGTACTGGTAAACGTTGTACAACAGGTTGCTCGGCGCAATGGCGACCATGCTGATGTCGGTCAGGTTGTCGACCACCATCTGCAGGATCTGACTGTTGACCGACTCAGGGCACGGGGTTTTGTAGTGGGTGATCTGGGGCATTGCGGGGATTGACTCCGGGGAATGGTCGCGACTGCCTATCATAGCGTGCCGGGCCGCGTTACTCGCCTGTCTTGATCGATTCATGAGCCACACGCATAACTCTACCGTTGAAAACCGCTAAAACTTTTCCCTGATCGCGCAGGTCAGTCAATGGATGAGGGCTGTAATCGCCAATCAACCATAGGAAACGCACCGATGCTCGACGTCATGACGATTTCCCGACGAGAACTCCTGATCGTGGGCGTGGTAACCGCAGCGGCCGTGATCCTGCCTCCGTTCATTTCTGCACAGGCATCGGCCGCCAACGCGGCGCACCCGGTCAAGACCAAACTGTCGATCTGGGTGAACGGTGCTCGGCAGGAAATGGAGTTTGACACCCGCACCACCCTGCTCGACCTGTTGCGCGAACACCTGCAGCTCACCGGCTCCAAGAAAGGTTGCGACCACGGCCAATGCGGCGCCTGCACGGTCATTGTCGACGGCCGGCGCATCAATTCCTGCCTGACCCTGGCGGTAATGCACGAAGGCGCGAAAGTCACCACTATCGAGGGGCTCGGAACGCCGGACAAGCTGCATCCAATGCAGGCGGCTTTCATCAAGCACGACGGCTATCAATGCGGCTATTGCACGCCGGGGCAAATCTGCTCGGCAGTCGCGGTGCTGGGTGAAATCCGCGATGGCATTCCCAGCCACGCCAGCCCGAATCTCACCGAACCACCCAGGCTGATCGCCAGCGAACTCCAGGAACGCATGAGCGGCAACATCTGCCGCTGCGGTGCGTACTCAAACATCATCGAGGCGATCACCGAAGTCGCGGAGACCAGCGCATGAGACCTTTTAACTATCTGCGTGCGCAGTCGCCGGCCGAAGCCGCGTCGCTCTCTGCGCAGGTCCATGGCTCGCGATTCATTGCGGGCGGCACCAACCTGTTGGACCTGATGAAACTGGACATCGAGACGCCGACGCAACTGATCGACGTCAACCATCTGGCACTGGATCGCATCGAAGCCACGCCCGAAGGTGGCTTGAGAATCGGTGCGCTGGTCAGGAACACCGACCTGGCCGCCGACCCGCGCATCAGGAAAGATTACGCGGTACTCGCGCGCGCCCTGCTCGCTGGCGCCTCGGGCCAGCTGCGCAACATGGCCACGACCGCTGGCAACCTGCTGCAACGCACCCGCTGCCCGTACTTCTACGACACCCATCAGGCCTGCAACAAGCGCCAGCCCGGCAGTGGCTGCGCCGCCATTGGCGGATTCAGTCGGCAACTGGGCATCATCGGTGTCAGCGATGCCTGCATTGCCACCCATCCCAGCGACATGGCCGTGGCCATGCGCGCACTCGATGCCCAGGTTGAAACGGTTCGACCCGATGGCACGACACGCGTCATTGCCATCACCGACCTGCATCGATTGCCCGGTAATACGCCGAACATCGAAACCGCCCTGGCGCCCCACGAGCTGATTACCGCCGTGACGTTGCCGCCGCCAATTGGCGGCACGCACATTTACCAGAAAGTCCGGGACCGCGCCTCTTACGCATTCGCCCTGGTCTCGGTAGCCGCGGTGATCCAGAAGGACAGCTCCGGCCGCGTGGCCCTGGGCGGCGTCGCGCCCAAGCCGTGGCGTGTGGAGAGCGCTGAAACAGCGATGGCCAAAGGCGCAAAAGCGCTCTCGGAACAACTACTGGCCGGCGCCACCCCCACCCATGAAAACGCCTTCAAACTGACACTGGTCGAGCGCATGCTCGCTTCGGTGATGGCGCAAGCGAGGGCCCAGGCATGAAATTCGACACCCCGGCCACCACCAACCCCATCGATCAAGGCAAGGTCGTCGGCCAGCCCACCCCGCGCATCGAAGGGCCGCTGAAAACCACTGGCCAAGCGCCTTACGCCTACGAACACCATGACGCCGTGCCGAACCAGGCCTATGGCGTGGTGGTCGGTTCAGGCATTGCCAAGGGGCACATCGCTACGATGAACCTTGCGCCCGCCGAGTCGGCGCCCGGGGTGATCGCCATCGTCACCGCCGCCAATGCCGGCAAGCTCGGCCAGGGCAAATACAACACCGCCAGGTTGCTCGGCGGGCCAGAGATCCAGCACTACCACCAGGCCGTGGCCCTGGTGGTCGCCGAAACCTTCGAACAGGCACGCGCCGCCGCAGAACGGCTGGAGATTACCTACACAAGCACCGACGGCGCATTCGATCTGGCCAGCTCACGCGGCTCAGCGGTGGAACCCAAGGAGCAGATGGAAGACACCCTGCATGGGGATTTTGAAACGGCGTTCGCGGCGGCACCGGTGCAACTGGACGCCACCTACACCACGCCTGACCAGGCCCACGCGATGATGGAACCCATGGCCTCGATGGCCGCCTGGGACGGCGACCGCCTGACCCTGTGGACTTCGAACCAGATGATTGACTGGTCGGTCGCCGACCTGGCGACCACCCTGGGCATACCGAAGAAAAATGTGCGTCTGATCTCGCCGTACATCGGCGGCGGGTTCGGCGGCAAACTGTTTATCCGCGCCGACGCGCTCCTGGCAGCCCTGGGGGCGCGCATGGCCGGCAGACCGGTCAAAGTGGCGCTGGCGCGGCCGCTGATCTTCAACAATTGCACCCACCGCCCGGCGACCATCCAACGCATCCGCATTGGTGCCGGCAGCGACGGCAAGATCACCGCCATGGCCCACGAAGGCTGGTCCGGTGACTTGCCAGGCGGCAAGGTGGAACTTGCCGCGCAACCGAGCAAACTGCTGTACGCCGGGGAAAATCGTCGCGTGACCATGCGCCTGTCGACACTCGACCTGCCCGAGGGCAACGCCATGCGCGCACCGGGTGAAACGCCGGGCATGATGGCGCTGGAAATTGCCATGGACGAAATGGCCGAGAAGCTGAAACTCGACCCCGTGGAATTTCGCATTCTCAATGACACCCAGGTCGATCCAACGAAACCGGATCGGCCCTTTTCCCAGCGCCACCTGGTCGAATGCCTGCGCACCGGTGCCGAGCGTTTTGGCTGGGGCCAACGGCACACGCAACCGGCCACCCAGCGCGAAGGTCGCTGGCTGATCGGCATGGGGGTGGCCGTGGCCTTTCGCAATAACCTGCTGGTGAAGTCCGGTGCTCGAGTCCGTCTGAATGATCAGGGAATCGTCACCGTGGAAACCGACATGACCGATATCGGCACCGGCAGCTACACGATCATTGCCCAGACAGCGGCGGAAATGCTGGGCGTCAGCCTGGATAACGTGGTCGTGCGCCTGGGCGACTCGAGCTTTCCCGTTTCGGCGGGCTCCGGTGGGCAGTTTGGCGGCAACTGCTCGACGGCGGGGGTGTATGCCGCCTGCGTCAAGCTGCGTGAGGCCGTTGCGCAACGCCTGGGGGTGAAGGTCAACGAAGCGCAATTCACCGATGGCGAAGTGCGCGCGGGTGGTAAAAGCGTGCCGTTGCGCGATGCGGCGAAGTCGGGCGAAATCGTCGCCGAAGACAGCATTGAATTCGGCGAGCTGAGCAAGCAGTACCAGCAATCGACCTTCGGCGCGCACTTCGTCGAAGTCGCGGTCGACAGCGCCACCGGGGAAACCCGCGTGCGCCGAATGCTGGCGGTGTGCGCGGCCGGGCGCATTCTCAACCCGACGTCGGCCCGCAGCCAGGTGATCGGCGCGATGACCATGGGCGTCGGCGCGGCGCTGATGGAAGACCTGGTGGTGGACACTCGCCTGGGCTTTTTCGTCAATCATGACCTGGCCGGGTACGAGGTGCCGGTGCACGCCGACATCCCCCACCAGGAGGTGATTTTCCTCGATGAGACCGACCCGATGTCCTCGCCGATGAAAGCCAAGGGTGTTGGCGAACTGGGTATTTGCGGGGTCAGTGCCGCCATCGCCAACGCGGTGTACAACGCCACGGGAATTCGGGTACGCGACTACCCGATCACGCTGGACAAGCTGCTGGATAAGCTGCCTCCGATGATTTAAGCGCCGGTATCGGAGAATGGCTGACCGATCTACGCTTCGCGTGGGAGCCTGCGGTGCCGCAGGCCTTCAGCAGAATCGACAGGACTTTGAGCCCAATGCGGCGTTTGGAACAGTCGCTGGCCAAGGTAGGGCGAGCGATGCCTGAGGTCACTTTTTCGAGCGTGTCCTGCAACCGCGCGAGACCTTTCCCGAAGCCACCCATTTCCATCAGGTTTGCGATGGCCGCATGCAAATTTATTGACGGCTGCGCCAATGCGTTTTTCTTTCCGGGGCAGTACTACGACTATCGCTGGCCACTGTCGGTGTCGTTGGCCAACACGTTGATGGTCACCGGCTGGCCGTTGTTGCTAGCGGCGCTTACAGGATTGGCCACCGGTTTCTGGTTCCGGCCTTCCCGATACCGAGCCCGACCGCAACCGTACGTTCGGCCTTCGGGCAGACGGTTACGGTGCCGACAGTGGAGCACTGAAGCGCTTGGCGCCCGGACCATGCAAGGTGGACCGGGCGCCACGCAACCGCACCATCAACAGATCTTGTTCACGGGTTTGTAGGCCCCCGCCAGATAGACATCCACGTGATTTTTCGGCCGATAATTGCTGACTGTGATCACCCGTTGCTGCACGGTGTCATCGATGCATTCCTGGCCAAAACATGTCTTGCCGATCGGCCGGAAATAGCGCGCGTTCAACAGTCGGTAGGTGCCACCCAGGAAGTCCTGATAGGAGTCGGTGATCTCCGGAAGCGCGTTCGGCGGCCGGGGGATTTTTTTCGGATTGAGCTCCAGTCCGCACTCCATCGCCTTGTTCGCCATCCAGCGCAAGGGTATATCCGACAGCGAGTTATCGGCATAGCCGCCACCCACGTTGGCATGCGCGCCACAGAACCAGACCTGCTCCATCACTTGATTTGGCTTGGCAATCGGGTCCCATAAGGTGCATTCGTAGTTGGCCCGATGCTCGTCGATGGCGACGGCATGGAAGGCATTGCGCACAATCCCGCTTAGCTCGGTGTCGTGAAACTCGTAGTACTTGTGGTTGAACCACTCGGCCGATTTGAACGGCACGCCCAAGGCGCCGACCGTGTCCCAGACACCCAGGAAATGGATATCGATTTCCCGGGAATAATTCTGGCGAAAGAACTGGGCGTTTTCCGTATCCGCGCTCGAATCGCGGGTGCGGTACAAGGTATAGGCCTCATCGATGCGATCGATGTGCTTTTTCGTCAGCAAGCCGACGTTGCGGATCAGCCCCACCAGGCTACGCGCGGAATAGGCACCGCGACTGAAGCCGAAAATGAACACCTGGTCGCCCTCCTCGTACAGCTTGGCCAGGGCGACATAACCTTCCTTGATTTTCTTCGACAGCCCCACTCCGAAGGCCCCGCCTTCGAGCTTGTCGTACCAGTCGGTGCCCACGCCGGCGACATAGATTTTCTTCTGCGGCGTGCCGTCCTTGTGGCTGGGGAGGATCGCGTCATGCAGCTTGACCACATTGGTGCTGGCGTCGCCATCGATCTCCGGAGCCTGATCAGGCAGGTTCCAGGTGCCGTCGAATGCGACGATGATTTTCTTTGGCATATTCATCTCCCGTCACTGTTCACTACCCCTGCACGCTCGCTAGCGCTGTGGCGCGACCATGCGAAACTGGATATTGATTTCGTTGGAAACAAAACTGTCGGCCCACTCACCTTCCCCGATCTTGAAGTCATTGCGCTTGAGCGTCAGCTCGCCGACGAAGATCCCGACACCGCCCTCGGCCTTGAGCAGGACCGGCACATCCACCTTGCGCGTCAGGCCTCGCAGCGTCAGATTGCCGGTAATCAGGTAGCGGTCTTTGCCGAAATCCTTGATGCGCGTTGATTCGAAGGTCGCCTGCGGATAGCGCTCGGTGTCAAACCAGGCAGGCTTTAGCAGCTCGGTATTGGCGTCTTCACTACCGGCGTCGATGCTGGTCAGATCGATGGTCAGATGGGCGTGAGCTGCCTCGGGGCGGGCGGTATCGAAATCAAGGGTGCCGACAAATTCCTTGAATGTGCCGAAGGCTCGCGTTCCCATCTGGTTGTAGGTGAACCTGATAGTGCTGGCCTTGGCATTCACATCCGAGTATTCAACAGCGCCACCCTTCGCAGGAACGCCCAACGCAAGCAGGGCAACCAGGGACGAAAAACGCAGGAATCGAGAGTTCATGGAACACTCCGGGCCGGGGCGCCCTCATGGGCAAGTGTCGAACACACGCAAGCCAGCAACAGGAGGACTAAAGCAAAGAACGACCGTTTATTCCACTGGCCGCACCGATTTGCGACCACTCGTCCCTACATTGCCCACGCCCGTTGCAACAACCCGATGACCTCGGCATCCGACGTCTGGGAAAAATCCATGTACCAATGCCCGATCGACATGAACCAGTCGGGTATGATCGGGCAGATCAACTCATCCACTTCACGGCGCAACGCCTGGACCGTTTCAACCGGCCCCACTGGCACCGCCACCACGATGCGCGCCGGCGCCTGCACACGCACCGCTTGCACTGCCGCCAACATCGAGGCCCCTGTCGCCAACCCGTCGTCGATCAGAATTACCACCTGGTCCTTGAGCTGCACCGGCGCCCGCGTGCCTCGGTAAACCTGCTCGCGACGCAACAGCTCCCGGGTTTCCCGGGCGACCACGGCCTCCAACGCGGCCTTATCAATGGGGTGAGCCCGCAACGCCTGTTCATTACGAATTTCGATACCGCCACTGGCAATGGCGCCCATGGCGTACTCCGGGCGGGACGGAACACCCAGCTTGCGCACCAGCATCAGGTCCAGGCGCACGCCGAGCGCCGTGGCCACTTCATAGGCCACCGGCACCCCGCCCCGCGGCAAGGCCAAAACGATTACATCGGCGCGATGGGCATAGGGGAGCAACGGCTCCACCAGGCGTCGACCGGCGTCGATGCGGTCCCGCAGGATGGATTGCGATGACTGATTCATTTGAAAACCTCCCCGGGCGATCAACACCTGTCGGTTCGCATCACATCATCAATTGTCGGTTCGACGGTGACTGGCAGCAAGCTCGAACACGAGGACAATGCTCAACCGCAATTCCTTGTGGGAGCGAGCCTGCTCGCGAAGACGGCCTGACAGCCGATCCATCTCTCACGGCTGCACCGATCCACTGTAGGAGCCAGGCTTGCCGGCGAAGGCGCCCTCACACCCAACCCATCTCTCACGGCTGCACCGATCCACTGTAGGAGCCTGGCTTGCCGGCGAAGGCGGCCTCACAGCCAACCCATCTCTCACGGCTGCACCGATCCACTGTAGGAGCCAGGCTTGCCGGCGAAGGCGGCCTCACAGCCGACCCATCTCTCACGGCTGCACCGATCCACTGTAGGAGCCAGGCTTGCCGGCGAAGGCGGCCTCACAGCCAACCCATCTCTCACGGCTGCACCGATCCACTGTAGGAGCCAGGCTTGCC
>NZ_JBXAHO010000045.1:0-633 GCF_058795195.1 Pseudomonas sp. GW823-FHT06B06 | reverse complement strand
CGGCGAAGGCGGCCTCACAGCCGACTTTTCTCCTTCAGGTGTACATATCCATTCCTGCGGTAACGGCCACTTACGGTTTCGCTTTTACAGCGAGTCACTTGGAAAAACGGAACGCCGCCCGGCCCTAAGTAACCAAGGGCTCTTGCCCCTGGCGTTCGGCCCCTCGCTGAGGCTCGGGGTACCCTCGCTCCGGTCCTGCTCCGTGGGTCGCCGCGATGGGCCATCCTTGGCCCAGCGCGGCTAAACCGGCATCCATGCCGGTTTACCCACTGCGCAGAACCTCCACTCGGCCTCTCGATGGGGCAAGAAAATCAAAAGCCAAAGCAGAGCAAAAGCAAAGCGAGGCGGCCTGACAGCCGACCTGATTGCAGGTCTGTCCGCATTCCCCTGTGGGAGCGAGCCTGCTCGCGATGGTCGTCAACGATGACGCGCCCTGTCTGGATGATCGCGTTGTCTGGACGTTCATCGCGAGCAGGCTCGCTCCCACAGGGAGTCAGTTACACCCGTAAAAGTCAGGTCGGCTTTAAGGCCGCCTCGCTTTTGATTTTGATCTGGATGCCCCGTTAACCACGATGGCCGAACGCAGGCATTGCGCAGTGGGTAAACCGGCAGGACGCCGGTTTAGCCGCGCTG
>NZ_JBXAHO010000044.1:0-51874 GCF_058795195.1 Pseudomonas sp. GW823-FHT06B06 | reverse complement strand
AGGGGCAAGAGCCCTTGGTTACTTGGGGCCGGGCGGCGTTCCGTTTTTCCAAGTGACTCGCCGTAAGGGCGAAACCCTAAGTGGCCGTTACCGCAGCAACGGATATGTACACCTGAAAGACAATTATCGCCTGCCAGGACGCCTTCGCCGGCAAGCCTGGCTCCTACAGTTCAAATAACAGGTCCGGCTGTCAGGCCACCTTCGCGAGCAAGCACCCACATCTGAACTGAACACGCGAAATCCCAAGCAAAAAACCCGGCTTTTTCAGCCGGGTTTCTTGATTCATTCATTCAACAACACTTCGGTCCGGACTTGCTGCCGTAACGGGCTTCCTGGCGTTCCCGAAAGAACGCCTCGTAATCCATCACCGGCTTGTCCGGGTGCTTGTTTTGCATATGCTCGACGTAGTTGTCGTAATCGGGCATACCCACCATCAGGCGCGCGGCCTGACCGAGGTATTTGCCCAGGCGACTCAGGTCATTGAACATGATCAGGCATCGGCAGCGCTTGGAACGGTGCTTCCTTGTCCGTTCGTTCCTTGGTGCCCCAGGCGGCGATACCGACCTTGAGTGCGAAGAACAGGATGCTGAACACCACGAACAGGAACAACGCGGTCAGCGTGGCGTTGGTGTAGGCGTTGAAGATCACGTGCTGCATCTGGTCAATGCTCTTGGCCGGCGCCAGCACCTGACCGTTGGCCAGGGCATCGCTGTATTTTTTAGCCAAGGCCAGGAAGCCAATGGCCGGGTTGGCATCGAACAGTTTGATGAAACCGGCGGTGGTGGTGCAGATCAGCAGCCATACCGCTGGCAGCAGAGTCACCCACACATACTGCTGACGCTTCATTTTGATCAGCACCACGGTGCCAAGCATCAGGGCAATACCCGCCAGCATCTGGTTGGAGATGCCGAACAATGGCCACAGGGTGTTGATACCCCCCAGCGGATCGATCACGCCCTGATACAGCAGGTAACCCCACATGGCCACGCAACCGGCGGTGGCGATCAGGTTGGCGGTCCAGGATTCGGTGCGCTTGAGCGATGGTACGAAGGAGCCGAGCAAATCCTGGAGCATGAAACGCCCGGCACGAGTACCGGCGTCCACAGCGGTCAGGATGAACAGTGCTTCGAACAGGATCGCGAAGTGGTACCAGAACGCCATGGTGTTCTCACCCGGCAGCACGTGGTGCAGGATCTGCGCGATACCCACGGCCAGCGTCGGCGCACCGCCGGCACGGGCCAGGATGGTGGTTTCACCGATGTCCTTGGCCACTGCTTGCAGCGCCTCCGGAGTAATCGCAAAGCCCCAGCTGCTGACGGTCTGAGCAACCGAAACAGCATCGGAACCCACAATGGCCGCAGGACTGTTCATGGCGAAGTACACGCCCGGATCGATCACCGAGGCAGCCACCATGGCCATGATCGCCACGAACGATTCCATCAGCATGCCGCCGTAACCGATGTACCGGGCATGACCTTCGCTGGCGAGCAATTTTGGCGTGGTGCCAGAAGCGATCAGCGAGTGGAACCCCGATACCGCGCCACAGGCGATGGTGATGAACAGGAACGGGAACATACCGCCCTTCCACACCGGTCCCGTGCCATCGACGAATTGGGTCAGTGCCGGCATTCTCAGCTCGGGCATGGTCACCAGGATACCGATGGCCAAGGCGACGATGGTGCCGATTTTCAGGAACGTGGAGAGGTAATCACGGGGTGCCAGGATCAGCCAGACCGGCAGAACGGCAGCCACGAACCCGTAACCGATCAGCATCCAGGTGATCTGGATACCGGTGAAGGTAAAGGCCTTGGCCCACACCGGGTCAGCAGCAATCTGCCCACCCAGCCAGATCGAGCCCAGCAGCAGGAACACGCCGATGATCGAGATTTCACCGATGCGGCCCGGACGGATGTAGCGCATGTAGATGCCCATGAACATCGCGATCGGGATGGTCGCCATGACCGTGAACATGCCCCACGGGCTCTCGGCCAGGGCCTTGACCACGATCAGCGCCAGCACCGCGAGGATGATGATCATGATCAGGAAGCAGCCGAACAGCGCGATGGTGCCGGGGATGCGGCCCATTTCTTCGCGGACCATGTCGCCCAGCGAACGGCCGTTGCGGCGGGTGGACATGAACAGGACCATGAAGTCCTGCACGGCACCGGCCAGCACCACGCCGGCAATCAGCCACAGCGTGCCGGGCAAGTAGCCCATCTGCGCCGCCAGTACCGGACCGACCAGCGGCCCCGCGCCGGCGATGGCCGCGAAGTGGTGACCGAAGAGCACGTGCTTGTTGGTCGGCACGAAGTCCAGACCATCGTTGTTGAGCACAGCGGGCGTGGCGCGATTGGGGTCCAGTTGCATCACTTTGTTGGCGATGAACAGGCCGTAGTAGCGGTACGCAACGAGGTAGATGGCGACGGCTGCAACGACGATCCACAGGGCGTTGATCGCTTCGCCGCGGCGCAGGGCCACGACACTCAGCGCAATCGCTCCCAGGACAGCCACGGCAAACCAGGCGAGGTGTTTAGCCAGACGGGGCATAGAGGGTCTCCTGCCGACAGCTCGTGACTGCGGCGGTAATTTTTATAATTGTGTCCGCTGTGCGGAGCTGGGCCAATATCCGCGCATGTCGTCCACAAATAAATCCGCGTTACTACGTACGCGGCGTCTACGTAGTTCTACGTAGACGCCGCCGATCTTTCTGTGTGGCGAGCCTTTGTGGCGAGGGGATTTATCCCCGTTGGGGCGCGCAGCGGCCCCAAAAAATCGAGACTGCTACGCAGTCCAACGGGGATAAATCCCCTCGCAACAAAGGCTTCCACAGATCGTGGATTACCCCCGTCAGTCATTCCGTCCAGCAACGCTACAGGTCTGGCGTATCTTTGGCATATGATGCCGGCCCCTCGCGCGGGCAGGAGCAACCATGCAGCTCAAACACAAGATCGTCGCCCTCGGCATTTTGCCGCTGGTGTTGGCCATTGCCGTCATCTGCGCCTTGGTGATTTCCCTCAATCGCCAACTGGGTGATCAACAGGCGCAGCTGATCGAAGACAGCATCCTGATGAGCAAGCGCGCGGAACTGAAAAACTACGTCGAAATGGCGAAAAGCCTGATCGAGCCGCTGTACGACAACGGCCAGGGCGACGCTCGCGCCCAGCAACAGGTGCTCGAGGAACTGCGCAAGCTCAGCTTTGGCATCAATGGCTACTTCTTCGTCTACGACCATGAAGGCCGCAGCCTGATGCACGCGCGACAGTCGGAACTGGTGGGCAAATACCTGTGGGACATGAAAGACCCGCACGGCCTGCCGGTGATCCAGGCGCTGCTCAAGAGTGCGCAATCGGGCGAAGGTTTCCAACGCTACGCCTGGAACAAACCCTCCTCCGGCCAGGTGACCGACAAACTGGCCTATGTGGTAATGCTCGATCGCTGGGGCTGGATGCTCGGTACCGGCATTTACCTTGAAGATGTCGAGCGCGCCACCCAGCAAGCACGAGCCGAAGTGGCCCAGGGCATCCGCAAGACCATGGTGGCAATTGCCGTGGTGGCGCTGGTGGCGGTGCTGTTTGTCTTCGCCACCGGCATGACCCTCAATGTCAGCGAACATCGCCTGGCGGACAAGAAACTGCAGCGCCTGACCCAGCGGATTGTCAGCCTGCAGGAGGAAGAGCGCTCGAGGGTGTCCCGCGAGCTGCACGACGGCATCAGCCAGGTGCTGGTCTCGATCAAGTTTCAGTTCGAACTCGCCAGCCACTTGCTGGAAAGCGGGCAAAACCACGACAAGGGCCTGGGCGCGTTGAGGGATGCCACCGCGCGCCTGGGTGATGCGATTGGCGAAGTGCGCAGCCTCTCCCACGACTTGCGCTCATCGTTGCTCGATACCCTCGGCCTGTCGGCGGCAATCGGTCAATTGGCCGCTGAGTTCGAACAGCGCAGCGGCCTTACCGTGACCTATGACGACAATGAATTCGACTGCCAACTGGTCGACGGCGCAGCGGTCTCGTTGTTTCGCATCGTCCAGGAAGGCCTGACCAATATCGAGCGCCACGCCCGGGCCAGGCACGTATCCATTACGCTGCGCGGCTGCGAACAATCGGTGCGGCTGACGGTGGTCGACGACGGAGTCGGTTTCAACGTCGCCCAGGTCGAACGTCGCCACGTCGGCATTGGCTTGCGTAATATTCGTGAACGCGTCGAACATTTTGGTGGCCGCTTCGAACTGATCTCGACGCCCGGACGCAGTGAGCTGGATGTTCTGCTACCGATGAAGCTGCCTGCCAGCAAACGCTGATGCCCCAAAAACAAGAGTGAAGCCTGCAATGAACCTGCCCTCCCCGATCCGCGTCGCCTTGGTCGACGATCACGCCCTGGTCCGTGACGGAATAAAGGCGCTGCTGTCCGTCATGGCCCCCCTGGAAGTGGTTGGCGAAGCCGAAAGTGGCGCCGAAGCCATCGAGATGGTCGGACGCTGCCAGCCCGACCTGCTGCTGGTCGACATCAGCCTGCCGGACATCAACGGCCTGGAACTGACCCGCGTGCTGCGCAGCCAGTACCCGTCGCTAAAGGTATTGGTGCTGAGCATGTACGATAACTATGAGTACGTGAGTGAATCACTGCGCTCGGGCGCCAGTGGCTACGTGTTGAAGAATGCCCCTTCACGGGAAATCATCGCGGCCATCGAAGCCATCTCCAGCGGCGGGACCTTCTACAGCGCCGACATCGCCCAGCGGCTGATCGCCGACAAAAACACCGACAACGAACTGACCCCCCGTGAAAGCCAGGTTTTGTCGAAGATGGCGCAAGGGCTGAACAACAAGGAAATGGCACGGGAACTGGATATCAGCGTGCGCACGGTGGAGACACACCGCTTGAGCATTCGGCGCAAGCTCAACATCGACAAGCCGGCAGCGCTGGTCAAATACGCGATCGATCACGGGCTCATTTCGCGCTAGCGATCATTGACTGCGTCAATAGTCACCATTAACTCAATGAAGTTCTCTTAAAAATTCCACGGCGTAACATCAGCTCCATACCAACCAACAACACCCCGGAGCACACGATCATGAAACGCCAAACCCTCCTCAGCATCGCTTTCTCGGTTTTCGCAATTAACGCTTTTGCCGCAACCTCTGTTCAGCCTGTCGTGGCGGAAGGTGGCTCGGATCGTCTGATTGAAAGCCGAGTGGCTGAAGGTGGTTCGGATCGTTTGATCGAGAATCGTGTAGCTGAAGGCGGTTCGGATCGCCTGATCGAGAATCGCGTCGCTGCCGATGGTTCGGATCGCCTGCAAGGCAACACTGTCGCCGCCGATGGCTCTGACCGCCTGCAAGGCAACACCGTCGCCGCCGATGGCTCGGATCGCCTGCAAGGCAACACCGTCGCCGCCGATGGCTCTGACCGCCTGCAAGGCAACACCGTCGCTGCCGATGGCTCGGACCGCCTGCAAGGCAACACCGTCGCCTGAACCCATCGCTTCACCGCACCCACAAAAAGCCCGGCCTGATCAGCCGGGCTTTTTTACGTCTGCGCCGCAGGTATCCCGCGTCATCGTTGACGTCCATCGTCGGAACGCCGCCCGGAGCATGCTCGCTCCTACAGAGAAACCAACTGAATGACACCGAATTTCAGGCAAAAAAAATCCCGGGCAGCTGATGGACGCCCGGGACTTAAAAATGCATAAACCGTGGTGGTGAACGCGGGGCGGATATTACGCAATGTTTCGCCCTGTAACAAGATATTTTGATTAACCGTTCAGTTACTAAAATCTGTAACCTGTTAAATAACCAGATATTTTTTACGGTTAACCTCGAAATAACCTTAACTACAGGAACCAGCGATATTCCCGTGCACTGATGTCGTTCAGGAACGCCAAGTGGTCCTGCCGCTTGTTCTCGCAATACACATCGACGAATTCCGCGCCCAAACCTTCACGCAGTTTTTGATGGCCTTGCATGGCTCGCACGGCGTCGAGCATTTCCAGCGGAAAGTCGATGCCGCTGTTGCGGTCATCGTTGAGTGGGGCGATCGGCTCGCGCTCCTGTTCAAGGCCTTGCTCCAGGCCCACCAGGATCGCGGCGAGCACCAGATACGGGTTGGCATCGGCGCCAGCGAGGCGATGTTCGACCCGCAGGTTCCTGGCGTCAGACTCCGGCACCCGCAGGCATGCGTCTCGATCCTCGAAACCCCAACTGGCGCGCGAGGCGACGTTGACCGTGGCGCTCAAGCGGCGCAACGCGTTGTGGTTTGGCGCGAAAATCGGCATGCAGTGCGGCAACACATCCAGGCAACCGGCCACCGCATGGCGCAACGCGCGTTGCCCGTTCGCCGCCAGCAGGTTGTTGCCGGCCTTGTCGTAAAGACTCACGTGCACATGCATGCCGCTGCCGGGGTGCTGCAGGTAAGGCTTGGCCATGAAACTGGCGCGGTAGTTGTGCTTGAGTGCCACGCCTCGCGTGCTGCGGCAGAACAACGCAGCCCAGTCGGCAGCGCGCAGACCATCGTCCAGATGACCGAAATTGATCTCGAACTGACCGGGGCCCAATTCGGCGGTGATCACCGTCGCATCGATGCCTTGCGCACGCGCGGTCTCGACCATTTCGTCGAGCACCGGGGCAAATCGCGAGAGGCGTTCAATGTGCATGTTCGGCTGATCGTCCGCATCGCCGGTCAGCGGGTCGCGGGCAAACTGCGGCAAGCCATCGCGCAACTGACTGTCGAACAGGTAGAACTCAAGTTCGAACGCCACCACCGGAAAAATGCCTTTGCTTCCAAGCCGCGCCAACACCTGCGCCAGGACTTCACGGGGTTCGAAGACGATCGGTTTTTCCGTGCCATCGGAAGTAATCAACATCTGCCCCAGCGGTTGCTTCTCCCAACTCACCAACTTGAGCGTGCCCGGTACCAGGCGACGCAGCGCGTCCGGATCGCCATCGTTGAAGCAGTAGTCGCCAATCTTGAACAGCCCGCCCTGGGTGCCGAGCAACACGCAGTTTTGCGGCAACTTGAGGGCGCTGCCGGCGGCGACTTTTTCGAGCATTTCGATCGGGTAGCGCTTGCCGTAGAAATGCCCCGGAATGTCCAGGGATATCAGGTCGACGAAGCGCACATCGGGGTAGCGCTGACGAAACCCACGCACTTCGGCCAACAAATCAGAGCACACAGCATCCATCGTTTTGTTCCTTGTTGTTTTTATCAGGTGTAGACCCAAAGTACGCGGGTCATTTGGTCTGAGAGGTTGCCGTAGCGGCAGTGGGCATGACTGGCCAGTTGAAAACTGTCGCCAGCGTGCAGGGTCACCGGTTCGTTCTGGTCGAGCCACAAGGTCAGTTCCCCTTCCAGCACATAGCCGCCCTGCTCCGAGCTGTCCTTCATGTGCCGGTCGCCGCTGCTGGCACCGGGCTCCAGCTGGCTTTCGAGCATGGAAAAGGACGCACGCATCTTTGGCGAGACCATGATGTCGGTGATGCCATCGGCGTAATACAACGTGCGGCGCTCATCCGGCCGGGTCACCCACGGTAGGGCCATGGGTTTGGGCAGGCTATAGAAATAGGTGGTTGGCACGCCGAGGGTCTCGCTGATGGCGGTCAGGTCCGCCACCGTCGGGCGGGACAAGCCGCGTTCGACCTGGGAAAGAAAACCCACGGATCGGCCGATCTTGTCGGCCAGATCCTTCAAGGTGTACTTCTTGTGCTTGCGCAGATCCTGGATCAGGATCGCCAGCGCCGAAATTTCTTCTTGCATGTCCATCTAAAGGCTTCCAGAAGTGGCCGATTCAAATGCTGTCGCGCAGCCTGTACCAGGCTTTGCCGATGGCTTCCAGCGGTGCTGCCATGTATTTGCCGCCGGGAAAACTGGGGTTGGTCAAACCCTGGTACAGCCCCAGCTCATCCGGCTGGCCGAGAATAGCGTCAGACACCGCCCGTGCCCCGGCCAGGGTCGGCAGCACGCCGTGCCCGGAATAGCCCTGCAACCAATACAAGTCACCGCGCCGACCGATGTCGGGCGTGCGTTTGAGCGTCAGGTCGATGTGACCGCCCCAGGCAAACTCCAATTCAATGCCTTTCAATTGGGGGAACACCCTTTCCAGGCACGGCCGTGTGGCACCGGCGATGTCCTTGGGCATGCCCCCCAGATAGGTGCAACCGCCGCCGAACAGCAGCCGGTTGTCTGGCGTGCGGCGGAAATAGTCGAGCACGAACTGGTTGTCGGTGACGCAGACATTGCTGGGTAGCAGAACGGCTGCCTGGGCCTCGGACATCGGCGCCGTGGCCACCTGATAGGTACCAACGGGTAGTACGCAACTCGATAGCTGTGGGTCGAGCCGGTCAAGATAGGCATTGCAGGCCAATACCAGGACATCGGCGCGAATGTGTCCGCGTTCAGTCGTCACCACGTAGCCGTTCGAGTCCTCGCGATAATTCAACGCCATGCTTTGTTCATGAATCACACCACCGGCCTGCTCGATCGCGGCGGCCAGTCCCAGTGCCAGTTTCAGCGGGTTCAAATGCCCGCCTTCGGGGTCGTACAAACCGGCCTGGTAACGCTCGCTGGCCACCCATTCGGGCAACTGGGCGCGCTCGATGAAGCGCAAACCGTCATGCCCCCATTTGTGGCTGGCCTCGTGCTGCCACTCGGTCAACAACCCCACCCGCCGTGGCATCACCGAAGTCCAGAGGTGCCCGGGCCGGTAGTCGCAATCGAAACCATGGCGCCTGGGCAATTCGCGCACCTCTTTTGCCGCCCAGCGCATGCCGTCCCACAACCGCCGCGCGCGCTCATGGCCCAGTGCGGCTTCCAGCGGCGGCATGTCGCAGGACCAACCGAGTATGGCCTGGCCGCCATTACGTCCCGACGCGGCCCAGGCGACCCGGCTGGCCTCCAGCAGTGTCACGCGCTTGCCGGCCAGGGCCAGGCGCAACGCCGTGTGCAAACCGCTGAAGCCGGCACCGATGATCAGCACGTCGGTGTCCTGCTCGCCCTCCAACGCCGCTCGATTGACCAGGCGATCGGCGCACGTATGGGCGTAATAGCTGGCGACATGCTGGGTGGATTGCTGAAACATACCGGCTCCATGAAATTTTATAGTTTTAATTTCATGAAAAAATACAGGTTTAATTTCATGCGCGCAAGCGGTGTGGCCAGGGTGGTTGTGAGGAGCCTGACGCCCCGCGGTGTTCTCGGGTTTTTCGCGAGCATGCTCGCTCCTACAGGGCACGTCGGGTTGCCCAATAAAATTCCCAGCAGTTAAAAAACTTTCACAAAACCTCTGGACGTGCCCCCTGCATTTCCCCTATAAAGCCACTAACAGGAATATATTATTCCTGACAAGAAACCGCGCTCATGGAATGAGCCTCGCTGTCCGCTGACATTTTTTCGCTATGCGATGAGCTGCCGCCATCATCCCGAGGACGTGTCATGCAACACGAAAAAAACCATTTCATCATCAAGATCACCTGTCCCGCGGTGTCCGGCATTGTCGCTGCCGTCACCACCTACCTGGCGGACAACAGTTGCTACATCGGGGAGATGGCGCAATTCGACGACGATTTCAGCGGGCGCTTTTTCATGCGTGCGGTGTTCCGTTTCAACGATGGCCACGCAGGGGATATCCAGCAGATCAAGGACGGTTTCAGCGATGTCGCCCAGGCCTTCGACATGCGCTGGGAACTGCATGACACTCGCGAACCGATGCGCGTGCTGCTGATGGTGAGCAAGTTCGACCACTGCCTGACCGACCTGCTCTACCGCTACCACAAGGGCGAGATGGACATGACCATCACCGCCATCGTCTCCAACCACCTCGACCTGCGGCCCATGGCCGAGCGCGAGGGCATTCGCTTCATCTACTTGCCAGTCACCAAGGACACCAAGGCCCGCCAGGAAGCCGAGCTGATGAAGGTGGTCGACGACACTGGCACCGAGCTGGTGGTACTGGCGCGCTACATGCAGATCCTCTCCGACGACCTGTGCCGGCAACTGTCCGGTCGGGCAATCAACATCCACCATTCGTTCCTGCCCGGTTTCAAGGGCGCCAAGCCGTATCACCAGGCGTACCAGCGCGGCGTGAAGCTGATCGGCGCCACCGCCCACTATGTCACCAGTGATCTCGATGAGGGGCCGATCATCGAACAGGAGGTGCAGCGCGTCGATCACGTCTACCTGCCGGATGACCTCGTGGCCACCGGGCGTGACACCGAGACCGTGGCCCTGTCCAAGGCGGTCAAGTACCACCTGGAGCACCGGGTTTTCCTCAATCAGGACAGAACGGTGATTTTCCGGTGAACACACCCCGACTGATTGACGGCAAAGCCGCCGCCGCGCGGGTGTTGATCGAGGTTCGCAAGGACGTCGAGCGCCTGCGCGCGCAAGACATCCAGCCGGCCCTGGCGGTGATCCTGGTCGGCAGCGACCCGGCCAGCCAGGTGTATGTGCGCAACAAGATTCTGCGCGCAGAAGAGGTCGGCATCCGCTCCCTGGAACATCGGCTGGGCACAGACACCAGCACCGAACAGCTGCTTGACCTGATCGCCAGGCTGAATGCCGATGGCTCGATCCACGGCATTCTCCTGCAATTGCCGCTACCGGCCCAGGTCGATGAACTGCGGGCACTGCAGGCGATCGTCCCAGGCAAGGACGTCGACGGCTTCCACAGTGAAAACGTAGGTGGCCTCAGCCAGGGACGCACCGTGCTCGCGCCCTGCACACCCAGTGGCTGCCTGTACCTGCTGGAGCAGACCTGCGGCGATCTGCGCGGCAAGCATGCAGTGGTGATCGGCCGATCGAACATCGTCGGCAAACCCATGGCGGCGCTATTGCTCAAGGCCGACTGCTCGGTGACGGTCTTGCATTCGCGCAGCCCCGATCCGCAGGCGCTCTGCCGTCAGGCAGACATCGTGATTGCCGCCGTGGGTCGTCCGCGATTGATCGATGCCAGTTGGCTCAAGCCCGGTGCAGTGGTGATCGATGTCGGCATCAATCGTATCGACGACGCCGGTCGCAGCCGCCTGGTCGGCGATGTCGACTTCGACAGCGCCCTGCCCCAGGTCGCGGCGATCACCCCGGTACCCGGTGGTGTCGGGCCGATGACCATTGCCTTCCTGATGAAAAACACCGTGACCGCAGCCCTTATGCAACAGCACAGCCTATCGGAGGCCGTATGCCATTCAATCTCTTGAAGTACGGGCTGAGTTCCGAGTACCCGGTGGAAGTGGATTTGCCGCCGCCGCGTGAATTGAAATCAAGCTATGACGTGGTGATCATCGGTGCCGGTGGCCATGGCCTGGCCACCGCTTATTACCTCGCCAGGTATCACGGCATCACCAACATCGCCGTGCTGGAAAAGTCCTACCTGGGCGGTGGCAACACCGCGCGCAATACCGCAGTGATCCGCTCCAACTACCTGACCAGCGAAGGCGTGCGTTTCTATGCCGAATCGGTGCGAATGTTCCAGGGCCTGTCCAACGAATTCGACTTCAACATCATGTACTCCGAACGCGGCCAACTGACCCTGGCCCACACCGATGCCACCGTGCGTTCGTTCCGCCAGCGGGCCGAGGTCAACAAGCACTTCGGCGGTCGCACTGAAATGATCGACCGCCAGCAGATCCGCGAACTGGTGCCCAGCCTCAACCTCGACCCCGGCCACCTGCCCGTGATCGCCGGTCTCTGGCACATCGACGGCGCCACCGCGCGCCACGACGCGGTGGCCTGGGGCTACGCCAAGCAAGCGGCCAAGCGCGGGGTGGAAATCCATCAGCTCACCGAGGTGCAGGACCTGATCATCGAGAACGGCGCCATCACCGCCGTGAAGACCAACCGCGGCACCATCAAGTGTGGCTGCGCGGTGCAGGCGATTGCCGGGCACAGCTCACTGCTGATGGCCAAGGCCGGGATTCGCTCGCCGATCCAGACCTTCCCGCTGCAAGCCATGGTCACCCAGCCCTTCAAACCCTTCCTCGATCCACTGGTGAGCTCGTCGGCGCTGCACTGCTACGTGCAACAGACCAGCCGCGGCGAAGTGGTGTTCGGCGGTGGCTCCGATCCGTACCCGCTGTTCAACACCCGATCGACCCTGGACCTAAAGGAAAGCCTGCTGGCCCACGCCATCGAAATGTTCCCGTTCCTGGCCAACGCCAAGCTGATGCGCCAGTGGGCCGGGATCACCGACATGACCCCGGACTACAGCCCGATCATGGGCCTGTCGCCGGTGAAGAATTACTACCTGGACGCCGGGTGGGGCACCTGGGGCTTCAAGGCCACGCCAGTCTGCGGCAAGACCATGGCTGAACTGGTGGCCAGCGGCGGCAAGGTACCGGAGTTGATCAAGCCCTTCGGCCTGGAGCGCTTCTCGACCTTCCGGCAAGTCAACGAAATGGGCGCCACGGCGGCCAGTCACTGAGGCAGAGCGGACCATGAAAATCATCAATTGCCCGCTCAACGGGCCACGCAATATCAGCGAATTCACCTACGGCGGCGAATTCAAGCCGATGCCCGATGCACTGCGCTGCAGCGATGCCGAGTGGGCCGACTACGTGTTCAACACCGACAACCTCGCCGGCGTGGTGCGCGAATGGTGGATGCACACGCCGTCGAGCTACTGGTTTCTCGCCGAACGCCACACCGTCACCGACGAAATCCTGCGCACTTTCGACCCTAAAGAATTTTTCACTGCCCGCGTCGACTTCAACGCCGCCAAGGAGATCGCCGGATGAACCGCCTACCCGCCCCGATGGGCCTGCTGATCGACCGTAACCAGCCGCTCGATTTCAGTTTCGACGGCCAACCCTATCAGGGCTTGCAGGGCGACAGCATCGCCAGCGCCCTGCTCGCCAACGGACGTTTCCTGATTTCCCGCTCGTTCAAGTACCACCGCCCACGAGGCCCGTTGACCATGGCCGGGCAGGACGCCAACAGCCTGGTGCAATTGCCCCAGGAACCCAACGTACTGGCCGATGCCCATGCGCTGGTTGCCGGCTTGCAGGTGGCGGCGCAGAACGTCAACGGCTCGCTGGACAACGACCGTGATGCCTACCTGGGCAAGTTCTCCAGATTCATGCCGGTGGGCTTCTATTACCGCTCGTTCTACAAGCCCAGGGGCATGTGGAAAGTCTGGGAACCGATCATTCGCAAGAAGGCCGGCCTGGGCGTACTCGACCTGACGTTCAAGCCCGAGTACTACGACAAGGCCTACCTGTTCACCGACCTGGCCGTGATCGGCGCCGGTCCTGCCGGACTGCACGCGGCCCTGACCGCGGCCAATGCCGGGGCCAAGGTATTGCTCATCGAGCAACAGCCGGTCCTCGGCGGTTCGCTAACCTATGCCCGCTTCGACATCGCCGGCATTCGCGCCGACGCCTTGCGCCGCGAACTACTCGCGGCGGTGCAACAGCACGCCAATATTCGCATCCTCACCGAGGCGACCTGCAACGCCTGGTTCACCGACAATTACCTGCCGGTGATTCAAGGAAAACGCATGTACAAGGTGCGCGCCCGACAGTGCCTGGTGTGCAGCGGGGCGTTCGACCAGCCGGTGGTGTTTCGCAACAACGACTTGCCCGGCGTAATGCTGACCAGCGCCGCGCAGCGCTTGATGAAGCTGTACGCGGTCAAGCCGGGCAAACGCGCGGTGGTGCTGACCGGCAACGATGACGGTTACCTCGCCGCGCTGGACTTGTTTGACCAGGGCGTCGAAGTCGCCGCGGTGGTGGACATGCGCCAAGGCCCGGGCGATGAGGCCCTGCTGGGCGCGCTGGCGCAACGCAAGATTGCCTGCCAGCTCAACAGTACCGTGTATGAAGCGCTGCACGAAAAAGGCCTGCGCCATGTCAATGGCGTCGACGTGCGCAAGATCACCGCCCAGGGCCAGGTCGCCGAGAGCGGGCAACGCCTGGATTGCGACCTGTTGTGCATGTCCGCCGGCTACATGCCGGTCTATCAACTGCTGTGCCAGGCCGGCGGCAAGCTGGCCTACGACGATCAGCGCGCCGAGTTCACCCTCAGCGGACTGCCGCAGAACCTTGCGGTCGCAGGCTCGGTGAATGGCCGTCACCGCCTCGACAACGTGATCGCCGACGGCGTCAACGCCGGTGCCGACGCCGCCGCTGCGCTGGGGCTGGCAGTTGGTGTGCACCGGGCGTCCTTGGGCAGCGAGGTACGGGTCAACTTCAACTGGCCGATCTTCCCCCACCCCAAGGGCAAGGACTTCGTCGATTTCGACGAGGACCTGCAAGTGGCGGACATCGTCAATGCCACGCGCATCGGTTATCGCGACGTGCAGCTGGTCAAGCGTTATTCCACCGTGGGCATGGGCCCCTCGCAAGGGCGTCACTCGGCCCTGCCGACCGCGCGCCTGGTGGCCTGGGCGACCCAGCGCAACATCAGCGAAACCGGCGTGACCACCGCGCGCCCGCCCTTTGTCGCGGAAAAACTGGCCCATGTGGCCGGTCGCGCGTTCGATCCGTATCGACAGACACCTATGCATGCCCGGCACCTGCAAGCCGGCGCGAAGATGATGCCGGCCGGCATCTGGCAGCGTCCGGCCTACTACGGCAATGCCCGGGACCGCGAGGCATGCATGCAGGCCGAAGCGCTGCATGTGCGCAACAAGGTCGGGATCATCGACGTCTCAACCTTGGGCGGGCTTGATGTGCGTGGCCCGGACGCCGCCGAACTGCTCAACCGGATGTACACCTTCGCCTTCCTCAAGCAGCCGATCGGTCGCTCCCGCTATGCGCTGATGACCAATGAACACGGAGTGGTGATCGACGATGGCGTCTGCGCACGTTTCGCCGACAATCACTTCTACGTCACCGCCACCACCAGCGGCGTGGATCGCATCTACCAGCAGATGCTCAAGTGGAACGCGCAATGGCGCCTGGACGTGGATGTCGCCAACGTCACGGCGGCGATCTGCGCGGTCAATGTCGCCGGTCCCGACTCGCGCAAAGTGCTGGAGAAGGTCTGCACCGACCTCAACCTGAGCGCTCAAGCGTTTCCCTACCTGGGCGTGCGTCAAGGCACCGTGGCCGGGATCAAGGCGCGGCTGTTGCGAGTCGGTTTTGTCGGCGAACTGGGTTATGAAATCCACGTGCCGGCGCGCCATGGCCTGGCGCTGTGGGACGCGCTGATGGAAGCCGGCAAGGCCCATGACATTCGCCCTTTCGGCGTGGAGACCCAGCGTTTGCTGCGCCTGGAAAAAGGCCATGTGATCATCAGCCAGGACACCGATGGCATGACCCATCCCATGGAAATCGACATGGGCTGGGCCGTCAATCGCAACAAGCCGTTCTTCGTCGGGCGGCGCTCGGTGGACATCCTCGAAGCCCAGCCGCAAACACGCAAATTGGTGGGTTTCACCTTGCCCAAGGGCAGCGCGCAACCGCTGGAAGGTCATCTGGTGCTCAACGGCCCGGACATCAGCGGCAACGTCACGTCCTGCGAGTACTCGGCGAGCCTGGGCAAGATCATTGGCCTGGCGTACGCCGGCATCGACCAAAGCACACCTGGGCAACGGATTGCGATCCGTGTCGAAGGTGGGCGTGTGGTCCATGCCGATGTGGTGCCGTTGCCCTTTTTCGACCCTTCCAACCTGCGCCAGGAGCTTTGAGCCATGACCAGCCTGAGACAACAACACAGCGCCGGGCAGCCGGCCCTCGCCCTCCTGCCCACCTGTGCGCTGACGGATCTGACCGACCTGCCCCGGGTCGGATTTCGCGGCGCCGACAGTGCGCGCTATTTGCAGAGTCGGGACTTCGTGCTGCCAGACGCGCCCAACCACGCCGTCACCCAGGTTGACGGCAGCTACGCCGTGCGTTTGTCCCAGACCGAATACCTGCTGCTGGGCAGTGCGCAAGACCAGGGCCAACGCATCGCCGACGAAGAGGCCCGCTGGGAGTTGGACCATCAAGCCAACTACCTGCTGCCACGCCAGGACAGCCATGCCTGGTTCCAGCTGAGCGGTGAACAATTGCCCGAAGTCATGGCCAAACTCTGCGGCGTCGACATGACCCCCCAGGTGTTCGGCCCCGGTGCCGTGGCGCAAACCTCGGCGGCGCGCATCAACGTGATCGTGGTCAATGCCACGTCGTCGCAACAGCCACGCTTGTTCATACTCTGCGACCGGGCATCGAAGGCGTACTTCCACGCGGCGTTGCTGGATGCCATGGAGGAGTTTTCAGGGTCGCCTGGCGCTGGCGAAATAGGCTGCGAAACATCGCAAACCTGTCATTTGTGTCAGTAGGCCCTCCGATTCATCTCCGATTAAATGGCTGGGGCTTGAGTACCCATCGGGGGTGCTTGAGCCTCACTATTGGAGAAGCATCATGTCGACTCTTACCTCCCCTGCCGGTCATCTGGATCGCAGCTTCGGCACTGACGGCACGACAATCCTGGAAGGATCCGACGTAAAAGCCATCGCCGTCCTGAAAGCCCCCGGCCCTCACCAAGGGAAAATCATTGGCGTGTTGGCGGACGGCAACGACTTCAAACTGTTCCGATTGGAAAAAAACGGCCTGCTCGACACCTCATTCGGTACAGGCGGATATCTGCGTTGGGGGTTCGCAGGCAGCCCAGTCCGGTCCACCCCTACCGGCATCACTGAGCTGAGCGGCGATAAATTGCTGGTGACGGGCTACGTTCAAGAAGGAAGCCCGGCAACCCTCTACTACCCTGCGGTAGCTCGCTTCAACGCTGGCGGCTCCATTGATCTTCTTTTCGGCAATGACGGGGTATATGTTTTCAAGGAACCACTGCCCACCGCGCAACCATCATCGGATATCACCCCACAGCAAACCAGCGATGGGGCTAGCGTCTATGTCGTCGACGCCAACGACGACCGAATTCTCTTTGCCTTCAACAGCGGGACATTTCGCCCCTACGCCAATCAAGGCTTGTTGATTCAACTGACGCCTGCCGGCCAGTTGGACACACGCTTCAACGAACAGGGCTATGTGTTCTTCCAGTTCGATGCGCAAAACACCGCATCCATCGGGCTCGCCGTTCGGCAAAACGGAAATTTCATTGTTGTCGGCACTGCCCCCAATCGTGCCTTTCTCGCCGCGTTCACCCCGACCGGGCAAATCGATTCGTCGTTTGGAACCGACGGTTTTGCCGTGCTTGCACAAGCTGCCGGGCCGGTGACACTCACGCAACTGCTCCTGCAACCGGACGACAAGCCGGTTGCGGTCGGCTGGTTCTCGGTGGCGTCTACCCGCAAGGGCTATGTCACACGCACCTTGGCCGACGGCAAGCCGGACAACACGTTCAACAATGCCCTACCCGTGACCATTGAACGCCCGTTCCAGAGTCTGCACCTCAAAAGCGCCCGACTGGACGCCGAACAGGCCATCGTCGTGGCCGGTGAACTGAACACCCGCGCACTGGGCCTGGTGGGAAGGGTAACGCCCCAGGGTTTAATGGACCGCACATTCGGTATTGATGGACTCTCCGATACCGGCATCGACGGCATCCTCAATTACACCAACAGCATGGCCATTCAAGAAGCGGGCGGGATTGTTGTGGCCGGCAGCAAAAACCCGATGGCCGCGGTATGTCGTTACCACGGCTGACGTCTTGCCATTCATTCTGCACGTTGGCGCCAAAAGCATCTGAGTGCATTGGCGGCTGAAAAAACCGGCAAGACCTCACCTGAAGAAATGACTGGGGGTCTTGCCGAACTGTTTCTTGAACATGCTGGTGAACGCACTGGGGCTGTCGTAGCCCAGTTCCCCGGCAATGTCGATGATCTTCTCGCCCACGGCGATGCGCTCCAGGGCCAGTAGCAACCGCGCCTGCTGGCGCCATTGGCCGAAGGTCATCCCGGTGTCCTTGCGGAACAGGCGCTGGATGGTTTTCTCATCGAGGTCCAGGCGTGCGCTCCAGTGCGCCAGGGTCGAACAATCGCCGGGATCGCGTTGCAACGCTGAACACACCACCTTGATCCGTGGGTCCGAGGGCTGAGGCAGATGCAGCGGCAAGGTGGGCAATATCCTCAGTTCATCGAGGATCAGGCGCATGACCCGGCCTTCGCGCGAATCCGCGTCGTAAGGTGAGGTGATAGCCACCGAGACCTTGATCAACTCACTGAGCAACGCCGAAATACTCACCGCCCTGGGTTCAGTCGGCATGTCCGCAAACGCTTCGGGACGCACGAACAGGCTGCGCATCTTCAACGGGCCGACGCAGCGAATCGAGTGAATGTGCCTGCTCGGCATCCATATCCCGCGGCTGGGCGGTACCGTCCACTGGCTCAATCCCGAGTGCACCACCATCACGCCCTCGATAGCGTAGATCAACTGGTGGGCTTGATGGGAGTGCGCTTCGATCACCCAGTTTTCCGGGTAGTCGGTGGCGCTGCTGCTCACATCGCAGACTCGGTCGTCGATCTCTCTGAGGAATTCTTCCAGCGACTTGATCATGACGCCCTTTTTACGATAGTCGACTCCCGAATTGCGCGAGACAGGCAATCGGACGGTCCCTAGGATAACGCCAAACCCTGAAATGGGCAGCGCTTTTGTGCCTGGCACCGAGCCCCCGTCTTACGTTTTTTCTGGAAGGATCCCATGTCCATCAGTACCACTACTTCCCCCACGGCGACAGCTTCAGTGGCCAGCCAAGCCAGCCCGCTGGTGATGCGCGTCATCGGTGCCTGTGCCCTGGCGCATCTGATCAATGACCTGATCCAGGCCGTGCTGCCGTCGATCTACCCGATGCTCAAGGCCACGTACGGCCTGACCTTCACCCAGGTCGGCCTGATCACCCTGACCTTTCAATTGACCGCCTCGCTGCTGCAACCCTGGGTTGGTTACTACACCGACCGCCACCCCAAGCCGTGGCTGTTGCCGGCCGGTATGGTCTGTACCCTGGTCGGCATCCTGATGCTGGCAATGGTCGGCAGCTTCGGGGCGATTCTCATGGCCTCGGCGCTGGTGGGCATTGGCTCGTCGACCTTCCACCCGGAGACTTCCCGGGTTGCGCGCCTGGCCTCGGGTGGTCGCTACGGCCTGGCCCAGTCGACCTTCCAGGTCGGGGGTAATGCCGGCAGTGCTTTTGGTCCACTGCTGGCAGCGGCCATCGTCATCCCTTATGGCCAGGGCAACGTCGCCTGGTTCGGGCTGTTCGCAGTATTCGCCATTCTCGTGCAATACGGCCTGAGCCGCTGGTACCGCAACCATCTGAACCTGTTCAAGCTCAAGCAGGGCACCAAGGCAACCCATGGCTTGTCGAGACAACGGGTGAGTTTTGCCCTGGTGGTCCTGGCATTGCTGGTGTTCTCCAAGTACTTCTACATGGCCAGCTTCACCAGCTACTTCACGTTCTACCTGATCGAGAAGTTCGACCTGTCGGTGGCCAGCTCGCAACTGTACCTGTTCCTGTTTCTCGGCGCCGTGGCAGCCGGCACCTTCTTCGGTGGGCCGATCGGTGACCGGATCGGGCGCAAGCAAGTGATCTGGTTCTCGATTCTCGGAGCGGCGCCCTTCACCCTCGCCCTGCCCCATGTCGACCTGTTCTGGACGGGCGTGCTGAGCATGGTCATCGGCTTCATCCTCGCCTCGGCCTTCTCGGCCATCGTGGTCTTCGCCCAGGAACTGGTGCCCGGCAACGTCGGCATGATCGCCGGGGTTTTCTTCGGCCTGATGTTCGGTTTTGGCGGCATCGGCGCCGCGCTGCTCGGGCACCTGGCGGATATCCACGGCATCGAATACGTGTATACGCTGTGTTCGTTCCTGCCGCTGCTGGGCATCCTGACGATCCTGTTGCCGTCCACCAAAGGGGTTTAGTGCGGATCCAGGCATTGCGCCAACGTCAAGGCATTGCCCAGTGCCGCGCCGCTGGCGGTGTTGTCGAAGATGCACCAGGCTGACTGTCCTTCGGCAGTGGCTGTTTGCAGCTCGACCCCCAGGCGTTCCAGGCGTGGCAATTCATAAGGGCTGTAGTAGATGCGCGGCGATCCATGCAGGCGCCAGTATTTGAGCCCCGGCCATCCCCGTGGTGTCGAGTCAGTGCTGATACGCGAAGGGTCCACCGCAACCTGCGCGATGTGATAGTGCACCAACAGTGCCTCGGCACCGGTCCAGGACTCGTGTCGGGGCTCGAGCACCACAGGTCCTGGAAAGCACCGCCTGAGGCTGATGAAAAATGCTTCGACGACCGACTCGTCAAATGCCAGCGACGGCGGTAGCTGCACCAGCAGGCAGCCCAGGCGATCACCCAGGCCGGAGCATTGCAGCACGAACTCATCGAGCGCCTGATCACAGGCCTGCAGGCGCTGCACATGGCTGATCAGCTTGGGCACCTTGACACTGAAACGAAAACCGACCGGCACGCTGGCCGCCCAGCGCTGGTAGGTTTGCTGGCGATGCGGGCGATAGAACGAGCTGTTGATCTCGGCGCAGTTCAGTCGCGCCGCATAGCGCTGCAAGTGGGTGCCTTCAGCTGTAAAGGCGGCTGAATGTTCCCTGCCCAGGCTCCAGCCGGCACACCCGGTGAAAATCGTCCGTTCGTTCACGCCCATTGCCTCTACCAGTGCTTATGACTAAGGGCGCAGCACAGATGCGGCGGTTCATTTTTTCATCGACGGCACCTGATCGATGGTTGCCCGCCATCGGTGATTACCTTTGTGCACAAACAGTTGCAACCAATGGCCATTGATCCCGGTCGACATCGAAAAGCCAGGTTACGGTGAACCTCCCATGGAGAGCTGCAGATGATAGGAGTGATTGTCCCGGTGCATAACGAGGAACAGCGTCTTGAGGAATGCATCGAGTCGCTGCTGGCGGCGGCTTTTCACCAGGACCTGGACCGTGAAGAAGTCAGGATCCTGATCGTCCTGGATGACTGCACGGACACTTCCCTGGACATTGCCCAGGCCTACGGCGTGTGGACGTTGAGCTGCACCCACCGCAACGTTGGAAAAACCCGTGCGCAAGGCGCCGAACACCTGCTGGCGGCGGATGCACGCTGGCTGGTCTTCACCGATGCCGACAGCGTCGTGCCCGATTCCTGGCTGGTTGAGCAGATCAGGTTCAACGCCGATGCGGTCTGTGGCCTGGTCGAAGTCAACGACTGGTCCGAACATTCGGAGCGAGTGCGCGAGCGCTATCACGCCAATTACCGCCCCGTTGAGGGCCATCGGCATATCCATGGGGCCAACCTCGGCGTCTCTTCTGCGGCGTATCGCAAGGCGGGCGGATTCCAGGCCTTGCCCACCCACGAAGATGTGCAGCTGGTCGCCGACCTGGAACGCAGCGGCGCGCGCATCATGTGGACGGCCGGCAACCCGGTCACCACCAGCGCTCGACAGCATTGCCGGTGCCGGGAAGGCTTTGGCGACTACCTGAAGTCACTGGCCGGGTGACGACTGGCAGGTTTCGGCAAGGTCGATCGAGGTTGCTGTTCGGCTCCAGTATTCGAGCAGGAAATCCGCTTCCTCATGGCGTACCAGAGGATGCAGGTGCAGGCGTTCGGCAAGCGCCGCATGAACATCGCGACCGTCCTGCGAACAACCTTCGATCGGATGCAACCAGTGACAGGCCAGTACGCCGCCCGCCGGGCCGAGGCTGCGCAAGGTGTTTTCGATGACCTGGTGCCACTCGTCCACATCGAGGAAGTACCCCACTTCGCTGAGCACGATGAGGTCAAAGTCACCGTCCGGCCATTGCCGGGGAATACCCGCCTGCTCGACGTGGACATGATGCAGTCCACTCAAGCGCTGGCGCGCCAGGTCGACCGCCTTCGCGTTCAGGTCCTGGCACAGCAACGCGTCGCAGCGCCCGGCCAACTGTACGCTGAGTTCACCGTTGGCACAGGCTGGCTCGAACACACGTTGATAGCGCTGGCGCGGCAGGCTGGCCAGCGTCAGCTCGCGCTTGCGCTTTTCGTACCAGCGGGTCCGGAAGGACCAGGGGTCATCGCTGGCCCCGAACAGTTGTTCGAAGTAGTCGGGGGATACGCTCATAAAAACACCAGTTCAAAAGGCTGCAGCAATCGTTCGAGGGTTTCACCGCTCAACACCGCGGGTGTCTGACCGTCGCGGCTGACCTGCGACGCATGGGCCGCGATGGCCTGGCGCTTGCGCGCCAACACGTGTGGGGCCAGCAGGTATTTGTGCGCCCGCGCCCAAGGGACTCGGGCATCGTTGGGGCGCGCCCAATGCCATGCCCAGACCGGCACTTCAATCAGGCAAGCCTGGTGGCGGGCTACCGCGCAGGCGGTCGCGCGGCCGGTCGCCTCATGATCGCAGTGTCCGTCCCGGCGCCAGGTGGTGATCACACGATCGCCCGGGCGAATCAATGCCGCCAGCCGCTCGACCAACCACGCCTCCTGCGTTTCTACAGCGCTGTCGGGCAACGCCAGGCGTTGCCAGTCCTGCAAATCGACATCGAGCCCCATGCGGGCGAGCGCGAGGGTACTTTCCATCGGGCGCTGCCGTCGCAGGCGTGTCGGCGTCCAGTGCCGCGATTGCGGGTGGCTGGCTTCGCCATCAGTGACCGCAATCATCAGGACGTCGGCCTCGTTGCCCTGCATTCCCGCGAGGATGCCGGCGCACCCGAGGACTTCATCGTCAGGATGCGGGGCGACGACGACCAGGCGCCGCCCCGCAGGCACCAGTTGTCGATGAGTGATGGTTGGCACCTGCGCCAACCCGTCACTGGCCTGCCATTCGGCCAGTGTTGTCCCCTTCCCCTGAATCAGGTTTTCTTGAGAAGCCGGCCCGGCGATCACAGCGCCCACCCATCGAGCGGCTGCGCGGCGACCTGCTGCCCAAGCTGCGCCAGGTCCTTTTCGGCATGGCTCTGTCGCAGGAATACCGGCAAGTCGGCGGCGAGCCTGGCGAAGTGACTGTCACGACACAATGGCGTGGCACCCAGCCCGCGTGCGACATGTGCAAGCACGCTGTCGACGGCCGCTTCTACTTGGGCACGCAGTCGGCGGACAGGAAGTTGCGCCGAGCGCCGGGGGTTTTCATCGATCCAGAGGGCCGTTTCCCGAAGCGCAGCCCGGGCGCAGCACAATGCCGCATCGACGGCCCCCAGATGCGCCTGGGCATGGGCGTCGCAGTACGGCTGCGTACAATGTTGGCGAAGGTAATCGGCAAGCGCACAAGCGGCGCCGTACCAGCACGCCGCAATCCCGGCCCCACCGTGCCAGAAGCCGGGTCTGTCGACATATTGCCCAGGCAAACCGACACAACGGCCCTGCGCACCCTCGAACAGCACGTCGACGCTGGCCGTAAGGCCCATGCCAACCGCTTGCCAGCCATCGTCGAGTAGCCTGATTGCCGGCTGCTGCAACGTGACCGCCACCAACTGCGGTTGCATCTGCTCATCCCACGCTGTCACCAGCGCCCGATCGAGTATCGCCGCGCCAGAACACCAGGCCTTGCGGCCCTGCAAGTAAACGGTTCCGGCCTGGCGGTCGACAATATTAAGCCGGGCAAAGGCCGGTTCGGCCGCCCAAGTGCCCCATGTGCCCGCAGCCGGTGGCGCGTCGGGCTCGAGCTCGGTCATGATTGCCAGCGCATCGGTATGACCTTCGAACAGTTTGGCCAGTGCCAGATCGCTGGCCGAGACGGCGGCCAGGGTGCGCCAGCGATCCAGGGTTCGGCCTTGCCCAGGCAGAGGCAGGTCGGTAAATCCATCGCTGACGAGCTGTTGCATCAGCGGTTGCAGTGCGGCGTCCGCAATGCTTTTCGTCGGCCGACAAGCAAACCGTTGCAGCAGACGTTCGAGGGTTAACGCGTTGCTCATGGCCCTTTTTTCCTTGATCGCGACTCAATGCTCTTGATCTTCAGAGCTTGAAATTCAGCGCTTGAAGTTCTGAGCCGGGCAGCCTCCAGGAGTTCATTGCACAAGCACCTGCGAGTTTTTAGAACCACCCCTATCCAGGCAATGTCACTCAACAACAGGTCCCTGCAATAGCCTGCCTTTAAAACGCCGGGCAAAGACGGAGGTCACAGATGAACAGGTCGAAAGCGGATGCTCCCGCGCAACAAATGATGTTCCAACACAATGGCTGGGTGCCGAACAACCCTCGCCTGCCGGTGCTGGTCTATCCCAAGGCCATCGCTGTCAAGGGCGACGATCCGGCGGCCCTGTTCGAACAAACCTTCAGTGCCAACGGCTGGCCACCACAATGGCGCTACGGCATTTATGACTTCCATCACTATCACACCGAAGGCCATGAAGTGCTTGGGATAGCCAGCGGTCATGCCCGCCTGATGTTGGGCGGACCTGGCGGCCACGTGCTGCAGGTCAGTGCCGGGGATGTGCTGTTGTTGCCGGCTGGCACCGGGCATTGCAACCTGGATTGCAGCGACGACTTCCTGGTGGTCGGCGCCTATCCACCGAGCCAGCATGCCGACATTTGCCGAGAAGCGCCGAGCGCTGCGCAGTTGCAAAACATCGAAACGCTGCCATTCCCCGACCAGGATCCGGTGCAGGGTGCACACGGCGCGATCAGCGAGTATTGGTGCAAGGGCTAACTTGCGTCAGGCATGGCTGGTGAAAATCTCGAACTCGTAGCGAAGGCCCCGATCCAATGAGTACACACCGGAGGCCAGTACCATGAACAACGATGACCACATCACCCCTGCCGACACCCCGTCCACCGAAGAGGATGACGCCCTTGCGACCCCTCCCCCCGAAACCACCGAGGAGGAAGCCGAGGACCTCAGGCGCAAAGTTGCCGAGATCGAACGCAAGGTAGCGGATGGCAATTGAACCGGCGGTGCATCAATAGCGCCGGGTGACGGTCAACGCGACCACGGCAATGCGCTCCACCCGTTCATAGCCGGGCTTGAGCAGTTCCTCGCCGAACACGTCAGGGTCCAGTTCGCGATATGTCCAGGTGAACCTGTCGTCGCCAAGCAGTGGCTGGATGGATTCGAGAAAAGGATCCGTCCCGGCCACCATCGCCACTCCTGTATACAGCAGCAGGCTGCCGCCTTTGTCCAGGCGCGGCAGCGATTCGCGCACGATGCGCACCGACAAGGCTTCTCCCAGTACGCCACCGCCATGACGATACGCCCGTTGCTGGCTGTCGTTCATGTAGGGCGGGTTGGCGATGATCAGGTCGAACAGCCCTTCGACACTGCCCAGCACGTCGCTGTGGTAAGCGCTCACATTCCTGGCTTGGGCCAGCTCGGCATTCACCGCCGACAAGCGCAACGCCCGTGGATTGATATCCACCGCCAGCACGTCGGCGTCCGGGCGGGCGCGGGCGACGACCAGTGCTCCGATACCGCTTCCGCAGCCAATGTCCACCGCGCGCCGCACGGGCTCGGAGCGCTGCTGCAGATGCGCTTCGATCAATTGCGCGAAGCGGTAGCTGTCGGGCCCGAAAAACACCGCGTCACTCTGCATCGTCGGGTACGCCGAGTGGGCAATCAACAAGGGACCAAGGCTTGACCAACGTACCGTGCTCCGCCACAGCGAGCCGTCTTTTTCGACGATGGCCGCCTGCTCCAGGTCAGCCAGTTCCTGCGCTGGAAACAGCGTGTGCTCAAAAGGCATCGACCAGCCGAATACGTCACGCCGGTCCTTGGCCAAGGGCGGTTCAATGCGTTGGCATACGCGCTCATGGGTCAAGGGCGTCGGGGTGATGAAACGGTAGGCCTGGGCAGCCAGGCGCTTGCCGAGCTCCAGCAAAGTACGTTCGGCAATCTGTTGTTCTGACATGCATGACACTCCTGGAATCAGCGCAAACGGGCCACGCATTCAATAAAGCGACGGGTTGCATAGAGCCCGGCGGGACGACAATGGCGCTGTGCGCAGAGCCAAGGGATCAGCAGTTGCAATTGCTGTCGCGGTGACTGGTCGTGCAGGGCGTCTTGCAAGGCCTTGAGCTCGGTATCGTTCGCCCAGGCGCCATCGGCGAAGGCATCATCGGACGGCACCCGGCGTATCGCCCGTTGCTGTTGCGGCGCTTGCCAGTCACCGGCGATCCAGTCGTGCAGCAGTTGTTTTTCGTAGCCACTGAACACGCCGAACATGGCCGCCGTGTCGCCCTCGATCAACTGCCAGAAGCGGCTTTCCCCGGGTGGGCCATGCCGTTTTATCCAGCCCTTGCGTTGCAGGGCGCCGAGAAAATCTTCGGTCTGGCCAGGGGTTGCCAGCCATTGATTGACGGTCTGGCCTTCGATCTGGCAGTAATCGGAATGCATGTGCTGTCCATAGGTGCGTTTGCGCTCGAGCATGGCAATCACTTCCTGCTGCAGATCGAAACCTGCAATCACCGCCGTCGAGCCCGGCCCCAGGTCATTGAGTCGATAGCCGACGGCAACGCGCCGATAGAACTCGTCCCGCCCCTGCTCCATGGGCATCAGGTCGAGCAGCGCTTCAATAGCCTTGCGCCCGTGACCGCTGCTGATGTTGTCGATGGTCACGTGCAGGGTGAAATAGTAAGGATCGATCCCCAGCTCACGCAGTTCATAGGCACTGATCAGCAAGTGCAGTGGCAGTTGTTCATAGCCGAGGTTGTAGCCGATCACCTCCGGCATGAACATCGCGCTGCACTGCCCCAGTGCCAGCTGGATTGCGCCTTGGCGAAAATGTTCGTCGAGCAGCCCCTGCCTGTCGCCACAGTCGTGGGCGGCCAGCAGCTTGCGGTAGATGACCACGTGATTCTGCCGCGCATCGCCGTTACCCAATTCTTCCAGATAGGTGCTCAGCAGCCCGTCATAGCGCATGTCCTGCCAATGCTCCAGCACCCCGGCCAGCCATGCACCGTCGACTTCCTTGGTCGGGGCAACACGTTGCAGGAAATACAGGGCATGGGCCTTGTTCGAGAAATACCGACGCGCCCCACCCTGCTTTCGCGCCTCAAGATAGAGGGCATAGTCACGCGCCACATCGGCACAATGTTGTTCCGTCCATGACGACAACTGGCCTGGCTCTTCAGGCAGATCACAGGGGAGTTCGGCGGCGAGGGCCAGTTGCTCGCGCAGGAACTGTTCGCCCCGCGTGGCTGCTTGCGGGTCGTTGCTGTACAGCAAACCATAGAGTTCACGGTAAGGGCCATCGACGCCGGCATCCGAAAGCGCCGAAGGCGAACCCGACAAGGGCGTGAATAGTGTCATTGGCTGTTCTCCTGGGCAGTGCATCGGGCTATCGCCGGGCGCCTGCGTTTATCGCCTGTCGTCGGACAAAGGTGTTTGTTCATCTGCCTCGGGAAGTTTCCTGTCGCGCTCATTCCAATCCTGCGCGCCGTCGTCATCTTCGAGGTCGGGCTGGGTCAGGGGATCGTATTTACCCGGATCGTCCGACGCAGGTTTTACAGCGCCCTGTGACTTGTCCGGGTCTTGCCCTTTATCCTGGAAGATCGTTTCGCTGGACATGTTTCACCTCACCACGTAGTTCCGGGTTTTCCGGGCCGTACTGGTTTGAAGGTGTCCAGGGGAAAGTGTGCGTTCGAATAGACGAGCGGCATGTGCACTTGTAGGAGCCAGCGGTGCGGCGATCCGACTTGCCGGCGAAAGCGTCATTGAAAATCGCCTTCGTCGGCATGCCGGGTTCCACCAGGTTTTGCGTTCCCCTGAGCCGCCACAGGCTGCGATGTTTTGATCTTCTATTCCCGGGGATCAATTCGATCCAGCGCGCGGTTCACCGCCAACTCCCCCAGCATGATGACTTGCGCAATACCCAACAGGACATTGCGACTCGCCCCCTGCGTGCGATCCGCCAGATCCAGGGCCATGACATTAGCTGAAGCCAGTGACTCACAGGCGTGGGCCAGGAGGGTTTCGGTCTCGAGTTCAGGGTTGACGATGAACATGGTGCAGGGTTTGCGTGGGGTGGCGTTGATGTCGGCGGCTGAGGAGATGGGGTCGTTGCGATTGTTTAAGTCGGTGGGATCAATACGCGGGGGATCGGGAGTGACCTTGGACATATCTCAGGTTCCTAATGGTATGCCACCCTCCTGCTGCTAAACGAAAAGGGAGGCAGCTGCACGCAGGTTAGCAGACCGGGGAACCTAAGAAGCCGGCGCGCCCAAGGGCGCCCTGCGCACAGCCACCATCAAAATGCAGGCGTAAACCTGACTGATGAAAGCGTCATGCGACTTAGGTTATCGCGGGCTGCTAAACCCGATCACTGATGTGCAGTGACACGAATCAAGTTACCGAGCGACCCCAAGGCGCACAAGCCGGCGGATTCTGGCGTAACCGTAGGCAACGACGCAAGACGCTGTGGCTTTCGGGAACTAGCGTAAGGGCCTTCTTACAAACACTCAGAAGCATCCTACGCGTCCATCAGAAACGTCCTATTTCCACCTCGACCCAACTTCGTGAAGGCTTGCGAGGCTCGCGCGCGGATGCTCATAAAAATCCTTTTGCCCGTGCGTGCGCCAGCCCTCTGAAGCTGACCATTTCGCTGCCTGCTCCCCTTTCGTTACAAGGAACGTACACGCCATGGCAACGCTGCTCGACTGGATTTTTGGCCGTCACTACGATTCAAGCACCCCCAGGGTCTGGCCAACCCCTGCCACCCAACCCACTTCGCCAGCGACGACTCCCGAAGCCGAACGCTTGCCGCCGCTGAAAAACTGGTGCCACCCGTTCAAGGACGCGCGCGACCCGTTACAACAGCTGACCCACCTGGCCAACGCCACCGCCGGTTACTACCCTCTGGGCCGCAATGGCCTGTGGCACGGCGGCGTGCATTTCGACAGCGGTACCGCTGCGGGCCTGAAACAGCAGTCCCATGTGCACTGCTTGGCCGACGGCGAAGTGGTGGCTTACCGCATCGATACGTATTCGCCGAAAACGACCTACTTCGTCAATGAAGAAGTTGAAAAACCCTTCTCGCGCAACTTCGTGCTGGTCCGTCATCACCTGCAGCCGCCGAAGCTTGAGGGCAGCACCGATCAGCCACCGAGCTTGATCTTCTACAGCCTGTACTTGCACCTGCAGGATTGGGTGAAGTATGACGACGATCCGAACTTCGCACGGCCGGGATTCTGGCGCGAAGTGCACCGGGTCAAGGCCACGGCGAACGATCCCGATCCTGACGATCCCGAACAACGCGGCGTGTACGTTTACTACCGCCCCCGGTCCGACAAGGTCGCTGACTTCTTGCCCTGCGGCGCCGAGCTGAGCATCAGCGGCGACGGCGAGTACCGACGTCTGGAAAACCGCCTGGGCCCGGCCAGCCTGAGCAACGCCGATGGCTCGCTACGCGGTTACCTCGCGTCCCGGTTCCTGCAGTCGGTGGTGAACGGCGAGCATCGCATCGAAACGGCTAGAGATGCACTCAAGGTGCGCCCGGAAGCGAGCCTGCACCGCAAGGAAATCAGCGAGTTGCCCAAAGGTACGGTCGTCACCGTCAGCGGTGAAGGCGAATTTCGCAAACTGGAACGGGTCACGCAGTGGGTACAGTTCGCTGCGCTGCAAAGCGTGCTGGAACCACTGGCGACAGATCGGATAATGGTCCTCGACACCCCCGTCGCGATCAAGGCCGGAGACTTGATCGGCCACCTCGGCCTGTATCAGGACTGTGACGCGGATCAGCCGGAACAGAAGCTGCACCTGGAAACGTTCAGCGGTGATGACGTCGAGGCGTTCATCGAAGCCAGCCGGGCTTGGGCGCAGCACCTGCCGGAAAAAGACAGGACCTGGCTGAAGCTCGCCAAGGGCACACCCGTGGTGGCGCCAGAAGGACATACCGCTGCGCAAATGCAGATGGCCAGTGATTCCAGCCCGCGCAGTGCGGCCGACCTGTTGATCCCCAAGAAGCTGCTTGATGACCTGCCGGCGGATCGAAAAATCCAGGTGCCTGCGAACCCGACCCGCAAAGCGCGCACCTGGTATCACCTGGAAAACCTGCTTCACGACGCCGACAACAATCTTCTCGATGGCTGGGTGTGTGAAGAGATTGGCGTAACGCCCTGGGTCAGTCCCTGGGCCTGGGAAGGCTATGACGTCATCATCGACTACAGCCGACCCAAACACTTGATGGCCTCTTTTCTCAGCGCAATCGACAGTTTCAGCGACGCGCATCGCGAGCGTTATCGCCCCTTTGCCGAAAAAGACGATAAAGGCCCGATGAAGAACCGGTTGTACGAGATCATCGATCGCAACCGCGACGGCAAGATGACAGCCACTGAACTGCAAGCGGCCCTTGAGCTGCCGGCGCATGCGCAGTCGATTTCGCAGATGATCCTGTATAAGGAAAGCGAATGGTTTCAGCAGCCGAAGATATGGGACGCACTGGATGAATTGCTCGGCCATAGCGGCTCGACGCCGCACTTGAACTGGCTGGCGGAGAAGCAGCGGATTGCAGAGCTGGGGTGGTGGAGGGACGTCGCGGAAAAGGTGGGGCTGCCTTCATGGGGGAGTGCCTATCACTTTCATCCGGTTGGTTTGATGGGGAGTTTTAGTGGTGACCGATTTAAGTTTTCCCTTGAAACTATGAAAAGCATTTACCCGAAGCTTGGTGAAGATCGAAACGGTGATTTGCAAAAAATCGCTGACGAATTAAACGCAAACCTCGACTTCTTCAAGTTAAATACTCCATTGCGAAGAGCTCACTTTTTTGCACAGATAAAACAAGAAACCGGGGAGGCTTTATCGATAGATGAGAGTTTCGCATATAAATCCAGCACATTGATTGACTTGTTCAGTTACTTTCGGAATAACCCGGAAGAAGCAAGGCGATACGGGTACAAAATCAAGACAGGAAAAATCAAAGAAAATGGTGTCTCTATGGGTCGCGCCGATTATGAGGCTATTGCCAATGGGGCATATGGGGGGCGCACCGAACTCGGCAGCCGAGGAATTTCAAGCGGGGATGGTTGGAGGTATAGAGGGCGAGGTTTAAAACAGCTGACAGGATTGCACAATTACACACTATTTCAACGTTGGCACACAAAGCATTCGGCGCAGTGGCCAAACGATTATGCAGACTTTGTTGTGAATCCTGACTTGTTGTTGGAGGTGAAATATGCGGTTCGGTCGGCTGCGAGTTTTTGGCTGAACAATGAGTTATATAAAATAGCAGATAAAGGTAGCGCTTTGGAGGTTGTGGATTCAATAACCACTGTCGTAAATAAACATACGGCAAGCCACCCAGATAGAAGGGGGCACTTTGTTGATCTATTGAAAAAAGGGAATTTAAATTGAAAAAAATACTGATAGTTTGTTTGGCTATTGGATCTTTTGTGAACCCTAAGTCCTGGGCAAAGGATCGATACGTGGACAAAAATTCAACATTATGTGAAAAGGGTGAGGATGTTTACATTAGCTGTGCATTCAACTCCAGTTTGGATCAAGACAACTACTTGGGGAAGGTTGCTTCCATTTGCGCGAAGAACAATACATCTCCTGACAGTGGCTATGTACAGTATCGTTTTGGAAAACCGTCCTACGGTGTTGGTCCGGCAAGAATAGAACTGCAGTATCCAGAGCAAAAAATACCACCAAAGGGAATATTCACAATTTACAATTCGAGCAACTCTGAAAGTACCGGGGTCGCTCTTCGCTTTGCACGTGGCGAATACCTTTATTCATTCGAAAGCCTTAACTCCTTCGGCTACAACGTTGTTGCCAGAAAACAAGACAAAAAAGTTTTTAATAAAAACTGTGACCTTCCTGGGTTAGACTATTTAACCGACGATGCGTATCAAGGCATACAAACAGTAGAACTTGGCACAACAAAGATATCCGATGCGAATAAATGCAGCAGCATTGGTCTTCGGGAAGCTTATAGCTCTATGGATGTAGAACGGGTGAATGCATGTATTGTCTACACAAAAACGGATTTGCAAGCCAATGCGAAACCAACCCGTAAACCTGATGGAATATCCCTTTATTCAGTTATTCCATCTGAAAGCCCAAAGCTTGTTTATGAATTTCCATACTTGGGTACGGAAGGGGTTATCACTGACGCATTTTTTCTTCCCGTTGATGATGGGGGAGAAGAACTATTGTTCGTCGTACATCGCATGGAAATACCAAGGGCGTGGGATCCGGCAAGCGATATTTACGATGTTAGTGTTTTTAGATTGGAGGCGGACACATTACTTCTGGACAAAAAGCTCACTCGTTTTTTTCATTTGGGTGGAGATGAAGTGGATAAGCAGGGAAGAACAACATATGCGTACCCGTATAAAGACAAAAAAAGTGTTGAGAAAACGGTAAGCTCGCCTTTGTTTCACGCCATCCATACTGGCAAAATTATCACCGGCTCCATTATGGAAAAAGCATATCTTTATGAGGGCGGCTCGGAGCCGTTGCTACAATACGCGCCAAATATGTATTTAATTAAGGGGGACAAAGTTTTAGCGGAGGATTCGTGGGGTGGATGGTGCAGGGTTTCATATAAAACAACAATAAAAAAAATCACGAAATGGACACAGTGCAAGTCAATTAATTTTTCAGAGAGTTAGGTGAAAACATGCCAATCAGACTGGATAAACTCCCTCCTCCCGCACTATGCCCTCAACCACCTCGTTTTTTGCTTTGGCTCAGCCTGTTGTTGCTGTTCTGTTTGCTGGGCACAGGAGGAACGCTGTTGCTCGGCGATGAAACCTTACCTCAACGGCCTACGGAGTTCTGGCGCGCGGCCTTGGTCTTTCCAATCCTGAGTTGGTTTGTACTGGGTTTCGGACGAGCGCTGTTATACGTCGGCGAACACGGTGCCGCCGAAGGTTGGGATGAAGCGCGTGAAGAAGACCTGATCCGCAAGACTCGACAGGGCCGCCGCTCGCAACAGGTGTTGGGCGTGAGTTTGCAGACGGTGCTTCAGCAGCCTGGCGATGAGGCATCAACACAACTGGAAGCTCTCCTGAGTGGGACGACGGCGTTGAAGTCCCAAGCGTCCAGAATGGATGGAGCAATACTTCGCCATAGTTGTTTATCGTGCGATGCCGATGAAAATCCGGAAGCGCTATTGCTGAGTATATGGGCGCAGACGCTCGCCGACCTGGCGCCAACGTTGGCGCAATTGCCTGCTGATCAACCGCTGGCCCTGTTGCTGGACGTCGACAGCGGTTTGCCGGAGAGCCAGTGGCGCCGAGTCTGGCGGCAGGCGTGGCGCGAATCCGGTATTCGCCAGCTCGTTACCCCTGTCGATGGCAGCGGACTGACTGCAATGGACCTGTGGCTCGACCGGCGTATCCGCGATCGGGCGTTGCTGTTGGTGGTGGCTGTGCAGTTTGCACCGCAGCAGCCTGAAGGCAAGGCAGAAGCCGCCGTCGGGTTGTTGTTTGGCAACCGCCTGACGCAAACCACCTTAGCGCCGATAGCTTTTCTTCACCGCCCGGAACAGGAGCGCACGCCCTCCTCCGATGACCTGTTTTATGCCACGCGCCAGGCCCTTGATTGGGTGCCGCTTGAATCGACATCGATCGAGCGGGTTTGGCGAGTGGGTATCAACGCGCAACGGGCTGTGGATGTTGCGAGCGTACTGAGTAAAGTCCCCATGCCAGTCAATAAAACGGGATTGTGCGACCTCGATGCGATGTTGGGTCATCCAGGCTGTGCGTCACCTTGGCTAGCCATCGCAACTGGGACGCAGGCGATTGCGCGTGGCGCAGGACCGCAATTCATCTTCAGTGGTGGTGCTGCCGCGGCGGGTCTGTGGGGCACGGTGTTGATGCCAGTATCAGCCCCCTTGAAAGCGTAAGCACCGAAAGTCAAAAGATCGCCGCCTGCGACAGCTGCTACAGAGTGAGCAGGCGGCGATCCAACTTGCCGGCGAAGAACGATAACATGGTGCGGCAGATGCACCGCACCGCCGGCTCCTACAATATTTCCGCGCATTCCAGGTTTCAGGTGTGATGAATCTCCCGATCCTTGGTTTCCGGCAGGAAGAAGGTGCCCAGGATGGCCGTCATCACTGCGATGACGATCGGGTACCACAGCCCATAGTAGATATCGCCGGTGGCCGCGACCATGGCGAAGGCCACGGTCGGCAGGAACCCGCCGAACCAGCCGTTGCCGATGTGATAAGGCAGCGACATCGAGGTGTAGCGAATGCGCGCCGGGAACAGTTCCACCAGCCAGGCGGCGATCGGACCATAGACCATGGTCACGTAGATCACCAGGATGGTCAGCAGCAAAAGCACCATCGGGTAGTTGGTCTTGGCCGGATCGGCCTTCTCGGGGTAGCCGGCGTCCTTGAGGGCGGTGCCGAGGGTCGCGACGAAGGCGTCGTTGCGGGTCTTGAAGTCGGCGGCCGGCATGCCGGTGCCTTCGAAGCTTGGGATGACTTTGTCGCCGATGCGCACCTGCGCGACGGTGCCCGGTTCGGCCTTCTCGTTCTTGTAGGGGATGGCCCTTTTCGCCAGCACGGTCTTGGCCAGGTCGCAGGAGCTGGTGAATTTGGCCTTGCCGACCGGGTCGAACTGGAACGAACACTCGTCGGGATCGGCGACCACCGTGACCGGGTTCTTCTCCTGCGCAACGAACACGTCGGGATTACCGTACTGGGTCAACGCATTGAAGATCGGGAAGTAGGTCACCGCTGCGAGGATGCAGCCAGCCATGATGATGCCCTTGCGTCCGATGCGGTCAGACAGGCTGCCGAAAATGACAAAAAATGGCGTACCGATCAACAGCGAACCGGCAATCAGCAGGTTGGCTGTCTGCGCGTCGATCTTGAGCGTTTGCAGCAGGAAGAACAACGCGTAGAACTGCCCGGTGTACCAGACGACGGCCTGGCCGGCGGTACCGCCGAGCAACGCCATGATCACTATCTTGAGGTTCTCCCAGCGGGCGAAGGATTCAGTCAGCGGCGCCTTGGAGGACTTGCCTTCGGCCTTCATCTTCAAGAACACCGGCGACTCGCTGAGCTGCAGGCGGATGTAGACCGAGATGATCAACAGCAGGATCGACAGCAGGAAGGGAATCCGCCAGCCCCAGGCCTCAAATGCTTCGTTGCCGAGGACTGTACGGCAGGCCAGGATCACCAGGAGCGAAAGGAACAGGCCGAGGGTGGCGGTGGTCTGTATCCACGAGGTGAAGTAGCCACGCTTGCCTTTGGGTGCATGTTCGGCCACGTAAGTCGCTGCGCCGCCATACTCGCCACCCAGGGCCAGGCCTTGCAACAGGCGCAGGGTGATCAGGATGATCGGTGCCGCCACGCCAATGGTCGCGTAACCGGGCAAAAAGCCCACGACGGCGGTAGAGATACCCATGATCACAATGGTGATCAGGAAGGTGTGCTTGCGCCCGATCATGTCGCCCAGACGGCCGAACACGATGGCGCCGAAGGGGCGAACGGCGAAGCCTGCGGCGAACGCGAGCAAGGCAAAGATGAAGGACGTTGTCTCGTTGACGCCAGCAAAGAAGTGCTTGGCGATAATCGCGGCAAGAGAGCCGTAGAGATAGAAGTCGTACCATTCGAACACGGTGCCCAGGGACGAGGCGAAAATGACCTTGCGCTCCTCCTTGGTGATCCCGCGGTTGGGCGCGCTGCCCGTGGTTGTGTTGTCGATTGCGGCCATGAGTCTTCTCCGTCTTGCTCTTGTTATAGGCCGGAGTACCCACTGTCTTATAGCCGCACCCAGGCCCTAGGGCTGAAGTCATCGGATTACGGATTGCGCAAAGCATGCACACAGGCTGACGGCCTCGCATCGCTGCAAGGTTTCTAGAAGCATAATCGGCTTCTTGCAGATATCCACTCGTCATCATGGGCAAACGGGATCGAGCGAACGAGCTGTCGTGAGCCTGCGAAGGAGACACTGTGCAGTGGGAAGGTATTTTGTTGCGGGGAGAGGATATTCAGAATGCAATCAGCCGCGCTCGTGCAATGCACGAGCGCGGCTGATCAAAAGATGGCAGGGGCGGCTGGATTCGAACCAACGCATGGCAGGATCAAAACCTGCTGCCTTACCGCTTGGCGACGCCCCTGTAGCGGCTACCTGGAGAGCCGTGGATGGCCCCCTGCAGGAATGGGCGGCAATTTATCAACTTTCTTGCCGCCTGGGAACCCCCCTGCATCATTATTTTATTTTAAAACAGCGACTTACCATCAAGGATCGACCTGTGCCATCAATTCAGGCACCGATTCAGGGCGATTGGCGAACCGCTGGGCCAGCACCGCACAGACCATCAACTGAATCTGGTGGAACAGCATCAGCGGCAGGATCAACACGCCGATGGTGCTGCCGGCGAACAGCACCTGGGCCATCGGCACACCTGTGGCCAGGCTTTTCTTCGAACCACAGAAGAGGATGGTGATGCGGTCTTGCTGGTTGAAACCCAAGGCCTTGCCCAGCACGGTGGACGCCAGCAACACCAACCCCAAGACCACACAGCAGGCGACCACCAGCCCGGCCAGATCGCGCAATGGAATCTGGTGCCAGATGCCTTCGATCACCGCTTCGCTGAAAGCGCCGTACACCACCAGCAGGATCGAGCCCTGATCGACAAATTTAAGCCAGCTCTTGTTACGCGCCACCCAGGCACCGATCCAGCGGCGAGCGATCTGCCCGGCAATGAACGGCAGCAGTAACTGCACACTGATTTTCACGATCGCGTCGAGGGTCGAGCCGCCCTCGCCATGCACGTCCAGCAGCAAGGTCACCAGCAATGGCGTGAGAAAGATCCCGAACAGGCTGGACGCTGCCGCACTGCAAATCGCCGCCGGAATGTTGCCTCGCGCCAACGAGGTAAAGGCAATCGCCGACTGCACGGTGGCTGGCAGCGCGCAGAGGTAGAGCATGCCCATGTACAGGTCGGCGCCGATCATCGGCGACAGCACAGGCTTGAGCGCCAGGCCGAGCAGCGGGAACAGGACGAACGTCAGGCCAAAGACCAGCAAGTGCAAGCGCCAGTGGCCGGCGCCGGCAATGATCGACTCGCGGGACAGCTTTGCGCCGTGCAGGAAAAACAGCAGCGCGATAGCGCTATTGGTCAACCAGCCAAAGCCCACGGCCACCTGGCCACTGGCGGGCAGGAGGCTGGCGAGAAGGACCACGCCGATCAGGGTCAGGGTGAAGTTATCGGGCAAGAAACGGGGGCGGGTCATCGGGATCATCCAGGCGGCCGGGAACGTGCGACCACAATAGCGCGCGCCCTGATTGCCGGCTAACGCTAACAAGCCAGGAGATATCGCCTAACGGACAGGACGACACGCTGATCTTCTGTAGGAGCGAGCATGCTCGCGATGAACCTGAGAGCACCGCTGGGTGTCAGGTTGCCAGCGTTATCGTTGACGTTCATCGCGAGCATGCTCGCTCCTACAAGCCATATCATTTAGCCATCACATCGGCCGGTGCCTTCTCGATCATGCTTGTAGTGCCGTGCGAGCGGGAACGCCGGCAACCAGGACTCGCGCCGCACCGTCCAGCTTTCATAGGTTGGCTGCAACTGGTCAGGGGCATCGAGCGAGCCCAGGTTCACTTCGATTTCGTCGTCGCTGCGGGCAAACACCGACGAGCCACAGCGCGGACAGAAATAGCGCCCGGCGTAGTCGCGCGTTTCGCCCTCGATCGTCACCGCGTCCTCAGGGAAGATCGCCGAGGCGTGAAAGAGCGCCCCGTGGTGTTTGCGGCAATCGAGGCAATGACAGAGGCCAACCCGGTAGGGCTGCCCCGACGCCGTAATCCGCACATTGCCGCACAGGCAGCCGCCAGTAAATCGTTGCATGCCTCGCCTCCTCTTCAAAAGTTTGAAAGTAGCCGTTCAACGACTGTAGAGGCTCACAAACCCTGCGCAGCAAAAACTTGCGAAAAGCGACAGTAGGCTAAGCTTACGTCAGCTTATTGCCTACGATGCTCGCGGCGGCAGTTGTTGGTTTTATCTGGAGAGCGTCTGCAACAGCTATCTCAGACAGGCCCAAACAATTTGCGCAGGATTGCCGTGATGACCGAGCCGTTCCTCAGTTTTGACCAACTCAAGCGTGCTGCCGCCTCTGGCGAGATCGATACCGTACTGGTGTGCATGGTCGACATGCAGGGGCGCCTGGTTGGCAAGCGCTTCCAGGTCGAGTTTTTCATCGACAGCGGCCATGAAGAAACCCACTGCTGCAATTACCTGCTGGCCGACGACATCGACATGGAGCCGGTGCCGGGCTATGCCGCCGCCAGTTGGAGCAAAGGCTACGGCGACTTCGTGCTCAAGCCCGACATGCGCACCTTGCGCAAGGTGCCCTGGCTTGAGTGCACGGCGCTGGTCCTGTGTGACGTGCTGGACCATCACCATCGAGAGGACCTGCCCCACAGCCCGCGGGCGATCCTGAAAAAACAGGTCGAGCGCCTGCGTGAACGCGGCTACACCGGCATGTTCGCTTCAGAACTGGAGTTCTACCTGTTCGACGAGAGCTACGAGGCCATCCACAAGCGCAACTACCACAAGCCGAAAACCGCCGGGCACTACATCGAGGATTACAACATCCTGCAGACCACTCGCGAAGAGCCGGTGCTGCGGGCAATTCGCAAGCATCTGCAGGCCAGCGGCATTCCCGTGGAAAACTCCAAGGGTGAATGGGGCCCGGGCCAGGAAGAAATCAACATCCGTTACGCCGACGCGATGACCATGGCCGACCATCACGTCATCATCAAGCATGCGTGCAAGGAGATCGCTCAACTGCAGGGCAAGGCGATCACCTTCATGGCCAAGTGGCGCTATGACGCCGCCGGCTCCAGCAGCCACATCCACAATTCGCTGTGGGACAAGAACGCCAAGAAGCCGCTGTTCTTCGATGCCAAGGCCGAGTTCGGCATGTCCAAGCTGATGCGTGCCTGGGTGGCTGGGCAGCTCAAGTACGCCAACGACATCACCTGCTTTCTCGCGCCCTATATCAATTCCTACAAGCGCTTCCAGGCCGGCACCTTCGCCCCTACCCGCGCAGTGTGGAGCCGGGACAATCGCACCGCGGGCTTTCGCTTGTGCGCCGAGGGCAGCAAATCGATCCGAATCGAATGTCGCATTGGCGGTGCCGATCTCAATCCTTACCTGGCCTTCGCCGCCTTGATCGCTGCCGGGCTGGCGGGCATCGATGAAAAGCTCGAGCTCGCCGCGCCCTTCGAGGGCGATGCCTACGTAGACGAGCATTTGCCCGAGGTCTCCAAGACTTTGCGTGAGGCCAGTGCCGCATTGCAGAAGTCGAGCATGTTGCGCGAGGCCTTCGGTGACGAGGTCATCGATCACTACGTGCACACCGCCGAATGGGAACAGAAGGAGTACGACCGGCGGATTACCGATTGGGAACTGCAGCGCGGTTTCGAGCGCTATTGAGATTGCCATGACCAAGACGATTCAACTCATCTCCCCGGTCGATGGCCGGGTTTATGCTGAACGTCCCTGCGCCGATACCGGCCAGCTCTATCGGGCACTGGCGGCGGCGGCCGATACCCAGGCGCAGTGGAAACGCCGGCCGCTGAACGAACGTGCGGCCATTTGCAGCGCAGCGGTGGACGCAATGCTGGCCATGAAGGATGACATCGTCCCGGAACTGGCCTGGCAGATGGGTCGACCGGTGCGCTTCGGCGCCGGCGAACTGCGTGGTTTCGAAGAACGTGCGCGGCACATGATCGCCATTGCGCCTGAAGCTCTGGCAGCGGTGGAGCCCGGGCCTGTCGCGGGTTTCAAGCGCTATATCAAGCGCGAACCGCTGGGCACGGTGCTGGTGATCGCCCCGTGGAATTACCCTTATTTGACGGCAGTCAACTCGGTCATTCCGGCGCTGATGGCTGGCAACAGCGTCATCCTCAAACACGCTTCGCAAACCCTGCTGGTGGGTGAGCGTTTCGCCGAAGCTTTTCGTCGGGCGCATCTGCCTGAAGGGTTGTTCCAGAACCTGGTGCTTGACCACGCCTCGACTGCGCTGGCCATCGCCTCCGGCGACATACAGCAGGTGAATTTCACCGGCTCGGTGGAGGCCGGCAAGATCGTCCAGCAGGCGACACTCACAGGCTTCATTGGCACCGGCCTGGAGCTCGGCGGCAAGGACCCTGCCTACGTTCGGGCCGATGCCGACCTCGAACACGCGGTGGAAAACCTGGTGGACGGCAGCTTCTTCAACTCGGGACAAAGTTGTTGCGCCGTGGAGCGCATCTATGTCGATCAGACAATCTATCCGGCCTTCATCCAGCGTTTCGCCGAATTGACCCGCCGGTACGTGCTGGGCAATCCATTGGACCGCGCCACCACCCTCGGACCGATGGTGAATCCACAAGCGGCCGATTTCGTGCGCGGGCAGATCGCCGAGGCATTGAGTGAGGGCGCCAGGGCGCTGATCGACGCGTTAGCCTTCGCCTCCGATGTGCCCGGCAGCGCCTATCTGGCTCCACAAGTGCTGGTGGATGTGAACCATCAGATGTCGGTGATGCGCGATGAAAGCTTCGGGCCAGTGGTCGGCATCATGCCAGTTGCCGGCGACGACGAGGCCGTTGCCTTGATGAACGACAGTGAGTTCGGGCTCAGCGCGTCCATCTGGACCCGGGACCTGGCCGCCGCCGAACGCCTGGGCGAGCAGATCGAAACCGGCACCCTGTTCATGAATCGCTGCGACTACCTGGACCCGACCCTGGCTTGGACAGGGGTCAAGAACAGTGGCCGCGGCGTGACCCTTTCCCGCTTGGGATACGAACACCTGACCCGTGCCAAATCCTTCCATCTGCGCCACGAGATCTGAGCCATGAGCCTGACTGGAAACTGGAACTACCCCACGAGCATCCGCTTCGGTGTCGGCCGCATCGCGGAACTGGCCGAGACCTGTCGCAGCCAGGGTATCCAGCGCCCGCTGCTGGTCACCGACAGCGGCCTGGGGCGTGCGTCGATCACCACGGCTGCGCTGGATGCCTTGCGCGATGCAGGGCTGGGCGCCGCGCTGTTCTGCGACCTCAAGCCCAACCCGGTCGAAGCCAACCTGGCAGGCGGGCTCGACGCCTGGCGCGCGGGCAACCACGATGGCGTGGTGGCCTTTGGCGGAGGCAGCGGCCTGGACATGGGCAAGCTCATCGCCTTCATGAGTGGCCAGACCCGCCCGGTCTGGGATTTCGAAGACATCGGCGACTACTGGACCCGCGCCGATGAAAGCCGCATTGCCCCGGTCATCGCGGTGCCGACCACCGCGGGTACGGGCTCGGAAGTGGGGCGCGCCGCGGTGATCATCGACGATCGCACCCACACCAAGCGCATCATCTTCCACCCGAAAATGATGCCGCGCGTGGTCATCAGCGATCCCGCCCTGACCGTCGGCATGCCGGCCAAAGTCACCGCAGGCACAGGCATGGACGCCTTGGCGCACTGCCTGGAGTCCTACTGCGCCCCTGGTTTCCACCCCATGGCCGATGGCATTGCGGTCGAAGGCATGCGCCTGGTGAGCAATGCCCTGGTGCGTGCCGTCCACACCCCTTCGGACCTCGATGCACGCGGGCAAATGCTGGCGGCGGCGGCGATGGGCGCCACTGCATTCCAGAAAGGCCTGGGCGGGATGCACGCCCTCGCGCATCCGATCGGCGCGCTGTACGACACCCACCACGGCATGACCAACGCCACACTGATGCCCTACGTGCTGAAGTTCAATCGTCCGGCCATCGAGGAACGCATCACACGCCTGGCGGCGTACCTGCACCTGCCCTCCCCGGGCTTCGACAGCTTCCTGGCCTTCGTCCTCAAATTGCGCAAGGACATCGCCGTGCCGCATACGCTGTTCGAGCTGGGGGTGGATGACCAGCAAGCCGACCTGATCGCCGACATGGCGGTGGTCGACCCGTCGGCCGGCGGCAACCCGCTGCCCTTGACCCGGGCCGGTGTAGCGGAAATTTTCCAGGCGGCCCTCCACGGCCGCCTTCTGTAGGAGCGAGCACGCTCGCGATGGACGCCAACGATTACGCGGGGAACCTGACTGTGGGAGCGAGCCTGCTCGCGATGAACCTCAACGATAACGCGGGGAACCTGACGCCCCGAGTAATCGTTAACCTCCATCGCGAGCATGCTCGCTGCTACACAAAAGCAGGCAGGTTTCACCGATAGGAAACAGGAGCAGTACGACAAGGGGTTGAAAGCCAATCCATCCGGAGCGCCGGATGGCTGCGTATCAAAACCTGAAGGGGCACACGACAATGAACCCAGCAAGCCAGCCCGGCACCGACGCGCACGACGATGACGTCAAGGTGCTGCACAGCATGGGCTACGCCCAGCAGTTGTCGCGACGAATGGGGGTTTTCTCCAACTTTGCGATTTCCTTTTCGATCATCTGCATCCTTTCCGGTGGCATCAACTCACTGGCCCAGGGCACCTCGGGCGCCGGCGGCGCGTCGATCGGTATCGGCTGGCCGATTGGTTGCCTGATTTCCGGCGTGTTCGCCCTGGCCATGGCGCAGATTTCCTCGGCCTACCCCACCGCAGGCGGCCTGTATCACTGGGGCTCGATCCTCGGCAACCGTTTTACCGGCTGGCTCACGGCCTGGTTCAACCTGCTGGGGCTGGTCACGGTGCTCGGGGCGATCAACGTCGGCACCTATTACTTCTTTTTCGGCGCCTTTGGCCCCACGCTGGGCATGGAAGACACCACCACGACCCGGGTGATTTTCCTGGCGATCCTCACGGGTCTCCAGGCCCTGTGCAATCACCTGGGGATCGGCCTGACCGCCAGGCTCACCGATTTCTCCGGCTACCTGATCTTCGCCACCGCACTGGCGCTGACCATCGTCTGCTTGATATCAGCCCCCAGCTACGAGTTCTCCCGGCTGGTGACCTTCGGCAACTACTCTGGCGCGGCGGGTGGCGGCGTCTGGCCGGAAGTCTCCAACAGCTGGGTCTTCATGCTCGGCCTGCTGCTGCCGATCTACACCATCACTGGCTACGACGCCTCTGCCCACACCTCGGAGGAAACCCGCAATGCGGCCATGTCGGTGCCGCGGGGAATGGTCATGTCGGTGGTCTGGTCGCTGCTGTTCGGCTGGGTGATGCTCAGCGCATTCGTGCTGATGTTGCCGAGCATGGACGAAGCGGCCAAGCAAGGCTGGAGCGTGTTCTTCTGGGCCATGAATACCCAAGTTAACCCGCTGCTCAAGGACGGCTTGTACGTGGCGATTTTCATCTCGCAGGTGCTCTGTGGCCTGGCGACCGTGACCTCGGTTTCACGCATGATCTTCGCGTTTTCCCGCGACGGCGGCCTGCCTTGCTCCAAAGCCCTGGCCTCGGTTTCGCCAACCTTTCGCAGCCCGGTGGCAGCCATTTGGACCGGTGCCACACTGGCGGTGCTGTTCGTCTGGGGATCGTCGGTGATATCGATCGGAGAAACGCCGGTGTACACCATCGTGGTCTCCTGCACGGTGATCTTCCTGTTCTTCTCCTTCATCATTCCCATCGTGCTGGGCCTGTTTGCCTACGGGAGCGCAAAATGGCCGACCATGGGGCCGTGGAACATGGGGCGCTTCTGGTACACGGTGTTCGCCCTGCTCTCGGTCGTGTCGATGGTGATCATTTTCGTCATCGGCATCCAGCCACCGAACGACTGGGCGTTGTACATCACCATCGGCTTCCTGGTGTTGACGGCCATCGTCTGGTTCGGTTTCGAAGCGCGACGCTTCCAGGGACCGCCGGTGGGCGACGTGATCCTCAAGCGCCAGGCTGAAATCGCGGCGGCGGAAGCAGCGTTGAACAAACGCTGAAACAACCGCGACTGCCTACCTGTAGGAGCGAGCATGCTCGCGAAAAACCAGAGGGCGCTGCGGGGCATCTGGTTCAACGTGTTATCGTTCACGACCATCGCGAGCATGCTCGCTCCTACAGTGAACCTTGCGCCTGTTCGACAGTAGGCGCCCTCCCGCAGCGCGACGACATGGACGGTCGCCATTTCACGCCAGGCTCGCCCCTGCCGATAAGCCTGTTCCTGGCGCAACAGCAAAATCATCATGTGCTCCGTTCGTTCTTTCATACGTCGCAGACTTCACTGCCCGTATCCCCCTGTCTGGAGTTTTCTCAATGCCCTCGCCCCAATCCCTGTCCGCCGCGTTGCTGGGCCTGGCCCTTGTTTGTCCGGCGATCGCCCAGGGCCAGGGCCTGGAGTTGGGGCAAGTGCTGATCGGGGCCGACAACCCGAGTGACGAGGACCAGGGGATCGAGGACGCCAAGGCGCGGCTCGACCAGGTACCCGGCGGCACCAACGTGGTCGACATGCGCCGCCCCCTGCAGGGCCGGGTAGCGAGCAATCAGGATGTGCTGGCTTATCAGCCAGGCATCTATGCCCAGTCGGCAGGCAATGAAGGCGTGAAGATCTCGATCCGCGGGTCGGGCATCAACCGTGCGCCGGGCGCCCATGCCTCGGGCCTGTACGCCATGCTCGACGGCCTGCCGCTGACCGGTCCCGGCGGCACGCCCTATGAGCTGCTGGAGCCGCTATGGCTTGACCATGTGGAGGTGCTGCGCGGCGCCAACGGTTTCGACCGCGGTGCCCTGGCCTTGGGCGGGGCCATCGATTACGTCAGCCATACCGGCTACAACGCACCACGGTTGCAGGTGCGCTACGCGACGGGCAGCCACGGTTATCAGCAGCGCCAGGTCAGCTCCGGGCAGGTGCTGGGGGACTTCGACTACTACCTGGCCCTGACCGACGCCCGTTCGGACGGCTACCAGGATCACTCCGCCAGCGAGAGCCAGGGCGCCATCGCCAACTTCGGCTATCGCTTCAACCCGAACCTGGAAACGCGCTTCTACCTGCGCTACCGCCAGACCGACAACGACCTCGCCGGCCGGGTCACCAAACACTCCATCGAGCACGACCCGCGCGCGGCCAACCCCGCCTACGTGGCGCGCGACGATCGCCGTGAACAGCCGGGCAGCACCTTCATCGGCAACAAGACCACCTGGTTCATCGATGACGATTCGAGCATCCTGGCCGGCCTTGCCTACCATGACTACCCCATGGACTTGCGCGAAGGCCCCAACCGCCTGAAGGTGGCGTACACGGATGTCAGCGGCACCCTCGACTACAAGCGTCGCGACACCCTCTGGGGCCTGCAAAGCCAGAGCACGCTGGGCCTGCGCGTGACCAAGCACCTGCCCAACGCCGGCGCCAGCGAGCAGGTGCGCATCCCCACCGGCAACACGGCCGGTTATGCGCCAGGCACGCCCATGCGCAACTTCACCTACCAGGGTTCGGACAGCGTCCTGCATGCGGGCAATGACCTGGAGATTGCAGACGACCTATGGCTGACCACGGGCCTGGCAGCCATCTACACCCGCCGGGAAAGCGCGGTGACTTACCCGCAAGGCGGTGGCAAGACCAGTCAGGGCGACTGGGACTATGCCCCGCGCCTGGGGCTGCGCTACCAACTCACGCCCGACCTGCAACTGTTCGGCAACCTCAGTCGCTCGGTCGAGGCGCCGCACCCCTGGTCGCTGATCTACAGCTCCAACATCCGCTTCCCGGCAGGCAGCGGCCCCGCCACCGGCACCCAGCGTGATCCAGTCGAGCTGCAAAACCAGACCGCGACCACCCTGGAACTGGGCGGTCGCGGCGACAGCGCGATGGGCCAATGGAGCCTGGCCTGGTACTACGCCCAGGTGCGCCACGAACTGCTCTCGGTATTGCCGGATGCCAACGCCACCACGCCTTACGAACTCAACGCCAGCCCCACCGTGCACCAGGGCGTGGAAGCCAGCCTGTCGAGCAACCTGTGGTCGGGTAACGATGGCGGTCAACTGAGCCTGCGCCAGAGCTACACCTTCAGTGACTTCCATTACCAGGACGACGAGCGCTTCGGCGACAACCGCCTGCCGGGCCTGCCGATGCACTACTACCAGGGCGAACTGCGCTACGACTGGCCCCAGGGATTCTTCGCCGCGCTCAACACGCAATGGGTGTCCAAGGTGGCGGTCGACTACGCCAACAGCTACTACGCCGATCCCTACGCGCTGTTCGGCGCGACCCTGGGCTACAACGCGCCCAAGGGTGACTGGCAGACCTGGGTGGACATGCGCAACCTGACCGACAAGCACTACGCCGCTACCGTCACGCCGGGCTACGACGACAAAGGGCTGGACGCGGCGCGGTCGACGCCGGGTGAAGGTATGGGGGTGTATGTCGGGGTGTCGTGGAGCCTGCTGTAAGACATAGGCAGGAAATCCGGCACCCAAGAGTCAACGCCCTGCGCAGATTTTGTAGGAGCTGGCTTGCCAGCGATGAGGCCAGACAGGTAAATGCAATATTCGAGGTCGCCTTCGCCGGCAAGCCGGGCTCCTACAGGCCAGTGGTGATCACGACGCCTCGCCCGGTGCAAACAAACACCGAAGGAGCCAGGCTTGCCGGCGAAGAGGGCCGAAAGGTCAGCGCAACATTCTACGCAGCCTTCGCCGGTAATCCGGGCCGTTACAGATCAGGCTAAGAGGTTCTCGCCCCCGGATTCTGCCAGAACGCGGGATCGGCACTCTTGAGCCGCTCGACCGCATTGTTGATGTGGTTGAGCGCGGCATGGCGCGCGCCTTCGGGGTCTCGTGCGGCGATGGCCTCGTACACGGCGGAGTGTTCGACATGCACCGTCCTGGCCAGGTCGTGGCGACGCTCTTCATTGGAGCGGGTGATGCGGATCGCTTCCTTGATGTACTGCGCGATGAACTCGTGCAGTGACGGGTACAGCGGATTGCCCGTTGCCCTGGAAATGGAGTGATGGAACGCCAGGTCTTCCTCGACGCCATCGCGCCCCGCCTGCTCGGCGGCATCGATGGCCTTGAGCGCCTGGTGGATGGCCTCCAGTTGCGCCGGCGAATGCCGCTGTGCCGCCAGTGCCGCAGCCTCCCCTTCTATACCGCGACGCAGTTCGGTGACCCGCAATACCGCCTCGATCGAGCCGCTGACGTCCAGGTCGATGGTGAACGCCTTGATGTGCGCACCTTCGCTGACGACGGTGCCGCTGCCTTGGCGGACCTCGACCAGGCCGGCTGACTTCAGGCGCGAGATCGCCTCGCGGATGACCGTCCTGCTCACCCCGAAACGCTCCGAGAGCACGGGCTCAGTGGGCAGGCGAGCACCCGGCAGTACTTCGCCGTTGGCGATATAGGCCTTCAGGGCCGCCGTCACCTGATCGGACAGCGTGCCCTTGGCGGAGTCCTTCAGAACGGCCAGTGCCTCGGCGGAACAGGGGGATTTGTCAGGAGTGGGCATAGGCATCTCTGGGCTCAAATCGGTGAACGGTACTGCATTTTAGACCCGTCGTCCTCTTTGGATTCTACGCCTTGAATTCGTATGACGTATTATGATAAAAAACCGCTGCTCATGTAAATCCGACAAAAACAACGTCACCCACTACAAAAATAAGGATGGGGGAAACACATGACTGAATCAGTGATTCAAACCGGTGCCATCGCGCCCGCCGATCGCTTCGAGGACCTTGCGTATCGCAAAGCCGCGTGGCGTATCCTGCCGCTGTTACTGCTGTGCTACCTCGTCGCCTATCTGGATCGGGTGAACGTGGGTTTCGCCAAACTGCAGATGTCCGACGATCTGCAGTTTTCCGAAGCCGTCTACGGTCTCGGCGCAGGGATCTTCTTCATTGCCTACTTCCTCGTGGAAATTCCCAGCAACCTGATCCTGCATCGCGTCGGTGCGCGGTTGTGGATCGCACGCATCATGATCACCTGGGGCATCATCTCCTCGGCCATGGCCCTGGTCAGTACGCCGATGTCCTTCTACATCATGCGCTTCCTGCTGGGCATCGCCGAGGCCGGGTTCTACCCGGGTGTCATCCTCTACCTGTCCTACTGGTTCCCGACCCATCGCCGCGGCAAGATGTACGCCCTGTTCGCCACGGCAGTGCCGCTCTCGGGACTGATCGGTGCGCCCCTGTCCGGCTGGATCATGAGCGCCTTCAACGGTGACCACGGGTTTGCTGGCTGGCAATGGCTGTTCTTTCTCGAAGGGTTGCCTTCGATCGCCGTCGGTATCCTGGTGATCTTCTGCCTCAGCGACCGCATCTCCAGTGCCGGCTGGCTCACCCGGGAAGAGAAAACCCTGCTGCAAACCCGCATCGACGCCGAAACTGCAGGCCATCAAACCCACAGCCTCAAAGAGGTGTTCCTGCAGCCGCGCATCTGGCTGCTGACGGCGATCTATTTCTGCATGATCGCCGGCTTCTATACCGTGGGCTTCTGGTTGCCGACGCTGATCCGCCAGGCCGGTGTCAGCGATGTCTTGCAGGTCGGCATGCTCACCGCCATTCCTTATGCCGCCGCCGCAATGACCATGATCCTGGTGTCGCGTAGCGCCGACCGGTTGCGCGAGCGTCGCTGGCACCTGGCGCTGACCGCGGTGCTGGGCGGTATCGGCCTGTTCATCTCCGCCACCTGGAGCGACAACTTCACGATTTCGATGATCGGCCTGACCCTGGGTTCCATGGGGGCCATGAGCACCCTGCCGCTGTTCTGGAGCCTGCCTACCGCCTTCCTCGGTGGCACCGCCGCGGCCGCCGGCATTGCCCTGATCAACTCCTGGGGCAACCTCGCGGGTTTCGTCTCGCCGTACCTGATGGGCTTCCTCAAGGACACGACCCACAGCACCACGATCGGCATGTATGTGATGGCAAGCGCGTTGTTCCTCGGCGCCCTGCTGGTCTTCCGAATTCCCGGAAAACTCGTCAACCGTTGACGTTTGGAGTAACTCATGAAAATTCTCGTGACCGGTGCAGCCGGCTTCCTTGGCCGCCGTCTGATCGAAGCCCTGCTGCTGCGCGGCTCGCTGACCGACCGTGCAGGCCAGCCCCAGCCCATCGGGCAAATCGTCGCCTTCGACAGGGTCGCGCTCGAGGGCATCGATGATCCGCGGGTAACGGTGGTGTGTGGCGATATCGCCAACCCTGAAGTGCTGGACAGCCTGATCGACGCCAGCACCGACAGCATCTTCCATTTGGCTGCGGTGGTTTCCAGCCAGGCGGAGGCCGACTTCGAACTGGGCATGCGCATCAACTTCACCGCGACCCAGAACATGCTCGAACGCATTCGCTTGCTCGGTACCTGCCCAAAATGGGTGATGACCAGCTCCGTCGCGGTATTCGGCGGGCAACTGCCGGAACGCGTGCGCGATGATCAGGTGTGGGCACCGCAGAGTTCCTATGGCACGCAAAAAGCCATGAACGACCTGCTGCTCGCCGACTACAGCCGACGCGGTTTTGTCGATGGCCGCAGCCTGCGCATGCCGACCATCGTGGTGCGCCCGGGAAAACCCAACCTGGCCGCTTCCAGCTTCGCCAGCGGGATCATCCGCGAACCGCTCAACGGCCAGCCCAGCGTGTGTCCGGTGCCCCTCGATACGCGGCTCTGGCTGATGTCGCCAGCGCAGGCGATCGCCAACCTGATCCATGGTCATGAGCTGGCCGGCGAGCAGATGACCGAGGGTCGGGTGATCAACATGCCGGGCCTGTCGATTACCGTCGAACAGATGATCGATGCCCTGCGCGAGGTCGCTGGTACGGAAGTGGCCGCGCGGATCAGCCTGGAGCGCAATCCGGCGATCGAGCGCATCGTCGGTTCGTGGCCGGGGTCCTTTTGTGCCACCTATTCCCGGGACCTGGGCTTCACCGCAGATGAAGATTTCCGCGCTGTGATCAAGCAGTACATGACTGATTATCTGCCCGGATGAGGAACCCGACATGTTGAATGCCCCTGCCCGCCCTCTGCTGGGCTGCATCGCTGACGATTTCACCGGTGCCACGGACCTTGCCAACATGCTGGTGCGCGGCGGCATGCGCACCGTGCAAAGCATCGGCATACCCGGCGCCGAGGTTGCCGAACACCTCGACGCCGATGCGATCGTCATCGCCCTGAAGTCTCGCACCGTGCCGGCCGCCGACGCCGTTGAGGCGTCGCTCGAAGCGCTGCGCTGGCTGCGCGAACGTGGCTGCGAACAGATTTTCTTCAAGTACTGCTCGACGTTCGACTCGACCGCTGACGGCAACATCGGCCCGGTGAGCGAAGCCTTGCTGGAAGCGCTGGACAGTGATTTCACCCTGGCCTGCCCCGCCTTCCCGGAGAACGGGCGCACGGTCTTTCGTGGGCATTTGTTCGTGCAGGACCAGTTGCTCAGCGAGTCGGGCATGCAGCATCACCCGCTGACACCGATGACAGACGCGAACCTTGTTCGGGTGCTGCAAGCGCAGAGTCAGGGCAAAGTCGGCCTGCTGCGCCATGACACGGTGTCCAAAGGCGTGGAGAGCATTCGCACGCGCATCACGCAGCTTCGCGCCGAGGGTGTGCGCATGGCGATCGCAGATGCGGTGACCGATGCCGACCTGCATCTGCTGGGCGAAGCTTGCGCCGGTCTTGCGCTACTGACGGGTGGTTCAGGGCTGGCGCTGGGCTTGCCGGATAACTTCCGACGGGCTGGCAAACTTCGCGAGCTGGACGCCACCCTGGTACCAAAAGTCGACGGCGGCGAAGTGGTGCTCGCGGGCAGCGCTTCGCAAGCCACCAATGGGCAAGTGGCGAGCTGGCTGCAGGCCGGTCGCCCAGCCTTTCGGATCGACCCTTTGGCCTTGGCGGCGGGAGCGCCGGTCATCGAACAGGCACTGGCCTTCGTCGCTGACACGGCGGAAACGGTACTGATCTACGCCACCAGCTCCCCGGATGAGGTCAAGGCCGTACAACGTGAACTGGGTACCGAGCGCGCGGGGAATATGGTCGAGCAGGCCATGGGCCGGATAGCCAGCGGGCTACACCAGGCCGGGATACGGCGCTTTGTGGTCGCCGGGGGAGAAACCTCCGGGGCCGTGGTGCAAGCCCTGGATATCCAGCTGTTGCAGATCGGTGCGCAAATTGATCCGGGGGTGCCCGCTTGCGTCAGCACGCCCGGCGAACCACTGGCCCTGGCACTCAAGTCTGGCAACTTCGGTGGCCCTGACTTCTTCGCCAAGGCTCTGAAACACCTGGCGGGAGTTCAAGCATGAGCAACGAAAACGCCCTGCGCGAAGAAATCTGTGACGTCGGCAGCCAGTTGTACAGCCGTGGCTACACGGTAGGCAGTGCCGGCAACATCAGCGCCCGGCTCGACGATGGCTGGTTGATCACACCCACGGACGCCTGCCTGGGCCGTCTGGACCCGGCCGCCATTTCCAAGGTCAACCTGGCCGGGGAATGGGTCAGCGGCGACAAACCGTCGAAGACCCTGGGCTTGCACCGTGAGGTCTATGATCGCAACCCGGGTGTCGGCGGCGTGGTCCATACCCATTCCACGCATTTGGTGGCGTTGACGCTGGCCGGGGTCTGGCAGCAGGATGACATCCTGCCGCCGCTGACGCCCTATCAGGTGATGAAGGTCGGGCATATCCCGTTGATCGGCTATGAACGTCCCGGCTCGCCGAAGGTAGCCGAGCGGGTGGCGCAACTGGCCAACAGCGTGCGCGGGGTGATGCTCGAACGCCTGGGTCCGGTGGTGTGGGAAAGCTCGGTGTCGAAGGCCAGTTATGCCCTGGAAGAGCTGGAAGAAACCGCACGCCTGTGGCTGATGAGCAACCCCAAGCCGGCCCCGCTCGACCAGGCCGCGCTGGATGAGCTGCGCGAAGTTTTTGGCGTGCAGTGGTAACCCCCCGGGCCTTGCGCTAAATGCATTTGTAGGAGCGAGCCTGCTCGCGATGGACGACAACGATAACGCTGGAAGCCTGACACCCTGCAGCGCTCTCAGGCTTTTCGCGAGCAGGCTCGCTCCTACAAGCAATGCTGTTTACTTAAGCTTGACGTTATATGTATGGATTGGATTGGATTGGATTGGATTGGGAGCTTATCCGTTTGTTCGGTGATGGCGGCTGGCGGTTTCGCTCTTACAGCGACTCACTTTTCCAAACGCCGGAGTGCCGGCCCAGCAAAAAGTAAGCAAAAGGCTTTGCCCCACCACTCGGTGCCTCGCCAGGGCTCGGCATGTCCTCACTCCGGCATTGCTCCGTGGGTCGCCGCGATGGGCCATCCATGGCCCAGCGCGGCTAAACCGGCGTCCTGCCG
>NZ_JBXAHO010000043.1:0-52956 GCF_058795195.1 Pseudomonas sp. GW823-FHT06B06 | reverse complement strand
AGGGAGTCGAAGCCGAGGGTGTTGAGCATGGCCTGCTCGTCACCGGCGCGGGGGCCGATGTGGCGGGCGATGAATTCGTCATGTGTGTCGAGGAGGGCGGTCATGGGCAGTCCTCAGGCGTCGATCTGGTCTTGGATCAGGCGGTCGTAGGCGGCCTGATCCAGCAGTTGGCCGAGCGCGGCAGCGTCAGCGGGCTGGAAACGGAAGAACCAGCCTTCGCCCAGCGGGTCTTCGTTGACCAGCTCCGGGTTGCTGTCCAGTTCCGAATTCACGTGCAGCACCTCACCGTCCAACGGCATGCCGATGCTGCTGGCGGCTTTCACCGATTCCACGACCGACACTTCGGCTCCGGCGTCGAAGCTGCCCAACTCAGGCACCTGAACGAATACCACATCCCCCAATGCCTGTTGGGCAAACGCCGTGATGCCAACGGTGACAGTGCCGTCAGCTTCGGTGCGCAGCCATTCGTGTTCGACGGTAAAACGCAATTCGCTCATATCAACTCCTCATTGTTCAGACTCATCCGCTGCAGGTGGCGGAGGCGATGGGCAGGCTCGGGTGTGGGTAGCGAGCTTGGCTGGAGGAGAGATAGCAAGGGTGGTGCCAAGGTTGATTAGTTGTTTTAAATCAATGGCTTAGTGATTTATTGGGCAAATTGATGCGCGGTTGCCGTATTGAAATCAAGACAGGCACGGGAAGGGAAGGGGCCGAAGTCCGGTGTAGACAGGTTGAGAAGGTTTTGTCTTGATTTCGATACGCTGTATCGATTTGCACACAGCATCAAAGTGGTACTCAGTCCCTGTGGGAGCGAGCAAGCCCGCTCCCACATTTGACCGAGGTGGTCTTACGACTTGTTGGGTATGCCGTACTTGCGCAACCGAATGGCAATCGCACTATGGGACGTTTGCAGGCGCGCCGCGAGTAGCCGGCTGGATGGATAACTTTGGTAAAGCTGCTCCAGCAAATTCCTTTCAAACCCCTCGACAGCCTCCTCAAGGCTGCCCACCTCGCCATCGTTCCGGCGCTCCACAGCGGTGCGCGCAATGTCCAGGTCGTCAATGTCCACCAACGGGTTCTCGCAGATCGCCGCCGCGCGAAAGATCACGTTTTGCAGTTGCCGCACATTACCCGGCCAGCGGTTTCCAAGCAGGGCGGGAAAGGTGCTGGGCGCCAGGCGACAGACCGGGCGCTGGATCTGCGCGCAAGCCTGCTGCATGAAGTGCTGGGCCATCAACAGGATGTCGTGGCCACGTTCGCGCAGTGGCGGCACCTGCAGGTTGAGGACATTGAGGCGGTAGAACAGGTCTTCGCGAAAGTGCCCTTCGGCGACCATTTTTTCCAGGTCGCGGTGGGTCGCGCTGAGGATCCGCACATTGACCTTGACCTCGCGATCGCCCCCGACCCGGCGGAAGCAGCCATCACTCAAAAAACGCAGCAGCTTGGCTTGCAGGTACGGCGACATCTCGCCGACTTCGTCGAGAAATACCGTGCCCTGGTCAGCCAGTTCCAGCAGCCCGAGCTTGCCACCCCGTTGTGCCCCGGTGAACGCTCCGGGGGCGTAGCCGAACAGCTCGCTTTCGGCCAGGCTCTCGGGCAGCGCCGCGCAATTGAGGGCCAGGAACGGCTTATCGCGGCGACCGCTGATTGCGTGACAGGCGCGGGCCACCAGTTCCTTGCCGGTGCCGGTTTCACCCTGGATCAACAGCGGTGCGTCGAGGGCCGCCACCCGTTGCGCGCGGGCCTTGAGCGAGCGGATCGGCGGCGACTCGCCGAGCAGCGCATCGAAACCTTCGGCGTGATCATGGTGTAGCGCCGAGAGGCGTTCACCAATGCGATTCGGCTGATAGAGGGTGAGCAGGGCGCCAGCGTCGGTAATCGGCATGGCGTCGAGCAGCAACGTGTGGCCACCAAGACTGACCTCGTGCATGGGCAGGCGGAAATGCTGGGCGATCAAGGTGCGTTGCAAATCGGCATCGTCGAACAGCGCGCTCAGAGATTCACCGGCCGGTTCGCGACCGCACAGGGCGATCAATGCCGGGTTGGCCAGCAGCACGTGCCCACGATCATCGACCGCCAGCACCGGGTCGGAACTGGCGGCCAGCAAGGCGTCCAGTTGCAGGCGCCGACGTTGCCCCGGAAGGATGTCGACCAGGGTCACCGCCTGCACACCGCGCACGCCGAACAGTGCCTCGCGCAACTCTTCCAGTACTTCGGCGCCGAGGGTCGGGGCGTCGATGTAGACGTTCGGCGGCACCATCTCCACGGCGTCCAGATTGAAGCTGCGCCCGCCGAGCAGGGCCAGCACTTCCTGGGTGATGCCGACGCGGTCGATGAAGGTGACGTGGATGCGCATGACAGGCCTGCAAGATGGGCGAACGAAAATCAGTATGCCGGGGCGAATTCGAGTTTGGCGAGCGTCACGTCATCCATTGGCCGTTTTGCGGGTGCTGGCCGCCAGGTCCTCGAGAAACGCCTGCAGGATCGGCGGCGGTGCCACACCGCGCCGGGTGATCACGTCGAACGGTGATTTCAGCCGCAGGCTCGCCGGGCCCAGTTGATGCATTTCGCCTGACTTGAGCCACTGGGCGGCGAAGTGCTCGGGCAGAAAACCCATGTAGGCGCCGGAGATGATCAGGATCGCCGAGGCTTCGATATTGTCCACGGTGGCCGCCGCCTTGCTCACGCCCAAGTGTTCCAGGTCGTATTGCTGCATGTAGCCGCGTACGACGATGCGACCCGCGCCGATTTCTTCGAGCAACTCGGCACCTTCGGCCGTGCTCCCATACAGCGGGTGCCGGCGCCCGCAATACAAGCCCAGCGCTTCCTGATACAGCGGCGATTGCAGCAGGCCCGGTACATGGATCGGAAAATGCCCGATGGCCAGGTGCAGGCGACCGTCGAGCACCCGTTCTTCCAGTTCTGCCGGAGTGCCGACGTACACGTTCAGGTGTACGTCATGCCCGCGCGACACGAAGCGCTGGGTGGTGCGCGGGATCGGCGAATCGGGGTCGGTGATGGTGGTGTCGATGATCCCCAGGTTGAGCTTGCCGCTGATGTGCTGCTTGAGTACGTCGGCGTCCATGCAGAAATTTTCCACTGCCGACAGCAGGCGCTGGGTGGCTTCATGGATCGCCACGCCTTGCTCGGTCAGGCGAAAGCCGCTGCGCCCGCGCTGGCAGAGCTTGACCCCAAGGCGGGTTTCCAAATGGGTCATCTGTTCGCTGATGGTCGACTGCCCGGCGTTCAACGCCGCCTGGGCGGCGGAGAAACCGCCGCAGCGGACAATCGTGGCAAATACCCTGAGCAGTTTCAGGTCGACATCGTGCAGTTGGATCATCGGGAACCTCCGGCATGGGGATGCATCGGGAATGCCGATATGAGTATCTGATGTTTAGCATTTTTTCCACGAAAACCTGCGCTCATAGTCTTTCCAACGGCGGTCGCCTTGCAGTTCCGCCAAGCCGATAACAAGAAGTGGAGAGGCTAGAAATGTCGAACAACGGTTATGAATCCGGTCGTCTGAACCTGCCATTCGTGGGTCATTGCACCTTTGGCAAATCCCCGGTGTGCACCGATTGGGATGCGCTGGATGCCGACGTCGCGGTGCTTGGCGTGCCCAACGACATGGGCACCCAGTGGCGCTCCGGCGCACGCTTCGGACCACGCGGGATTCGTGAAGCATCGACGCTGTTTTCCTTCGGCCACGCCGGGGCCTACGATCACGAAGATGACGTGATGTACCTCACCGCATCGGACGTGCGCATGGTCGACGTCGGTGATGCCGACATCGTCCACACCGACATGGCCACCAGTAACAAGAACACCGAATACGCGGTGCGCAAGATCCTCGATGCCGGTGTGATGCCGGTGGTGCTGGGCGGCGATCACTCGGTGCACGCACCGGTCATCAAGGCGTTCGAAGGGCGCGGCCCGATCCACATCATCCACTTCGATGCACACCTGGACTTCGTCGACGAGCGCCACGGCGTGCGTTACGGCCACGGCAACCCGCTGCGCCGCGCCTCGGAAATGAACCACATTGTCGGCATGACCCAGATGGGCATCCGCAACGTCTCGTCGTCCAACCGCGACGACTACGAAGCGGCTCACGAGGCCGGTTCGAAGATCCTCTCGGTGCGCGATGTGCGTCGCCTTGGCGTCGAAGGTGTACTGGCGCTGATCCCGCAGAACATCAACTACTACATCACCATCGACATCGACGGTTTCGACCCGTCCATCGCCCCCGGCACAGGCACCCCGAGCCACGGCGGCTTCCTCTACTACGAAGTGCTGGAAATCATCCAGGCCCTGGCCAAGCGCAGCAAAGGCAACATCGTTGGCATGGACCTGGTGGAGGTGGCACCGGTGTACGACCCGACCGGCATGACCTCGATCCTCGCTGCGCAGCTGCTGCTGAACAGCATCGGCTTCATCTTCCACGAGCGGGGCTTGGTGCGAGCCGCCGCCGAAAGCGAATCGCTGGCTTAAGAGCTGGCCAGCCTGAATATCGAAACCACGAAGACCCGGCAGGAACTGACTGCCGGGCAGAGAGAATAAAAATGGACACGATCGTCAAAAGTTACCTGCAGAAGTTTGGTGTCAGCGAAGCCACCCAGACCTTCCTTAGCAAAGCGCAGAAGATGTTCATAGGCGGTACCTGGGTCGACGCCAGCGACGGCCAGACGTCCGAAGTCATCGAGCCCTCGACCGAAGGCCTGATCACCCGCATTCCCATGGGCACCACTGAAGACCTGGACCGCGCCGTGCAAGCAGCCCGCGCGCAGTTCGATGGGGGTGAATGGAGCCAGGCAAAACCGGCGCAACGCGAACGCCTGATCCAGCGCCTGGCGGATTTGATCGAACAGAACGCCGACGAGCTGGCGCAAATCGAATCGATCGACATGGGCAAGTCGGTAGCCTTCGCCAAGGACGTCGATATCCAGGGCACCGTCGATACACTGCGCTATTTCGCCGGTTGGGCCACCAAGCTCCACGGGCGCACCGTCGAGCCTTCGCTGCCGGGTAATTACCTGGCCTATACACGCAAGGAAGCGGTAGGGGTGGTCGGCGCCATCGTGCCGTGGAACTTCCCGCTGCAAACCATGGCCTGGAAACTTGGCGCGGCGCTGGCCACCGGTTGCACCGTGGTGGTCAAGCCCGCTGAGCTGACCTCGCTGTCGGCCCTGCGTTTCGCGGAACTGGTGCAGGAAGCGGGCATTCCGGACGGCGTGATCAACATTGTCACTGGTCGCGGCAGCGTGGTCGGCGCGGCCATGACCACCCACCCCGGCATCGACAAATTGACCTTCACCGGTTCCACCCCGGTGGGCCTTACCGTTGGCCGCGCGGCGCTGGACGACATGAAGCGGCTGACCCTCGAACTCGGTGGAAAGTCGCCAGTCATCGTGTTTGCCGATGCCGACATTCCGGCCGCGGCACAAGCGGTCGCCAATGGCGTATTTTTCAACTCCGGGCAGGTATGCGATGCCGGTACGCGGGCTTATATTCATAGCAGCGTCCATGACGAATTCCTGCGTGAGCTGATCGCCTATACACGCACCCTGAAAATGGCCCCGGGCCTGGACCCGGACTGCTTCATCGGCCCACTGGTGTCGGCCCTGCAAAAGCAGCGCGTTACCGAGTACATCGAGACCGGCAAGGCCGAAGGCGCCGAACTGGTGTACGGCGGCCAACCTGTCGATGGTCCGGGGTTCTTCGTCGAGCCGACCATCTTCGCCAACTGCCGAAACGACATGCGCATCGTCCAGGAAGAAATCTTCGGTCCGGTGCTGGTGACAGCAAAGTTCGATGATGATGAAGAGGCCCTGGCCCTGGCCAATGACTCAGCTTTTGGCTTGGCGGCTGCCCTGTACTCCAACGACCTGGGCAAGGTGCATCGCCTGATACCACGCCTCAAGGCCGGCTCGGTCTACGTCAACGCCCACGGCACCCTCGACCCGTCGATGCCGTTCGGTGGCTACAAGCAGTCCGGGTTCGGCAAGGACCTGGGCGCCGAGCAGCTCGATTACTTGCTCGAAACCAAGGCGGTGTGGATCACCTTGCCTGGCTGACGCCAGCCCCCTGTAGGAGCGAGCATGCTCGCGATGGTCGCCAACGATAACGCTGGCAACCTGACACCCCGTGGTGTTCCTGGGCTCATCGCGAGCAGGCTCGCTCCTACAGGTCAATCGGCACGGACGCGCGAAAAGAACGCGGTTATCTCGTCATGATCTTCCAACAATAAGAGTCCATCATGAACACTAACGCCAAGTCCGCCACGAGTGTGTCTTCCCTCGACGACAAATCCGTTGTCGAGGGGCATTCGATTGACTTCATCCCCGAGAACGAGCGCACCGACAAACTGTCGAGCCAGGGCCCGTTCTGGTTCCTCGGCAATTTCACCTTCTTCACCATGACCATCGGCTTCGTCGGCCCAAGCGTCGGCCTGACCGCGCTCTGGACCACACTCGCCGGCACCCTGGGCATCATGTTTGGCACGCTGTTCATGGCGTTTCACGGTTCGCAAGGCCCGCACCTCGGCTTGCCACAGATGATCCAGTCCCGCGCGCAGTTCGGTTACCGTGGGGTGATCCTGGTGCTGCTGGCGACGCTGTTCGTGTTCGCCGGGTTCAACATCGTCAACCTGGTGCTGATGATGCAGGGCCTGCACACGCTGTTCGGTTTCAGCCCCGCGGTGATCGCGGTGGCGGTGACCCTCCCGGCGGCGGTGTTGGCGATCCTCGGCCATGACTGGATGCACCGCAGCTTCAAATGGGCGTTGTGCCTGTCGCTGCCGCTGTACGGCCTGGTGACCCTGGCGGTGTTGATGGGCTGGGTACCGGACGCCGTGTTGCCGGCGCTGGCCGAGGGCGAAGCGGCCCCCGCACCGCTGGGCTTCAACTGGACCGGTTTCATCGCGCAGTTCGCGGCCGCGGCGAGTTACAACATCGCCTATGCCCCCTACGTGTCGGACTACTCGCGTTACCTGCCAAAGAACACCTCCAGCGGCAAGCTGATCGCCGTGGTGTTTCTCGGCGCTTCGTTGTCCGGAGCGTGGATGATTTCCGTCGGTGGCTGGCTGGCCGATCACCTGCACTCCACGGATGTGCTGGTGGCCCTGGGTCAAGTCGGCAACACCGTGTCGCCACTGATGGGCACCGCGGTCGTGGTGGTGACCATCCTGGCGTTCCTGCCGGTGATCGCGATGAACATCTACAGCGCCAAGCTGACTACCCTGACCTGTGTCGATTCGATCAGGCACATCGAGCCGACCCGCAAGGCGCGGATCCTCGCCATCGCGTTCGTGATCCTGCTGCAACTGGGCGTGGCCCTGAGCATCCAGAGTTCCGGCAAAGGCCTGTCGGTGCTCGGCATCTACCTGGTGGTGATGCTGTACTTCCTGGTGCCCTGGACCTCGGTCAACCTCACGGACTATTTCTTCGTGCGCAAGGGCCGCTACGCCATCCCGCACTTCTTCATGCCCCACGGCAACATCTACGGCAACTGGGGCCTGCGTGGCATCGCCGCCTATGCCATCGGCTTTATCTCGATGATTCCGTTCTTCTACATCTACGACGGCGTCGAGCAACGCGAAGTGTATGTCGGCCCGCTGGCCAAGGCCCTGGGCAGCATCGACATCGCCTGGCTGGTGGGGCTGATCGTCTCGGGCCTGGCGTACTACTGGCTGAGCCGTTCGATCGACCTTGCGCGCGAAGAGGCCGTTATCCAGCAGGTCGAAATAACCTCCCCGCAATACACCACTGGCGACACGCTGACCCATAAACAGCAACCACGGCCGGTATTCACTCAAACGACGGTCGGGAGATAGCCATGACCACGCAAAGAATGACCACGCAAAAATACGACTACATCATCATTGGCGCAGGCTCGGCAGGTTGTGTGTTGGCCAACCGCCTGAGCGAAGACCCGGCCACCTCGGTGCTGGTCCTGGAATTCGGCGGCAGCGACAAGAGCGTGGTGATCCAGATGCCCAGTGCGTTCTCGATCCCGATGAACACCAAGAAGTACAACTGGCGCTACGAAACCGAGCCGGAAACCTACCTCAACGGCCGGCGCATTCATTGCCCGCGGGGCAAGGTGCTGGGTGGTTCGTCGTCGATCAATGGCCTGGTGTACATTCGCGGCCACGCCCTGGATTTCGACGAATGGGAATCCCTCGGCGCCCAGGGCTGGGGCTACAAGAATTGCCTGCCGTACTTCAAGCGCGCCGAAAGCTACGAGTCCGGTGGCGACAGCTATCGCGGGCAGACCGGACCACTGCACACCACCAACGGCAATCACATGAAAAATCCGTTGTACGGGGCCTGGGTCGAAGCCGGCGCGGAGGCGGGCTACATCAAGACCGAAGATTGCAACGGCTACATGCAGGAAGGTTTCGGTGCGATGCACATGACCGTGAAAAATGGCGTGCGCTGCTCCACGGCCAACGCCTACTTGCGTCCGGCCATGGGCCGTCCGAACCTGACGGTGATTACCCATGCGATGACGCGCCAGGTCATCCTCGAAGGCAAGCGTGCAGTCGGGGTGATGTATGACCACGGGGGTCAGACCCACCAGGTTTATTGCAACCGCGAAGTCCTGATCTCGTCCGGGCCGATTGGTTCGCCGCACCTGCTGCAACGCTCCGGCATCGGCCCGGCCGAGGTCCTGCGCAAGGCCGGGATCGGCGTGCGCCATGACCTGCCGGGCGTAGGGGAGAACCTGCAGGATCACGCCGAGGTGTACATCCAGTTCGGCTGCAAGGAACCGGTGACGCTCAACAGCAAGATGGACCCGCTGAGCAAATTGATGATCGGTTTGCGCTGGCTGCTGTTCAAGGACGGCCTGGGCGCCACCAACCACTTCGAGGCCGGTGGTTTCATTCGCTCCGAGAAGGGCCTGCGCTGGCCGGACATCCAGTTCCACTTCCTGCCGGCAGCGATGCGCTACGACGGCAACAAGCCGATCAAGGGCCACGGTTTCATGGTGCTCACAGGGCCAAACAAACCGAAAAGCCGTGGCTATGTGCGCGTGCGGTCGGCCGATCCGTACGAACACCCGGAGATTCGCTTCAACTACCTGGAGCGCGAAGAGGACCGCGAAGGCTTCCGCCGCTGCATCCGCCTGACCCGGGAGATCATCGGCCAGAAAGCCATGGACCGTTTCCGCGACGGCGAAATCGCCCCCGGAGCGCTGGTGACCAGCGATGAAGACCTTGATGCCTTTGTTCGTGACAACCTCGAAAGCACTTACCACCCCTGTGGCTCGTGCCGCATGGGCGAGGACGACATGGCGGTGGTGGATTCCGAGCTGCGGGTGCATGGCATCAAGGGCTTGCGGGTCATCGACTCTTCGGTGTTCCCGACCGAACCGAACGGCAACCTCAATGCGCCGACCATCATGCTCGCCGAACGGGCTTCGGACCTGGTTCGCGGGGTAAAGATGTTGCCAGCGTCGGATGTGCCAGTGGGGCTGGTAGAGAATTGGGAAAACAGCCAGCGCACGACCTTGCCAGGACGTAACGTGCGCGTTTAAGCAAATCCTGTGTGGGAGCGAGCCTGCTCGCGAAAGCGATGGACCAGTCAACATCAATGTTGAATGTCATGGCCCCTTCGCGAGCAGGCTCGCTCCCACAGGAAAAATTCGATTGCCATTGCTAGGCTCAAACTCCCAAGACCGCAATGGAGCACCCTCATGGCTATCCTGGCCCTTCGCGCCGACGCCTCCCACATCGACACGATCGCGCCGTTATTCGACGCTTATCGTGGCTTCTACGGCCAGCCGTCGAACCTGCCCCAGTCCCGCGACTTCATCGCCGAACGCATTGCCCGCGACGAGTCGGTGATCTTCTTCGCCGAGGACACCGTCGGCCAGGCGCTGGGTTTCGTGCAGATGTTCCCAACCTTTTCCTCCATCGACGCGCACCGCACCTGGCTGCTCGGCGACCTGTTCACCACGCCCGCCGCCCGGGGCAAAGGCGTTGGTACGCTGCTGATGAATACCGCCCGCGACTTTGCGCGGTTGATGGGAGCCAAGGGCATGACCCTGGAAACCGCCACCGACAACTGCAGTGCCCAGCGCCTGTATGAGTCACTGGGCTATGTGCGCGATCCGGGCTACTTCACCTATTGCCTGGACCTGCGCCAAGACTGAATCAGCGATCCCGGTCGCCGAACACCGGCCGCAGAAAGCTCCGCTCATAGTTGAGGATGAACTTTTTATCTTCGGCGAGTTTGAAGGCGGCAATGCACTCTGGGTCGCTCATCGATTGTTGGCGGTAACTTTCGTAGGCCGCCAGGCTTGGAAAGGTGAACATCGCCATGGCGATGTTGTTGGCGCCTTCGGATGGCAGGAAATAGCCGTGATGCTGGCCACCGAATTTTTCTACCAGGGGGATCCACAATTTTCCGTAATGCTCGAAGGCCTCGAGCTGGTAGGGGTCGATAACGTATTTCAGGTAGCAGGTGATCATCGGTGCTCTCTTGGGGTAAAAATTTTCAGCAGATTGTACGACCCGCGCCGTCAGCGGCGGCACGTCTTCGCCTGTTTCACAGCCATCGCGCTTGAGCCATTCGGCCGGGGGCAAACCCACCACATTGAGGAAGGTTCGGGAAAACGAGGCTTGCGAACTGTAGCAGACCGCCCCGGTGGTTGAGGCCGGCTGCACCCGATTTATTGTAGGAGCGAGCATGTTCCGGGCCGTGTTCCGACGATGGTCGTCAACGATGATGCGGGGAGCCTGGCACCCCGCGGTGCCCTCAGGTTTTTCGCGAGCATGCTCGCTCCTACAGGTTCCAAAAAAACCTATCGTGGAGCGACCTCCCGTGCCGCTCGCGCAAATTCGATGAAAGCCTTGAGCGTTGCCGGCACATGCCGTCGGCTTGGGTAGTACAGATGCAGGCCGGGGTAGTAGGGACACCAGTCGCCCAGCACCTGGATCAAGCTGCCGTCCGCAATCTGCGCCTTGACCATGTCTTCGAAGATGTAGGCCACGCCGACGCCTTGCAACGCCGGGCCGACCATCAGGCTGACGTCGCCCAGGGTCAGCGGGCCGTCTATCTCGATTTCCTGGGCGATTGCACCCCGTTCGAACTCCCAGCGATACATAGCGCCACTGGGGAAACGATGGCGGATGCACGGCAGGCCATGCAAATCCTCGGGTTTTTGCGGAATGGGATGTTTACGGAAAAAATCCGCTGAACCCACGACCACGGAACGCATGAAGCTGCCAATCGGCAGGGAGACCATGTCCGCCTCCAACCGAGCGCCGAAGCGTACGCCGGCGTCAAAACCCTGCGCCACCACATCGACCAGCGCGTCGTCTGTCACGATCTCCAGTTTGACGTCCGGATAGGCTTCGAGGAACTTGCTGGCCAGTGGCAGCAACACCAGTTCGGCGGCCTGGCGACCCGCGGTGATTCTCAGGTTGCCCGAGGGTTTTTCGCGATAATGGTTCAGGTCTTCCAGGGCATCGTCGATATCACGAAAGGCCGGTTTGAGTCGGGCAAAGAGACGCTCGCCGGCTTCGGTCAGGCCGACGCTGCGGGTGGTGCGATTGAACAGCCTGACACCGAGTCGGTTCTCCAGGGTGCGCACCGCATGGCTCAAAGCAGAAGGGGTCAGCCCCAGTTCGACCGCTGCGCGGCTGAAGTTCAGGTGATTGGCCACGCACAGGAAGGTCGAGAGGTCAGCGGCCGAAGGCGCTTTCATATGTGAATACCTTTCACAAAGTCATGCAATATTGCTGGGATTATCACATCAGTAAGGCAGTTTTAAAGTAGCGTCAACTCATCAAGAAGGCCCGGCAATAACGCTCGGGTCGCTGAGAGGAGGAGTTGAAATGCGTACTTGGTTCATTACTGGGGCTTCCCGTGGTTTTGGTACTCTCATCGCAGAACGTGCTCTGCGTGCCGGCGACGCGGTGATTGCCACGGCCCGTAAGCCCGAAGAAATAGCTGCCAGGCTCGGCGATCATCCCAACCTGTTGGCCGTGCGCCTGGACGTGACCCGCGAGGAGCAAGCGCATCAGGCCGTCGCAGAAGGCATCAAGCGTTTCGGCCGCATCGATGTGCTGATCAACAATGCCGGGTTCGGCGTGCTGGGCGCGGTGGAAGAAACCAGCGCCAGCGAGACCGAGCGTCTGTTCGCCACCAACGTCTTCGGCGTGCTCAACGTGACCCGGGCGGTACTGCCGCACATGCGTCGCCAGCGCAGCGGACATGTGATCAACATTTCTTCCATCGGCGGCTACCACGCCTACATGGGCTGGGGTGTCTACGGTTCCACCAAGTTTGCGGTAGAAGGTATTACCGAAGCGCTACACCAGGAACTGGCGCCGCTAGGGATACATGCCACGGTGGTCGAGCCGGGCTTCTTCCGCACCGACTTCCTCGACGAGCAATCGCTGGTGAAGACCGCGCTGGAACTGTCGGACTACGATGAAACCGTCGGCGCCATGCGCAAGCATGCCGAAGCCGCCAACCATGCCCAGCCGGGCGATCCGGTGAAGTTCGCCGACGCCATGCTGGCCCTGGTCAATGCACCGAAGCCGCCACAACGGCTGGCACTGGGCAGCGATACCATCGCGCGCATCGAAGCGAAAAACCGCTTTGTCGCCCAGGAATTGGCGCAATGGAACGAGCTGGCACTGTCCACCGATTTCAAGGACTGACTACACGCGCAACAAAAAATCCGGACCCATTCACAGGACTCCGGATTTTTTTGTGCATGAGATTTACCCTTGTAGGAGCGAGCATGCTCGCGAGAAACCCACGGGCGCCGCTGGGCATCTGGTTCTACGCGTTATCGTTCACGACCATCGTCGGAACGCCGCCCGGAACATGCTCGCTCCTACAGGAGATCAGCGGCATTCCATGCAGAAATAGGGCATGACGTCGGAGCTGGCATCGTAGCCATTGCTGCCATCGGCGTAATGATTGTGCCGCAGGCGGTCGGAGCCACCTTCTGCCACCCTTGTCCCGCGCATCGAGTTGTATCCGCCTGCGGCAACGTTGTTTTGCTTCAGTCGATCGGAACCGTCCGATGCCAGTTGCCGCTCGCGCAGGCGATCGGCACCGCCCTCGGCCAGTTGCCGTTCTCTCAAACGATCAGCCCCACCTTCGGCGACCTGATTCTGCTTGAGACGCTGCGCACCATCGGCAGCCAGTTGTGGTTCCTTGGTGCGGTCTGCACCCTCCTCGGCAGCGTTGTGCACGGCCGTGTGGGCGCCGGACGTTCCGGCTCCCGCTTCGGCGGCCTGTGCGTTGGCCGCGAGCAAACCGAGGGCCGAAAAGAGGGCAAGTCCTACTGCAAGGCGGGGGGTGTTCATCATGTTCACCTAATAAGTCTCGGGGATTGTTCAAGCAACAAGTGGGCAGGCATGAATGCCGGCTATTGCAGCCCGGACATTCGATGCCTGCATCTTAATTGCCTGAAAAATCCCGTCACTTATGCATAGGTTGTCAAGATCAACATCCAGGTATTAGCCACTCATACGCGAGTATGCCGGGCGATGATCAATCGGCAGGCAACACCGGCGGCTTACCCTGGTCCTTCAATAGAAAGACGACAAACTTCGCCGGCTTGTCGTTGCTGGCATTGCGGCCCACCGTGTGTATGTCGTTGGGTCCTTCATGGAAGCTTTGTCCGGGCTTCAACGTGACTTCCTTGCCACCCTTGACCCCCATGACGATCGAGCCTTCGAGCACATAGATGAAGCCGTGGGCGTCGTGTCGATGAACCGGGTCGGCACCGCCCGGCGGGTATTCGACGGTGAGCATCAGCACTTCCTTGCCGGGGTAATCGGGCAGCGCCGTGACCGACACTTCCTTGACATCCGGGTGCGGCGCGTCGGCGGCCAGGACCCGGGCTGGCAGAGTGGACAGTGCAAGCAGGGCGAGGAGAACGTGGGTTCGCATGGGACTCTCCTGAATGTGTACGCGGTTTGCCTTATTAGACGCCAGCGCTCTTGAGCCATTGATCGAAGTGAATCTTGCCGAGGATGGGATTGGCGCCAGGGGTCAGTGACTGGTCGTTGATGATCGCGCCGTAATATCCGGCGTTGTCGTCGGTAATCACTTCACGCTGATCCTTGGTGTGTTGCAGGTAGGTTTTTGCGAACGACACCAGAGGTTGTTTGTCAGGGCCAGCCACTTCCTCGATTTTGCCGGTGGGCGCCGCCACGGCAATTTTGGCCAGTGCCGCGGCGACATCGGCCGAGGCGATCGGCTGCAGGGCGGCCGATGTCAGGCGAATGGTGTCGCCTTGTGCGCCTGATTGTGCAATGGCGCCGATGAACTCGAAGAACTGCGTAGCGCGCAGGATCGAGTAAGGCACACCGGCTTTCTTGATGATCTCTTCCTGGGCCATCTTGGCGCGAAAGTAGCCGCTTTCGAGCATCCGTTCCGTGCCCACTACCGAAAGCGCGACGTGATGCTTGACCCCGGCGGCCTCCTCGGCGGCGGCAAGGTTGCGCCCGGATTTTTCGAAGAATTCCAGCACGGCGGCATCTTCGAACGAAGGTGAATTGGCGACGTCAACCACCACGTCAGCGCCCTGCAGGGCTGCCTGCAAGCCTTCTCCGGTGACGGCGTTGACGCCGGTACTCGGCGTGGCGGGCACCACATCATGTCCGCCTTCGCGCAGGAGTTTGCACAGTTGTGTTCCAATTAAGCCGGTACCGCCGATGACGACAATTTTCATGGTTGAGCCTCCGTCTGTTGGAGTGGCGTGCCACGCACGTCGTGAATAGCTAGTCTAGGCGGGCGAACGCGGGGCGTGGGTTGGCGGGATGGACGGCAGGCCTTGGCCTCGCGCGTCTGAAAAGCTTCGGTTCAGGGCCTTGGTCGTGCTCAAATGGCAGCCATTTTTTCGCTTCGGGCTGGAACTGGAAATGAACAAAGCGGCCGTGATGACCCTCGTCCTGACCCTCGGTACAGGCCTGTTCGCCACGCAAGCGAACGCGCAGGGCGATGCCGAGGCGGGCGGTAAACTGTTCAAGCGGGTGTGTGGTGGCTGCCATCAGATCGGCGAGTCGGCGCGGGCGTTTTTTGGTCCGCAACTCAACGGTGTTGTCGGACGGGTTGCCGGCAGCACCACGGACTATCAGTACTCCGATGCGATGAAATCGTCGGGCATTGTCTGGACGCGGGAAAAACTGGCGGCGTACATCGAGGACCCGAAAGCCGTGGTGTCGGGCACACGGATGATTTTCTGGGGGATCAGCGATCGAGAGAAGATCGATGATTTGCTGGCTTACATCCAGACCTTCCCATCACCCTGAGGAGGGTGGCTGACTGTGATGCCGTCTTCGCGAGCAGGCTCGCTCCCACAATGGATCGGTGCACACCAGCCCCCTGTGGGAGCGGGCTTGCTCGCGAAAGCGATAGTTGCCCCGCCAAAAATCCCGGATCAGTTAACGAACTAGCGACGCAATGTCGCGCAATGGTCCTGCTCCGGTTGCGCTGCCGTATACCACACATAATCCGCGCTGTCGGCGCTCACGGTCTTGCCCACTTCAGCCAGCACCAGCACTGCGTTACCTTCGCCAGCGCCGAGGTCCTGCAGGTGCAACGGCACCCCCAGATCCTTGCGCACATGGAACGCCCCGGCCAGCAATAGCGCAGGCGTCGGTGCCGCCAGCAGGCGTTCGGCCATGCGCCGGTCACGCTGTTGCTGCACAGCGAGCATCGCCGGCATTTGCGCTTCGGGCAGCAAGCCGCAATGGGACTCGCGGATATCGTCCAGCAATGTCGCTTGTACCCTTTGGGTAGTGGACGCTTCACCGCTGAGCGTCGGGCGCTGTTTGTAGATCTGCATGATCTGCGCCCGGTCCAGGTTGGCCGACAGCAGTGGGTAGGGTTGGCGCAGGGCGTAGGTGACCAGTGGGCCGTAGATGCCCCAATCCCAGTTGGCCTGCCAGGACAGCGCCTGGTAAGCGTCGGCTGGTGGTTGGCCGGCACGGGTCGCGGCCTGGGCCGCATCGACTTTTGCCTGTTGGTCGGGGTTGAGCATTTCCATCAACAGGCTGCCTTGCGGGCGCTGCGCCGCCAGTTGGCGCAGCAACCACAGTTGTAAGGCATGGTGATCGGGGTTGTCGTGTTGCTCGCCGACCAGCACCCGTGGCGCAACCGCCAGGCGCTCGACCAGCTCCTGCGGGGTGAGGGCGCGTCCGCTGGCGAGTTCGCGGATCAACCCGAGATCGGCGTGATCTCGCCCTTGCGGGGCGATCGCTGGTGGCGGCGCTGCGACGTAATGGGTTTGGCAGGCAGCCAGCAGGCTGACCAGGAATAACAGCACAATGCGCATCGGTTTTCCTTTTAGAACGGCGGGGATCAGCGCGCGATAATCAACGGATGACCGCGTTCCGGATGCCGCTGAATCAGCACTTGCAGCCCGTACACTGCTTCCAGCGCCTGGGCGTTCAGGACTTCATCCGGTGGACCATAGGCGTGCGGGCGACCCTCCTGCAACAGCAACAAATGATCGCAATAACGGGCAGCCAGGTTCAGGTCGTGCAGGATCACCAGTACCGCCGCACCGCGCCCGGCGAAATCGCGCACCGCTTGCAGGATGGTGTGCTGGTGCAGCGGATCGAGCATTGAGGTCGGCTCATCGAGCAGCAGGGTCTGACCCTCGGCACCCGGCCACAATTGTGCGAGCACGCGCGCCAGGTGCACACGCTGGCGTTCGCCACCGGACAGGGCCAGATAACTGCGTCCCGCCAGGTGCAGGGCGTCGGCGGCACTCAGGGCCTGGGCGACAATTTGCGCATCGCGCACGCGCCCGCTGGCATGGGGCAGGCGACCCATGCCCACCACTTCATTGACTGAGAAGGCAAAGTTCAGGCTCGAACTCTGGGGCAAGACCGCCAGGCGTCTGGCTCGCTCCTGGCCCGGCCAGTCGGCGAGTGCACGTTCGTCTAGGCTGACCGTGCCTGCGTTGGCCGGCAGCTCATCGCACAAGGCGGCCAGCAGCGTGCTTTTACCGGCGCCGTTGGGGCCCAGCACGCCGAGGACTTGACCCGGATGCAGCTCGATGTCGATGTCCGCCAGTACCGTGCGATTGCCGCGTCGCACCATTAAATTGTTGGCCCGTAGCATCAGGAACGCCCCCGTACCAGCAGATAAAGGAAGAAGGGCGCACCGATAAGCGCGGTGACGATGCCGATCGGCAACTCGGCCGGCGCCAGCAGCAAACGCGCGACCAGATCGGCCAGCAACAACAGGCTGGCGCCGGCCAGCAATGAAGCTGGCAGCAACACCCGATGATCGGGACCGACCAGCAGTCGCATCAGGTGCGGTACCACCAGGCCGATAAAGCCGATCAGGCCGGCCGCCGCCACTGCGGCCCCCACACCCAGCGCGGTGCACAGCACCAGCTCAAGCTTGATCCGCTCGACATTGAAGCCCAGGTGGCGGGCTTCGGACTCCCCCAACAGCAGCGCGTTGAGCGCCGCCGCGCGCCGCGGCAACCACAACGCCACGCCGACTGCCACGATCAGCAGCGGCCACAGGCGCGGGTAACTGGCGCCGTTGAGGCTGCCCAGGTTCCAGAAGGTCAGGGTGCGCAGCGTGGCGTCATCGGCCAGGTAGGTAAACAGGCCGACCCCGGCCCCGGCCATGGCGGTCATCGCCACGCCCGCCAACAACATGGTGGCGACGTTGGTCTGGCCGTCGCTGCGGCCAAAGCGATACACCACCGCCGTGACGATCAGGCCACCGGCGAATGCGCATACCGACAACAGGTACGGCTCGATGGCCGGCGGCAAACCGCCCAGCAGATTGCCACCGACGATGGCGACAGCCGCGCCCAGCGCCGCGCCGCCGGACACTCCGACCAGCCCCGGGTCTGCCAGCGGATTGCGAAATAACCCTTGCATGGCCACGCCGGACAACGCGAGCACCGCTCCCACCGCGATGCCGAGCAAACTGCGCGGCAGGCGAATCTGGCCGAGGATCAGCTGCGCCTGTTGGCTGTCGTCTCCCTCCACCGGCAATCCGAGCAGCCGCAACCCGGCCAGCAATGTATCGCCCAGCGGCAGGCTGACCGGCCCCAGGGCCAGGGACAGCCAGAACACCAGCAGCAATAACAGACCCAGGGTAATCAGCATCGGCCGTGGCCGAACGATGGCCGTCATCGGGTGCTCTCTGTTGCCTGGCGCTCGGCAGCCTGCACCTGTGGCAGGGTGCCAGCCACGGCCATTTGGCTCGGGAGCATGCCGGCGCACGCTAGCAGTGATTTGATACGCATCAGGGCGCTTCCTTAGTCGATCAGGGCGGTGGCGGTTTCGGCCAGGGCATGCCGAACAGCTGGGTGAACCGTTCACCGTCGACATCGAAACCTTCAAAGCGGGTGATGATGCCATCGACGCACAGTTTGCGCACACGCCCCTATTAAGTTCTGCGTTGTGAACCTGAGGTGGCGGGAGGTAGCAGATAGACCATGGCGCCGGGTTCGCCGGTAAGTTGGATCGCCGCACCGCTAGCTCTTACGGGTTTACTGGCTGGAGAAAAAACGCCCGCCAGAAAACCAGTGGCGGGCGCTTGGGAAAGGTCCCGGTCCAGCAAGGAGTGGGCTGGCCGGGATTCAGGCGAAATTTCACATCACCCGGCGAGGCCAGGCGGTTGGCTCAGTGGCTGGCAGCGCAGGCGATTGAGCGTCAGCAAGCGCATCACATAACCGAGCTTGATGGCGGTCGGGCCGAGTATCGTCATGGCATGGGCCATCACCAGGCTGGGTAGCGACAGATATTGATCCAGGCCATAGGCCAGGATGGCCCCGGCGACCAGTGCAATCAGCCCGCCGATCAAAATGACGTGGGACAACGTCAAGACCCGATACGGATGCTCGAAAAAACCATACATGTCGGTTACCTGCGACTGGCAGTGACAGGGGGCACGGCCGTATTAATCGTCTTCAGGCCACCGGGATCAACGGATCGGCCGCCGCCAGCGCCACGGCACGATCAGCCGCCGGCGGATAGATCCACAGGGTGTTGATCTGGGTCTTGAGTTCCTTGGCTTCGTGCTTGACCAGCTTGACCTCGCGCTCCCAGCCCTCAGTGAACACCGCGCCCCAGGCGCCCAGGTCCAGGCAGGTGACATACTTGGGTTGGCTGTAGGCCATCGGCTCCACACCCAGCAGCTCCGCGGCGACGTTGTTTCCGGCATAGCGCCCCAGGGCGATGGCATGCTGGCAGGACATTGCCGCGAAGTTACCCTGGTCATCGGTGGCAGCGTAGGCCACGTCGCCGCTGGCGTACACATCGGCGTGGCCTCGCACCTTGAGGTGCTGATCGACATGCAGGCGGCCCTGATGATCGCGAGTACCTTGCACTTGTTCGGTCAGCGAGTTGGCACGGAAACCGACGGTCCAGATCACGGTGTTGGATTCGATGCGCTGGCCATCGGCAAGGATGACGCCATTGGCATCGACCGCGGCAACGGTAGCGTTGAGAACCCACTCGATGCCCAGGTGCTGCGAGGCTTCGACGATCGAGGGGCGGATCCCATCGCCCAGAGCAGCGGCGACTTGCGGGGCACGGTCAACCACGATGACCCGGATGTCGACGTTTTCACCGAGGACGGCACGCAGGCGTGCCGGCATTTCGGTCGCGGTTTCAATCCCGGTGAAACCACCGCCAGCCACCACCACGGTATTGCGGGCGGCGCTGACCGGCTTGTCCTTCAGTGACTTGATGTGAGCTTCCAGGCGAGTGGCGGATTCGATCTCGTCGACATCGAAGGCGTGCTCCAGCATGCCTTCGACCGGCGGACGCATCAGCTTGCTGCCGGCGGCCAGCACCAGGCGATCATAGGTCAGCGTGCCCTGGATGCCCGCGGCGTTGGTGTAGCGGACCTGTTTGTTGTGCTCGTCGATGACCTCGGCCGAACCCTTGACGAATTTTACTCCCACGGCGTCGAACAGTTCGTGCAGCGGTGCAGTCATGGTGTGCACGTCAGGCTCGTAGAAGCGCGGGCGGATGCGCAACTCGGCCTGAGGAGCCAACACGGTGATCTCGACGTCGTTTCGATCGTGCTTGTCCAACAGGCGGGCAGCGCTCAACGCGCTCCAGACCCCACCGAACCCTGCACCAATAATCAAGATTTGCTGTTTCATTGTTTAGCTCCTGAAGAACAATCGAGTGCCGCTTAATCTTGAGCAGATGTTATTCGAGGGGTTTAACGCTGACACTGCTACATAGGGTAAGCCCGGGTATGACTAAGTATTAACGGGCTATACCAAAGTGTTAGTGGCTTGAATGACCAGAGTTCAGTGGCGTCGCTCAAGTACTGTTTTGATACAGTCGAGCAACTTTTCGATGGGGAAGGGCTTGGGGAAAAAGGCAATCGGCTGCATGGCTTGAGACCCCGGCCGACGCTGCGCGCAGGGGTTTCCGGTGATGAAGATGACCGGGATATGCATGCCCCTGGTCGCCAGTCCTTCATACATCGTGATTCCGTCCATCTCCGGCATTTGTATATCGCAGATCAGGCAAGATGTAATAAGCGGGCCGTCGGAGTTGAGATATTCATACGGCCCCACGTAGGTTCGCACCGTATAGCCACTGGATCGCAATAAAGTATCCAGCGCCATTCGAAGCGATTCATCGTTATCGACGACGGCAATCATTGCCTCGTTGTGCATAGTGAAGTCCTGCGTAGTCACGCAGAGCACTTAGAGGCACTGCGCTATTATTGCAAGATACGCCGTCCTGAAAGGGTGCACAGTATACGTGGGTATAGTTATCGGCTGGCGGGCCGGGCCGAGAGCACCTCGGCCATGCGCACCAGGTCGGCAAAGGAGCGTGCGCCCATCTTGCGCATGGCCTGGCCGCGGTGGATTTTCACGGTGATTTCGCTCAGGCCGATTTCCCCGGCTATCTGCTTGTTCATCAAGCCCGAAGTCGCCAGCGTCATCACGGTTTGTTCCCGCGCGGTCAACGTCTGGTGGCGCGCTTGCAATTGCTCGGCGTGGCGCTCGGACTCGCGACGCTGTTTATCACGACCATGGGCGGCGCACACCGCATCGATCAGGTCCTGTTCACGAAACGGCTTGGTCAGGAAATCCACCGCGCCAGCTTTCATCGCTCGCACTGTCATGGCGATGTCGCCGTACCCGGTGATGAACACGATGGGTACCTTGATGCCGGCGACGGCCAGTTCGTTTTGAAAGTCCAGGCCGCTGCTGCCTTGTAACCGTACATCCAGCACTAGGCAACTGTCGGTGTCCGGGCGCTGGTACTGCATGAAGTCGGCGACTGAGCCGAACAGCTCGACCCGTAGGCCGATGGAGCGCAGCAGGCTGCCGAGGGATTCGCGCAGCGGCGCATCGTCGTCGACGATGAACACCATGGACTCGGTGTGATTGATCTGGTTGAGCGACTGCCGTTCGTTCATGTTTGATTCCCCAAGGGCTCAATGGCGGCCCGTATCGGCAGGGCAACCAGAAACGAACTGCCCTGGCCCACAGTGCTGGTGGCCCAGATCCGGCCAGCGTGGAAATCAATGATCGAGCGGCAGATGCAAAGCCCCATGCCCAGGCCGTTTTCCTTGGTGGTGAAGAACGGCGTGAACAACTGCGGCAAGACCTCGGGGGCAATCCCCGGACCCTGGTCGGCCACCTCCAGCACGGCCTCGTTGTCCTTCACCCAGGTACGAATCAGCAGTGACCGTTGTGTGGCGTCGACCGCATCCATGGCCTGGCAGGCGTTGATGATCAGGTTGATGATGACTTGCTGCAGTTGCACGCGGTCGGCACTGACCTGGGGGTTGAATGTACCCAACTCGATTTTCGGACTGATCTGGTGATGGGCAAGTTCACAGCGGACCAGGCTCAAGGTCTCGCTGACAATGTCGTTGAGCGATTCGTTCTGTCGCAGCGGGTCGCATTTGCGCGACAAGGCCCAGACATGGCGGGTGATTTCGCTTGCCCGATGGGCGCTGGCGATGATTTGTTGCAGTGCCTTGCGTGCTTCGACCAGATCGGGCTGCGGGCGGCTCAGCCAGTTGCGGCAGGCTTCGCCGCTGCTGGCGATCGCCGCCAGCGGTTGATTGATTTCATGGGCGATGGACGCTGCCAGTTCGCCCAGGGCTGTCATGCGGGTGACATGGGCGAGTTGGGCGTGGGCAGGATTTTTTGTCCGGGGGTCGAGCATACGCGCCTCGGTTTTCTGGTCGGGCTGGGAGCGGAGAATCGGTCCGGTATCCTAGGAGCACGCGATCTCAGTCCGTTAGGACAAAAAACCCGAAATAAAAGCCAAGGCGCGGTACAACGATCAGGTCTTGCTGGCGGCCAGGTAGGCGCCCAGGCGCCGGCCCATTTCCTCGCCAAGGGCTTGCAAGCCACTCAATGGCCGGACCATCACTTCGAAATCGACAATTTTTCCCTGCTCGTCAAAGCGGATCATGTCGATGCCCTTGAGCTGTTTGTCGCCGACCCTGGCGCTGAATTCCAGAATCACGTTCAAGCCGTCGGCGCTCGCCAGTTCGCGATGATAGGTGAAATCTTCGAACACCTTGGACACCGTGTTGAGAATCATCGAAACCACCGGTGCCCCGGGATACGGCGTGTGGGCCATGGGCGAGCGAAACACCGCTTGCGGGTCCAGCAACGCAGGCAAGGCCTTGAGATCGCCGGTGCGGATCATCGCGTGCCACAGGCTCAGGGACTCTGCCGCCTTGGGGTGCAGTTGCAGTTCAGACATATTCAACTCCTGTTTTTTGTTGTTGTTCAAAACGTGCAGAACACTTCCTGTAGGAGCGAGCACGCTCCGGGCGGCGTTCCGACGAAAAACCTGAGAGCGCCGCGGGGTGTCAGGCTCGCTGCGTTATCGTTGACCTCCATCGCGAGCATGCTCGCTCCTACAGGGGGGAGATTGGTTTCGATCATAGATCCGTGATGCACAGCTCCCCTGTAGCGCGGATCAACGCCTGGCCATGCAGCGCATCCTTGATCAGGTCCGAGCGCTGCGCCGCCAGCCACTGCGGGCATTCCGGATCGACACGATAGGGCACGAAAGCGGCGTATTGCTGCAACAGGCGGGCTTGCAGTTCGTCCTGCTTTGCGCGCAGTTGAGTGAGGTCTGGCCGTGGCAGGTCGGGTGCCTTGTGCGCGGCTTGCCATTGCGCGATCAGTCCGTACTGCACCAGCTTGTTGGCTTCGATCTGCGCGGCGATCAAGTCGGCGGCTTCGTCCGGGTTCACGTTGCTACCGGTTGCCTGCTTCCTGGCGTTGTTGATGAGCAGGGTTTCCCGTGCGGTATCCTGGATCGGTTTGCCACTGTCCCACTTGGCCAGCGCCACCAGGTCGGCAATGTCCAGGCGCTCATTGATGGTGTTCAGCAGTGGCTGCAGCGTTTCGGGTGCCGGGGAGGGCGTGGCGGCATGGGCGACGCTGGCGAGTAAGCCGAACAGCGAGCAAGCCAGGACTTGCGGCAAGCGTGGGCAGCGGAACATAAGCAACCTCTCGGGCACGGGATGCGCATCAGGTCTTATGTATCACAGCTGAGCCAGATGAACGATAGTTCAGCGAGCACTTTCGCAATATCCCGGTTGCGCCTCAGTCGCCGGCCAGCATCCGCTCGATCTGCGCCAGCTCCCAGGTGCTGAGCAAACTCACCGGGTCAGTCCCGAAACGCTGACCACCGTCGAACACGCGGCCATCCGGGCTCTGGCAATGCAGGCAGTGACGCAAGTGAAGGTGGTCGACATCGAGGCTCAAGCGCCAACCTTCGATGTCGATGAATACCGGACCGGCTTGCCCGTCAAGTCGCCGGAGCGGGCGCAGGCCCAAGGCGGCGTCGCGCAGTTGCTGGTAAATCTCTCGGGCAGTAAGGGGCGGCACAGGTGTCTCCGGCGGGATGGCGGCATGGCCAGAATCAGGCACACAGGATAGACGATCAAGAGCCAGGGGTAGAACCCTGTGACGAAAAAGCCCGGCTGATCAGGCCGGGCTTTTTGTGGGTGCGGTGAAGCGATGGGATCAGGCGACAGTGTTGCCTTGCAGGCGGTCGGAGCCATCGGCGGCGACGGTGTTGCCTTGCAGGCGGTCGGAGCCATCGGCGGCGACGGTGTTGCCTTGCAGGCGGTCGGAGCCATCGGCAGCGACGGTGTTGCCTTGCAGGCGATCCGAACCATCGGCAGCGACGCGATTCTCGATCAAGCGATCCGAACCACCCTCGGCCACCCGGCTTTCAATCAGACGATCCGAGCCACCTTCAGCCACGACAGGCTGAACAGAGGTAGCGGCAAAAGCGTTAACTGCGAAAACCGAGAAAGCGATGCTGAGGAGGGTTTGGCGTTTCATGATCGTGTGCTCCGGGGTGTAGTTGTTTGGTATGGAGCTGATGTTACGCCGTGGAGTTTTTAAGAGAACTTCATTGAGGTGATGGTGAACATCGATGCGATTGATAGAGTCAGTGGCCTGCCTCGTGTAGGCATGATGATAGAGCGCAGCCTGTCGTCGGCTATGACGCCCGGCCAGGTGCACAGGGGTATGCTGGGTTTTCGCAGGTTCCGCACTCTGATCGAGAGGATAAACCGATGCACGACTATTACGACCTGGGCACCTACAGCCGCTCCGTGACGACGAGCTCAGCCCAAACCCAACTCTGGTTCGACCGCGGCCTGATGTGGTGCTACGGCTACAACCACGACGAAGCCATCCGTTGTTTCCAGAAGGCCCTGGAGCACGACCGCAACTGCGCGATGGCCTACTGGGGCATCGCCTATGCCTCGGGACCCAACTACAACAAGCGCTGGGACGCCTTCATCGAACAAGAGCTCAAGGAGGCCGTGGCCCAGGCGCGACTGGCGACACAAATCGCCTTGGTGCACCTCGAAGGTACGACGCCAGTGGAGCAAGCCCTGATCCACGCGTTGCAGCAACGTTACCAGGCCGAGCAGACGAGCAGCGTAGATGAGCTCTTCACCTGGAACGATGCCTATGCGGCGTCCATGCGCGATGTGTACCAGCGATTTCCCGACGATCCAGATGTGGTGGCGCTGTTCGCCGAAGCGCTGATTGACCGCACGCCCTGGCAGTTATGGGACTTGAAAACCGGCCAGCCGGCGGCTGGCGCCGACACCCTGGAAACCGTGGCCGTGCTTGAGCGGGCCCTGCAACGCATGGAGCAACACGGCGAAGCGCCGCACGCCGGCGTACTGCACATGTACGTCCACACCCTGGAAATGTCGCCGTACCCGGAACGGGCCCTGCGCGCGGGCGATATCCTGCGCGACCTGGTACCGGATGCCGGACACCTGCGCCATATGCCGTCGCACATCGACGTGCTCTGCGGCGATTATCGCGGGGCCATGATCACCAATCAGCGGGCAATCGAGGCCGACAGTCTCTATCTGGCCAAGGAAGGGCCAATCAACTTCTACACCCTGTACCGCAGCCACAATTACCATTTCAAACTCTACTCGGCGATGTTCCTCGGCCAGTATCAGCCGGCCCTGGAAGCCGCCGAGCAACTGGCCGAAACCATCAAGGAAGACCTCCTGCGGGTGGAAACACCGCCCATGGCCGACTGGCTCGAAAGCTTCGTCTCGATGAAGGCCCACGTGCAGATCCGCTTCGGCAAATGGCAAGACATCCTCGCCACACCATTGCCCCAGGACCCGACGCTGTACTGCGTGACCACGGCCATGCTGCACTACGCCAAAGGCGTGGCCTTTGCGGCTTGCGGGCAAGTCGCCAACGCCGAAACCGAGCATCACCTGTTCCTTGAGGCCTGGGCCCGGGTGCCGGACACGCGCTACCTCTTCAACAACAAATGCAACGATATCCTGGCGGTGGCCGCGGGCATGCTGCGCGGCGAAATCGAGTACCGCAAAGGTAATTTCGACGAAGCTTTCGCTCATCTGCGCGAGGCGCAATCGCTGGACGATCACCTGCCTTACGACGAGCCCTGGGGCTGGATGCAACCGGTGCGCCACGCACTGGGCGCGCTGTTGCTGGAACAGGGCAGGGTGGAAGAAGCCCTGCACGCCTATCGTGCCGACCTGGGCCTGGACAACACCCTCAGTCGCGCGTCCTGGCACCTGGACAACGTGTGGAGCCTGCACGGCTACGTGGAATGCTTGAAGCGCCTGGGTCGCGATGGCGAAGCGGCCGCTGCGCAGGTTCGTCTCAACCTGGCCATGGCCCGGGCGGATGTGGACATTTCGGCATCGTGTTTTTGCCGCAACGGCAAGCTTTGCTGCCACTAGGTGCGAGTTTTGCCTCAAGCCTCGTTGATCTGGCTGACACTGGTGATCTGACCGTTCCAGACCATCTCGTAGTGAGCGGTCTGGATGATCGAAGAGACAGGCCTTGGCGTCATCAACGCCCAGCAATCACTGCCTGGCAGGCGCACCGAGCGATAACGCAGGCCCGGGTAGCCAGCTTTCCTGATTGCCCGGCCCAGTGCGTGGGAATGGCTGTAATCGTCAGGCGCATACACCGGGTCGTTGATCGGCAGGGCGGTGGCGTCTTTCATCCCCGTATCCATGAATGAACACGACAGTCCCCTGAACACAAACCGCTCATAGTTCAGGCCCGATACCTTCGACCAGTACAGGCCCTGGTGATACCGCACCTCGGCCAGTGCGGTTTCCATCGAATCCGCCAGGTACAACACCCCATAGCTGCCATCGCTGAACCGCGAGCCCGCCGGATTGATGTGAGTGAAAGGCGCGGTGGCGTACGAGCAGCCAGCAATCCCGAACGGGATTTCGCTCCGTGGGATCAACTCAAGCTCACCGACCTCATTCTTCAGTCGGGGATTGGTCAGCGCCTGAATCTCGAACAGCACCTCGAATTCATCCGCGCTCGCCACGTCGTCGAACAATGCAATCGGCGGAAACTTAGAGTTGACCAGCCGGTAAGCCTGCAATGCCTGCCCGGCAAACACCGCCAGCTCGCTCAACGTCACCATTGCGCGCCCCGCAGCATATCGATGCGCCGAAAGGTCTCGTACAGGGAAATCATGTCGCCCTGGGCCATGATCACCAGCGGCGAGCGCCCATTGAAAAACTCGTTGTCATTGGCCATCGAGACGAAGCCATAGACGTTGTCCGGATTGTCGAACACCAGGCGCAACGTGGCGTGAATGTTCAACACAAGACTGATGCGCTGCATCTGGTCCGCATCCAGCGCCACCGCCCAGTCAGGATCATGCTGGCGCGCGCGGGTGTAGGTGCTGCGGGAAATGCGCAGGATACGACAGGCCTGCTCGCTGCTGGCGTGCCACTTTTCCAGAATGCCCACCGCAGCGCGCAGGCCGGTGACGCATTGGTTTTTGCTGAAAGATTGGGGTTGGGAAGCGACGGCCATGTGCATTACCTGTCTTTGAGTCCTTAGAATCAAACATAAGTATATTGAGTCTACAGAACAAGCGGCTCTCGACCAGCGGCAGCCTGCAGGAAACAGCGATACGGCGAACCAGGCGCTGTGGTGTCTTTTCTGCACCGCGTCATCATTCTTCGCCGGCCCTGGCCCCTACGGCCCGATGACCACCCATCAGCCAGATCCCGCTTGCGGGGGGGACCACTAGACTTCACAGGGGGGATGAAGTCTACGCAACTCAACTCAGGAGACCTGTGATGAACAGTGCATCTTGGCTGGCGTTGGTAGTGGCGGCAGGGGCGATTTCGGGCTGCGCGAGCAGAAACGAAATTGTCGATGTCCCCCTCAATGCTACCCCGCAAAACGCAGAGCATATCGCTCGAGCCACCCTCAGCCCGGTGGGCGATCAAACCAGTATCTGGCTCACCGTCGGTGGAGTCCCCCACGATATGGCTGTTTCCAGCCGTCTCGACACTGCAATCTACGCAGGCTCGTGCCAGCAATTGGGTACGCAACCGGCGTACAGGACCCGTCAGGCCAATAGCGTCGACTACCCATCGCTGGCCCCGCGTACCCAACATTGGGCCCAGGCACCGGTGGCGCTGAGCGATTTGACCAAGGGTAGCTATGCCTTGCTGGTTCGCAGCAGTCCGGCAGACGGTAGCCGCCCACTTTTCTGCGGAAACATCAGCGCTGGCTAGGGGCGCATCAGGCAAGCCGTTCGGTACTGTGGCCTGCGCAAGTAGCGCAGGCCATGGCCTGGGTTCAGAAGATTGTGCCGTACCCGGCGGCCATCACGATGAGCGTGAGAAAACAGGCCAACTGAACGAAAAAGAAGCTAAACCGAACTGCCACGAACGCATTGGTTTGTTCATGGCAGACATGCACCAGCGACTGACACACCCGGGCAACCAGAATGAGTATCGACAAGTAGTTTACCGAAGGTCCTTCAACGCCAAGGGCGGAAATCAACCACACGATGACGCCAAACACAGGCAGGTTTTCCACGCAGTTGGCGTGTGCCCTTACCCCGCGCCGATACCAGTCCTCGCCCTCGAGCCGATCGCTTCGGAAAGAGGCAATCGGCGCATTCGAGAACAGTATCCTGGCCCAGCGATAGACCCCGACGGTGGCCATTAACAGCAGTAACGTCCAGGTCGCGAACCCAAGCAGCATCCACATCGGTATTGTCATGGCGGCCAGCCTCGATCAATGGCCCATGATGGGTGACAGTGCGGTGTTGATCCGCGACATCTGGGCTGGCGTTGTCATGCGCGTCAGCAGCCGGGCAAAGTGTGGATGCTGCACGCCCGAGATAATGTATTGCCAGCGGTAGGCGTCCAGCATGCAGGCGTTGATGCGTGCCGCTTCGTCGACACTGAATGATCGTGAAGCATGGCGCGTGAAGTACTCGGCATCGGCTGTCGATTGTGCCTGCAGGATGGCGTCGACGGCCGCCACCAGTGCTATCAGGTCGTTCACTGCCTGGTCGCATTCGGCGGGCGACAGTTTTGCGTGCTCGGCCTTCCACTCCAGTTCATCGAGCACGACGTGTCGGCTTTCATCCTTCCAGTGAAACTTGAAGACGTCCTTGAACAGCGGGCATAGCTCTTCGTGCGGGGCGATGCTTTGTGCGTAGTGGGATTGAACGAACAACTCGATATGACAGGTCAGCGCCAGCACCGACCAGGTGCTGGATGCCAGCACCACGCGCGCCACGTCGTTTGGATCGGCCACTTGACGATATCCCGCCGGCAGTTGCGAGCCAATCATTGTCTCGATGCGCCGGAACAGCTCCTGATGCTTGATCTCGTCATTGGAGAAGCGCACCAGCGCTTCGAGTGCGAGCTGATCGTCGAATACATGGGCGCGACCCTGATCGAGCATTTTGGCACTGATAAAGCGCTCGACCAGGCCAAAGAGGTACGCGTAGGTCCGGCCTTGAATCTGGCTGAGCAGGCGCGCCTCGTGCGCGTCAAGAAAGGTCAGGCGGTCGACCAGCGACAGTGAGTCGGGCAGGAATTTGCGCGAGAAGTCGAAATGCCGGTCCTGCAGCAGATCGCGATCGATCTGCCATTCGGCTTTCTTCGATGACCTGACCAGTTGCGCGTATCGGGCGGCGTTGCGCGAATCAGGGATGGGGAGGGTCGCGAAGGTGTTCATATCGATCTCCAATTTTCCAGGTCGAGCCACAATGGGGCGGAGCCAATGACCCTGGATAAAGCCTCTGGGGAGAGTGCTGATCGCTGGGTCCGCGTTGGTGCTAATCTAGGCCTCGCCGTCCGGGTGAAGAATGACCGCTGCGCCTGATTACTTGCTCCAGACTCCGTAAAGGAGGGGTGGCAAATGCTCGATGCGCTTTCCGATGTGTTGCGTGTGATCCGGCTGTCTGGGGGAGTGTTCCTCGAGGCAGAGTTCTCTGCGCCCTGGTGCATGAGCGGCAGAATCTCTGCCGACGATTGCAAACCGTTCGTGGCGGCGCCTCGACATATCATTGCCTCGCATTTTGTCGCGGCGGGGAACATGCACTTGCGCGTCGACGATGGCGCCCCCCTCGACGTGCGCGCAGGCGAATTGATCCTGCTACCTCGCAATGATGTTCATACGTTTGGCAGTGACCTGGGCTTTACACCCATGTCGGCGCGCGACGTCATTACGCCGCCGTCAGTCGGCGGCATTTCACGCATCAAGTGCGGCGGGGATGGGGAGACCACACAGCTGTTGTGCGGTTTCCTCGGCTCTGAAACCCCCTTCAGTCCGTTGCTTTCATCGCTGCCATCGGTACTCAAACTGGACATGCGTGCGACGGCTTCAGGGGCCTGGATCGAAAGCTCGTTCCGTTTCGCGGTGAGCGAGACAGCGGCAGGACGCGTCGGCTCAACGGCAGTCATTGCCAAACTGTCTGAATTGCTTTTCGTCGAAGCCGTCAGCCAGTACGTCGCGAGCCTCCCGGCAGAGCGGCGCGGGTGGTTGGCGGGTTTGCGCGATCCGCATATCGGGCGCGCACTGGCACTGCTCCATGCGCGTCCGACCGAGGGCTGGACCGCTGAAACCCTGGCGCTCGAGGTGGGCATGTCGCGCTCGGTGTTCGCCCAGCGATTCACCGCATTGGTCGGGCAGCCGCCGATGCAATACCTGACGCTCTGGCGTATGCACGTGGCGGCTCAACACTTGCGGGAAGGGCGGGGGAATGTGGCGCAAATCGGCTTTTCAGTCGGCTACGAATCCGAAGCGGCGTTCAGTCGCGCCTTCAAGCGCCAGTTCGGTACATCGCCCGGCACCTGGCGCAGGCACTCCGCTTGAGTCGGCATTGGGCCAGCAAAACCTTGCCGCACGCCTAGCCGCCTCCCTTCGCGATCAGGCATGATCAGGCTACATGAACCGGGACTCGCTGACCTATGCCCGTTGACCTGCAAGCGCTCTACCCCAAACTGATCCATCTGATGCTGGACACGGTCTTCGTGGTCGACAGGGATAACCAGATCGTATTTGTCAGTGATGCCTGTCAGGCGCTGCTTGGTTACCGTGCTGACGAGCTGACCGGCACCCCGATCACTGACTACATGCACCCTGACGACCTGGCGAAAACGCGAGCCTCCATTGTCCGGGTCATGAATGGCCAGCCGCACTTCGATTTCCGCAACCGTTATATCCGCAAGGATGGCGGTATCGTGCACATCCTGTGGGCCGCCTTCTGGTCCGAGGAGGTGGGGGCGCGGATCGGTGTGGCGCGCAACGTCACCGCCCTCTGGCAGGCGGAGGAGGAATTGCGCTTCCTCGCCCATCATGACCCGCTGACGGGGCTGGCCAACCGGGCGCTGTTCAATGATCGGCTGGATGCGGCCCTGCGCGCGGCACGGCGCCACGACAGCAGCCTGGCCTTGCTGTTTCTCGATATCAACGACTTCAAGGGCATCAACGATGTCCATGGCCATGCAGCGGGCGATCAGGTACTCCGCATGATTGCCCGTCGGCTGCAAGGCTGCGTGCGCGAGACGGACACGGTGGCCCGGATGGGCGGTGATGAATTCACGGTACTGTTGACCGATATCCAGTCCCAGGGCGATGTGTGCGAGAAAGTGGTGCAGATTCTCGCGGTCATGGCCGAGCCACCGGATGCCGACTCTTCCGTACTCACAATGCCGTCCTGCAGTATCGGTATCGCCTGTTATCCCGCGGACGGAGAGGATGCCGATACGCTGCTCAGCCATGCGGACGACGATATGTACCGCATAAAAAGGCAACGTTCCGCGGCCGGATGACGAACCTGGAACACAGCTTCGACGGGTGAACTAGCGCCGTGCCGACAGTTGTTGCGGCGCCAGGAATGCATCGTGGAAATAGTTACGAAACGCTTGCATGGCCGGGCTGAAATCGCGCTCGCGATGCCAGGCCAGGCCTACGCTCATGGGGGTTACCTTGTCAGTGACGGTCAGGGTTTCGATGCGTTTGCCCTCCAGCGACCAGGGACGGTGCACCAGGTCCGAGAGGATCGCCACGCCGCTGCCATTGGCGACCATGCTGCGCACCGCTTCGACTGAACTGGTGCGTATCCGTACGTTTGGCTGCTGGTGCGCGTGTTCCCAGTAACGCTTGGCGCTCTGTTCGGCTTCGTCGACGGTCAACAGGATAAAGGGCTCTTGCGCAACGTCAGCCAGGCTGACGGCGGAGCGTTCGAGCAGGGGGTGATGGCTGGGCAGCCATAACCGGCGTTCGGAGTTGAAGAGGGTTTCCGAAACGATGTCCGGGTGAGTGAGGTTCGCGGTCAGCACCACCGCCATGTCGAATTTTCCTTCCAGCAGGCCTTGCTCGATGGCCGTGCGCTCTTGTTCGTGGACCTCGATGGCTACGTCCGGGTGCCAGTGTTCAAGCCGTTGCAGGTGGTGCGGCAGAAAGTAGCCGATCACCGTGTAGCTCGCGGCCAAACGTAACAGGCCACTGGCGCGGACGTCCGGCAGCGGGCTATTCAGCGCGTCGTCGACGCTGCGCAAAATCACATAGGCACGGTTGAGAAAATGCCGCCCGGCATCGGTCAGGCTCATGCCCTGGGCCGAGCGCTGGAACAACAGCGTGCCGAGCATGGCTTCCAGCTCCTTGATCGCGGTGGTCACCGCGGACTGGGAAATGTTCAGGTGAATGGCCGCTTGGGAAATTTGCCCGATCTCCGCGGTGGCGACGAAATAGCGGACCTGGCGCAGGGTCAGTGACATGGGCGCTCCATTGTCTGTTTTTCAGGGTTATCTGTTTTTCAGAAGATGGCCCCTCTGATAATAGATCTTCCCAAGGGGTTGGCGGGAATTTAACGTGGCCTGCATGAAGTCACAAGCGTCAGGAGCAAGCGTCATGCAGGCAGTAGATTTCAATTCGGACATGGGCGAAGGCTTTGGCCCATGGACCATCGGCGATGGCGTTGACAATGAGTTGATGGGCTTCATCAGCACCGCCAACATCGCCACCGGTTTCCACGCCGGCGACCCAAGCACCATGCGCCGCACCGTCGAACGGGCGAAGCAGCTGGGCGTGGCCATCGGCGCGCATCCGGGGTTCCGCGACCTGGTCGGCTTCGGCCGCCGGCACATCAATGCACCGGCCCAGGAACTGGTCGACGACATGCTTTACCAGTTGGGTGCGCTGCGTGAACTCGCCCGGGTTCAGGGCGTGGCGCTGCAACACATCAAACCTCACGGCGCCCTGTACATGCACCTGGCCCGCGACGAGCAAGCTGCGCGTTTGCTGGTGGAAAATCTCCAGCGCCTGGAGCCGGAGTTGCTGCTGTATTGCATGCCCAACTCAGTGATCTGGCACGTCGCCCGGGAACTCGGCCAACCGGTGATCCGCGAGTTCTACGCCGACCGCGAGTACGACCTCAGCGGCTCCATCGTCTTTACCCGCAACGTACGAGCCTACGACCCGACCCAAGTGGCGGCGCGGGTGCTGCGTGCCTGCAAGGAAGGTGTGGTGCGCACTGTCGAAGGCGAAGACCTGGCCATCGAATTCGATTCCATCTGTTTGCACAGCGATACACCGGGTGCCCTGGCATTGGTCGAGGCCACACGCAAGGCGCTGGATGACGCGGGGATCAAGGTTCGCGCACCGCGCTGAGCCCTGGAGCACAACGAAACACCAGGCACAGAGACGCCAGGGTTCAAACACCGATCCATTTTTATGCCTGCCTTTCTACAACTATTCCAAGAGGAACAGACATGGCCGAACAAACCGTTATTACCCCGTTGCCGGGCACCTTCTACCGTAAAGCCACACCGGACTCGCCGAACTACGTCGAGCCGGGCGCAGAGGTCAGCGCCGACACCGTGATTGGCCTGATCGAGGTCATGAAGCAGTTTTCCGAACTGACCGCCGGGACGGCCGGTCGCCTCAGTGCCTTCCTGGTCGAAGACGGTGATCCGGTGGAACCGGGTCAGGTCATCGCAACGCTCGATGGCCATTGAGGGTAGGGGGCGATCATGACTCAAGGTATTCGTAAATTACTCATCGCCAACCGTGGCGAAATCGCTGTGCGGATTATCCGCGCCGCCAAAGCGCTGGGGATTCCCACCGTTGCCGCCTGCAGCGAAGCGGACGTCGACTCCCAGGCAGCGCGCATGGCCGACGAGGTCCATATCCTTGGCCCCGCCCGCGCTGACAAGAGTTACCTGAACGTCGAGGCATTGCTCGGCGCCCTGAAAGCCACCGGTGCGAATGCGGTACACCCGGGTTACGGTTTTCTCTCGGAGAACGCCGATTTTGCGCAAGCGGTTGTCGCCGCCGGCGCGATCTTCGTCGGGCCCGGCGCCGAGACGATCCGGCGCATGGGCGACAAGGCCGAAGCCCGGCGCACCGCGCAAGCGGCTGGCGTGCCGGTGGTGCCCGGTTCCCCCGGTGAGCTGTTCGACGTCGAGTCGGCGCTCAAGGCTGCCGAATCCGTAGGCTTCCCGTTGCTGATCAAGGCTTCGGCCGGTGGTGGCGGACGTGGTATTCGCCTGGCGGAAAACGCCCAGCAACTGAGCGAAGAGTTTCCCCGTTCCCAGCGCGAAGCCCAGGCCGCATTCGGTAACGGTGCGGTGTATCTGGAACGGTTTATCGGCAAGGCCCGGCACATCGAAGTGCAGGTGTTGGGCGATGGCCAGCACGCGGTGCACCTGTTCGAGCGCGAGTGCTCGCTGCAACGTCGGCGGCAGAAGATCTTCGAAGAGGCACCGTCGCCGGTCCTCAACCCACAACAGCGCGAGACGCTTTGCGCCAGTGCCGTGCGCCTGACCGAGGCCCTTGGCTACAAGGGCGCCGGCACCCTGGAGTACCTGTACGACGACGCCACCGGCGAGTTTTTCTTTATCGAGATGAACACGCGGATCCAGGTGGAACACCCGGTCAGCGAACTCATTACCGGTATCGATCTGGTCCAGGCCATGCTGCGCATTGCCGGTGGCGAGCCGCTGGGCTTCAAGCAAAGCGACATCCAGCTCAATGGCGCCGCCTTGCAAATGCGCCTGAATGCCGAAGACCCGGCGCGGGATTTCTTCCCCAGCCCAGGCCCGGTCGAATCACTGATCTGGCCGCAAGGGGAGGGTGTGCGGGTCGACAGCCATCTCTACCAAGGCTACCGCGTGCCACCGTACTATGATTCGCTGTTGGCCAAGCTGATTGTGCATGGCCGCGACCGCAACGAAGCGTTGGCCCGTGCGCGAGTCGCCGTCGCGCAGACCACGCTCACCGGCATGGCCAGCACCTTGTCGCTGCACGGTGAGCTCCTGGAACAACCGTGGCTGCACAGCGCTGACTTCCACACTGGCACCCTGGAAACCTGGCTGGCCGAGCGCCGCAGCGGAGGTGAAGCATGAGTACCGCAATCCGCTACAGCTTTGGCGCCGACGAGCATTTGTTCGCCGAAGTCAGCGACAGCATGTCCCTTGAAGCGTTTTTCAAGGGCATGGCCGTGACCCGCGCCGTGGAGCGACTGGCGCTGGATGGCGTGCTCGATGTGTGCCTGGCCAATGCCTCGTTCCAGATCCGTTTCGACCCCGACCGTATCGCGCCTCACACCTTGCTCGAAGCGGTAAAGGGCGCAGAAGCCGAGGCCGTGGCCGAGCGCACGTTGCAGACCCGGATCATCGAGATTCCGGTGCTCTATAACGATCCCTGGACCCATGAAACCTTGATGCGTTTTCGTGACCGCCACCAGGACCCGAGTGCGACAGACCTGGAATACGCTGCGCGGATCAATGGCCTGGCGGACGTCGAGGCGTTCATCGCCGCGCACAGTGGCGCGCCATGGTTTGTCTCGATGGTCGGTTTCGTCGCGGGGTTGCCGTTCATGTTCCAGATGGTCGAGCGCGAGCGTCAGTTGCAGGTGCCCAAGTACCTGCGGCCGCGCACCGATACACCCAAATTGACCCTGGGTCATGGCGGATGCTTCGGCTGCATCTACTCCGTGCGCGGCGCCGGTGGTTATCAGATGTTCGGCGTCACGCCGGCACCGATCTACGACCCGCAGCAGAACCTGGCCTACCTCAAGGAACACATGGTGTTCTTCCGCCCGGGCGACATCGTGCAATTCAAGCCGATGGACCGGGAGGCCTATGACGTTGCCGTGGCCGAAGTGGAAGCCGGACGTTTCGATCTGCGGATTCGTCCGGTGGAGTTTTCCCTGGATGCTTTCCTGGCTGACCCCGTCGGCTATCCCAAGTCGCTGCAGGAGGTGCTGGCATGATCAAGGTACTCAAACCCGGTCTGGCGACCTCGGTACAGGACCAGGGCCGCGAAGGCTACTACCACCTCGGCATTCCGCCTTCCGGGGCGCTCGACCAATACGCATTGAGCGCAGCCAACCAGTTGGTCGGCAATCCGGCGGGCGCGGCAGCGCTTGAATGCACGTTGCTCGGTCCGGAACTGGAATTTGCGCAAGACGCGTTGGTGGCCGTGTGCGGTGCGCACATGACGCCAAAGGTCGATGGTGTGGACATGCATCTCGACACCGCCTTCACGGTCAAGGCCGGGCAAGTGCTGCGCTTCGATTTTCCCAAGGCCGGCGCACGGGCTTATCTGGCAGTGGCTGGCGGTATCGATGTGCCGGTGGTCCTCGGCAGTCGTTCCACCTACGCGCTGGGCGCCCTCGGCGGATTCCAGGGCCGTCGCCTGATTGCCGGAGATGAATTGCCGGTGGGTGTTGCCAGCGGCAAGGGCCGCGCCGGGGCCAGTTTGCCCATGGCGTTGCGTCAATCCCTGGGGGGCGAAATTACCCTGCGAGTGGTGCCAGGGCTTTACTACGATCGATTGACCCCAGCGGCGGCGGACAGCTTTTTCGCCGAGGCCTGGACCGTCGGCTCGGAAGCGGACCGTATCGGCTATCGCTTCAAGGGCGGCAGCCCGCTGAGCTTTCAGCCGCGCGAGCAACCCTTCGGCGCCGGCTCCGATCCGTCGAACATCGTCGACAGTTGCTACCCGATCGGCTCGATCCAGGTCCCCGCGGGGCTCGAACCCATCGTGTTGCACCGTGATGCGGTGTCCGGTGGTGGCTACGCGATGATCGGTACGGTGATCAGCGCCGACCTCGACCTGATCGGCCAGATGCAACCCAATCAGAAAGCCCGTTTCGTGGCGGTGACCCTCGAAGAAGCGCTGGAAGCGCGACGTTCCTATAAGAAAAAACTCAGCTGCCTGAGCAAGCTGTTCCCTTCCTGACGCTGCCCGCCGCACTGCGCGGGTAAAGCCAAACGGCAAGCCAACGCCGCACTACGGTGCGGTGGCGGCTGCCCGCGCTTCAACCTTTGACTGGTTCTGGAGTTCACGCATATGGCTGCTTTATCGCAATCGAGTCAAACCGGGCAGGACCCGGCCAATCACCCCGTTCCAGCGCAAGCGCGCATGGGCCGCTTATCACTGACCATGGCCTGGTGGGCGGTGTGCAGTGCGATGTTCTACATCGTGGTGGGCGCTTCCCTGGCGCTGTCTTATGGCGCGCGCAATGCGCTGATCGGCATGGTCCTGTCGGTGATCAGTTATGGATTGGTCAACAGTGTGCTCAGTCGCTTCGCGATTCGCAGCGGCTTGTCGGTGGCACTGTTTTCGCGGCTGTTGTTCGGCAGCACCGGAGCATGCCTGGCCACCCTGATCTTCTTTTCCACGGCGATCTATTACGCGGTGTTCGAAGGTTCGGTGATCGCCGTGGCGCTCAATCACCTGTACCCGGAACTGGTCTATCCACTGGCCGCGTTGCTGGTGGTGCTGTACAGCGTGCCGATGATATTGGGCAGCGTGCAGCATTGGCTGGACAAGCTCAATGGCGTGCTGCTGCCGGTCTACCTCGGAGGATTGCTGGTGGCGGTGGGGCTGTCGATCAGCCGGTATGGCTACCAGCCGCAATGGCTGGATTTCGGCCCGGCAACCCCCAGCGCCTTCGGCTGGTGGGACTGCTTTGTCGCCTACATGGGGGTTTGGGTGCTGATGCTGTTCACCTTCGACTACGCCCGGTTTGGCAAGGAAGAAGACGCCGGGTATCACGGTCGCTGGAACTTCGGCATGCCGTTCTACGCGGTGACGTTTTTGCTCAACGGCGCAGCGGGCATCTATCTGGTCAGCAGCATTCCCCATGAAGGCGCGTTGAACGAAGTGTCGGTGGTCATGGCGATCCTGCAGTTGATGGGCTTGTGGGGGTTGTTGTTTGTCTGGGCCACGCAAACCCGGATCAATACCGCCAATTACTACCTGGCGACGCTCAACATGCAGGCATTCTTTGCCCGTTTCGGAGTGCGTGGTGCGTACTGGGCGTGGGCCCTGGCGGTGGGGGTGATCGTGTACGGCTTGATGCTCGCCGATGTGTTTGCCTATTTGCTCAAGGCGTTGGCCTACCAGGGCATTTTTGTGGTGGCCTGGGTCGGCGTGGCGTTGGCGCAGATTCTTTATGGGCGCAGTGACGTGGCGGCGCTGGAACGCGTGGCTGCATTCAACCCGGTGGGCCTGACAGCGTGGTTTGGCGCCACGGCAGCGGGCCTTGCCCTGATGTATGGCGGTGGTGGCCTGGGCAGCTTTTCAGCGCCCTCGACCGTGATCCTGGCGTTCGCGTTGCAGGCTGGCTTGTCACGTCGAAGCCGGTTGCGCCTGCAGGTGGCGCAGTAAAGGAGTAGTCGTATATCTCGCTACGGGTGCCTTGTCCTTACGGCACCCGCGGCAGCAGCTACCGGGTCACGACAGGCGTGATTCGCCTGTCGTACGGCTCAAGTACCCGGCAACAACGCCGATGCGCGAGAATACCAGCCAGGCAAACAGCAGCACACTCACGCCAATCAGGATCGATGCGACGCCAATCAATGGCTCGATCGACGCGAAGCCCTTCAGCCGCAGGGTCAGCGCGCCGAGCATCACCGGTACGCCCAGGTTGTACGTCCAGAACTGCACGGCAGCCGCGCGACCTTCGGTCATGCTCGGGTGCAATGCGCCGATGACGCCGAACAGTGCCATCGATACCCACCCCAACAGATTGATGTGGGCATGTACGGCGAAGAGTGAGTGGTCGCCAGAGGCACCCATCGTCACCCCCAGCATCACCCCAATGGCAAAGTAGAGGGCAGCAAGTCGAAACCAGGTCCGCGAACGGGGAGTGTGATTCATGGCATTCACCTCAAGCGCCCTGAGGCGCGCTCAGTTGCTGGAAAATCCCTGAAATCGTGATGCCCGCAGATGCCGTGCACAGGGGCGGTGGCAGATCCGCTGCCTTACGTCTATTATGAGACTCATGTCTCATTACAAGACAAGGTATCATTTATTCCATGTCCAATCCCAAGTCAAGCCCGTTGATCGGTGAGGGTGATGCACAAGGTCGCGTCAACCAGAAGCTGCGCACCCGCCAGGCGCTGATCGAGGCCGCCATCGCCTTGCGCGACGAAGGTCATCAGCCCACGGTGGCGCAAGCGGCTGAGCGCGCCAGGGTGTCGCGCGCCACGGCCTATCGCTACTTTCCCACGGTCGAGGCGTTGATCAGCGAGACAGCGGCCGATCGTGACATGCCGCCGCTGGAACGCATCTGGCAGCTGGGGGACGATCCGGTCAAGGGTATGGGCCTGGCGGCGAACACGTTGAACAAACTGCTGATCGACGACGAGATCGGCCTGCACGTGATGGAGCGCTCGTTCATGACCGTATGGCTCGAAAGCGAGTCCCACGAGCCCCTGCGACCGGGCCGCCGCCTGAGCTACATCGAGCCGATTGTCGACTCGATGAAAGACGTACTGTCACCCAAGGCGCGCAAGCGCCTGAAGCAGGCGCTGTCGATCGTCATGGGCACAGAGGCATTGATTGCCGTGCGCGATATCGGTGGCGCGAGCGTCGAAGAATCACTCGCCACCACCGCCTGGGCGGCGCGGGCGCTGGTTCGCCAGGCACTGGATGAGGATGAAAAAAACCGTCGAAAGCGAGGCTGATCTGCGCGATGGTAAGTGCGCGTACACCTGATCGTTCCCACGCTCTGCGTGGGAATGCCGCCAGGGACGCTCCGCGTTCCGCTAGCAACGCAGGGCTGGAGTCCGCGCTAAGCGAAACGGCCGGCTAGCCTGATTCTGGATCTGTTTGCGTACACCTGATCGTTCCCACGCTCTGCGTGGGAATGCCGCCAGGGACGCTCCGCGTTCCGATAGCAACGCAAGGCTGGGGTTCGCGCAGTGGTGACGCAGAGCGTCACGGGTTCGAGTCAGTCCGCCTTCTCTTCATCGGCCGGCACTTCAGTCCAGCTGTCATCCGGATCAAAGCGCTTCATCGCCTGCGCCAGCTTTTCGCTACCAGGCCCCAGGTCTTTTTCGAAGACCTGTCCCTCATGGCTGATCATGAAGCTCATCACCCCGGTTTCACCGTATTTCGCCGGCCAGGCGATCAGTGCAAAGCCCCGGCTCATCTTGTCCCCGATGAGGTAGCTATAGGCCCCGCCCGGTGCGGAAGGCCCCTGGCCCAGCAGGATGCGGAAGCGGTAGCCATGCCAGGGTTGGCCGGCTATGGTTTTGCCGAACTCGGGCCCCAACGGGCTGATCTGTCCGCTATCGTCGTCCGCCCAATAGAGTCCGTCATGCTTGCCGGCGGTACTGAAGATTTTCTGCGCGTATTCGAGGGCGCCGTCACCGTCGCGATCCACCGAGGCGTAGTCCATCTGGGCATCGTGATAAGCCAGCGCCGATTGCACCGCGGCCAGCTCGTTGCGGCCAATTTGCCGGGTACGAAGCTCCGCACTGCCGGCCTTGATGTCGAAACGCCAACCCTTCGCGCCTTTTACGATGGGGATAGGCAGTGTCCAGTGCTCACTGCCCACCGACAGAATCGCCTTGTTGTCGCCGGTTTTTTCAATCTGGTGTTGCTCGTGGTATAGCTTCAAAAACGCCTCCACGTCTTCGCGCTCGGCACCGTCGCGAGGGATGAAACTGCGCCAGTCTTCACCCAGCAACTCGGCCAGGCGTTTCTGATCGGCGTTTTTCGTACCCAATGCTTCGACGAATGCTTCAGCGGCCTTTTCCGGCGTTGCAAATTCCTGCTGCGCCGTCGCCATGCACGACCAGGCCAGGGCGACTGTGAGCGCCAGGGCATGCATAAGCACACTCTTGCGTGCCTTTACTCGAGGATGGTTATTCAACGGCGGCCCCCCCTTGAACGCGCTGCGCCGGATGGCCGACTGATCTGATGACCGGCTGCCCTCGAGGCGTTGGGGCGCTGGAAGGAAGCCTGGCTGGCCCGGCCACGATTGGCTTGCAGGTTGGCCTGGGACGGCGAACGCGCACCGGCGAAGGCATTGTTGCGGGCACTGCCTCTATTGACGGCCGGCGAGGCCTGGCGGTTTTGCGCCGCCTGGCGCGTCTGTGCACGTTGATTCGTCTGGTTGGCCTGATTCCTCGGTTGCTGAACTCTCGATTGCTGATTCTCCCGAGTATTTCTGGCGGTATTTTGGCTCCGGTCAGCAGCCCTCGGCCTATCGGCCGCTTTCGGCCTGTCTGCTTCGGCTTGCATCCGATTGCCGGCCGAGGCCCTGGACTGGGCTTCGCGCGCCCGATCACGGGCCTCAAGGTTGCTGGTGGCAGGTCGTTCGATACCGTGCCGGTCCATCGAGCTACGGGCATTTTCACGCGCCTGGGCGCGCTGGGCATTGTCCCCTCGATAGGCCTGGCGCTGACTGGCACCTCCCAGTTGCCGGCCGTACTGTTCGCGGCTCCTGTTGTCCCGATAGGGCACGCCATTGCGATGCGCGGCGTTATGCTGCCACTTGTTCTGATTGTTGGTGATGCGGTTGTTGGCATTGATGTTGTTGTAGCGATTGACGTCGATGTCGACGTCGTTATTACCCCAGTCACATTCACCCCACAGCGCACCGACGATGGCCACACCGGTGCCAAACGCCAGCCCGGCCATCAGCGCCTGACCGGGGTAATAAGCGGGCGGCGGCGGATAGTAGGCAGGTGGCGATGCGGGATAGGCCCAGGTGCCGTAGGTGGTTGTCGGGTTGTAGGTGGGGACGTACACCACCTGCGGATCGGCCGGCTGAATGATGATGGTGGAGCTGCTGCTGGCGGGGGCCTGGGCCGGAGCCTGCGTTGTGGTCGTGGCGGTCGATGCGGGGGGCGGTGGCGCAGCGTTCTGGATCGTTACGTTCTGATATTGGTTGCTCTGCAGGTTACCGGCTGCCTGGGCCTGGCGACGCAAGCGTTGCACGCCATTCATGAGGTCGTCGGGCTGCGCCAGGAAGGCGTCACCCAGGCGTTGGACCCAGACCGGATCCTGCCCCAGCGTTGCCAAGACCTGCGGGAAGGCAACCAGCGCCTGCACACTCGGGTCCCAGGGCTGGTTCGCCACTTGCTTGACCGCGTCATCGCCCTTGGCGTCCGGGTGAGCCTTCGACCAGGTGACTGCCTCGGCGACTTCCCCGGGGTAGGTGGACGCCATCAGCACCTGTGCCAGCAGCGGGTCCGGGTAGAGCGCGATGGGGGCGAGCATTTGATCCAGCTGTTCCTGGGTAAACACCGGGTCTTTGGCGGGTATCGTGGTCGCTGCCGTATTGGCAGGGCTGGCTGTCGGGGTGGGGGCTGTATCCGCCGCCTGCGCCACGAGGGGCGGGCTGCTCAGAAAAAACATCGCTGACAACACGTAAAGAAATGGAGTACGCATCACAGCTCCCTGTGGTCAGGCAGATTTGAAATGAGTGGATCAATGCCAGGTGAATGCAAGCCGATTGTGCAAATCCCGGACCTCAACTTCGACGCCGTCCATTGATAGTAGCAAACATAAAAATTCTGCCCGAAATACCTTCGGTTCCCGGACCAATAGCAGTCGATGGATGCCGCTCAGTGCAGTGAACACGAAAAAGCCCGGCTGATCAGGCCGGGCTTTTTGCGGGTGCGGTGCAGCGATGGGGTCAGGCGACAGTGTTGCCTTGCAGGCGGTCGGAGCCATCGGCAGCGACGGTGTTGCCTTGCAGGCGGTCGGAGCCATCGGCGGCGACAGTGTTGCCTTGCAGGCGGTCCGAGCCATCAGCGGCGACGGTGTTGCCTTGCAGGCGGTCCGAGCCATCAGCGGCGACGGTGTTGCCTTGCAGGCGGTCGGAACCATCAGCAGCGACGGTGTTGCCTTGCAGGCGGTCGGAGCCATCGGCGGCGACGGTGTTGCCTTGCAGGCGGTCAGAACCATCGGCAGCGACGCGATTCTCGATCAAGCGATCCGAACCACCCTCGGCCACCCGGCTTTCAATCAGACGATCCGAGCCACCTTCAGCGACAACAGGCTGAACAGAGGTAGCGGCAAAAGCGTTAACTGCGAAAACCGAGAAAGCGATGCTGAGGAGGGTCTGGCGTTTCATGATCGTGTGCTCCGGGGTGTTGTTGGTTGGTATGGAGCTGATGTTACGCCGCGGATTTTTTTAGAGAACTTCATTGAAGTGATGGTGAACATCGATGCGATTGATAGGGGCCGCTCGCGACCCCTTGTTAGCGTGATGATGCGGCACCGGGCATTGATTACATTGCGTATCAACTGTAATGCCCAATCACATCGTTATCATCAACGCCAATCGCCCATAGAGTCAGCCTGACGATTTGTTTATGGCGTAGTCAAGGTGACTCTCATGGTTCAACGCATTATGAAAACAACTGCCCTGGCAGCACTTCTTGTTGCAAGCGCAATCATGCCGTCCACTCAGGCACAACCCTTGCCACTCGATAAAACCGCTTCCTTGCATAATGAAGACGTGGAATGGCGCAGCTTCCCCGCCTTCCCCAAAGAGGTAAAACTGGCTGTTATCGCCGGCGACCCGAGCAAGCCAGCACCCTACGTGGTACGAGTCAAAGTGCCCAATGGCATTCGATTAATGCCCCATGTTCATCCTGAAGATCGTATCTACACCGTCATGTCCGGTGTTTTCTATATTGGCTTCGGAACGGTTTTCGATCCGGACAAACTGGTTGCCTACGGGCCGGGCAGCGTCGTGATACTCCCGGCCAATACGCCGCACTTCCATTGGGCAAAATCAGGTGAGTACATCTCGCAGGTCTACGGGACGGGTCCGTTGGGGCTTGAGTATGTGGACAGCCATGACGATCCTCGCTAATCCTGTAGAAGCCGGCTTGCTGGCGATCGCGGACGTGCAGTCGACACTAATGTCGCCTGATGAACTGCGATCGCCAGCAAGCCGGCTCCTACAGCGCATATCCAGGTTGCAAGGGGTTGGACATGCAAAGCACGGGGATCAGGTCTGGGACAATTGCGCCGACCAGTGCTTCATCTCCTCGGCAATAAAATGTTTAACCAAATCGCTATACATTTTTTCGATTGCGTCCGGGCTCAGGCCCTCGGCCTCGGCCCATTCACGACGTGTTGCCAGCATGGTATTGAACCGCTCCTGAGCACGCACCGAGGCCGCAGAGGTCTTGAATTTCGAAGCCGCAAGCACGTACTGGAATCGCCTGCCTAACAACTTGATAACGGCCTGGTCGAGGGCATCGATCTCACGTCTGATGTCCTCCATTCCTTTGCATTGCGCGGGTTGCAACTGGCTGAAAACTTCCATGTAGGTAACTCCGTTATTTTTCAGTCCATCGTCGAAGCGCCGCCGAAGCATGCTTCGCATTAAATCTCACATTAGCACTCGTTGCATGATTCCAATTTCATTGGGTTCGAGGCAATTGCATGGCACCGGCTTTCTTGATTGCCTTCAACTTTGTGCCCATTGTTGTCCCGAGCGGCGTACCGACGAAAGACCGTACGCCGTGGGGTGCCAAGTTTACAGCGGTATCGTTAACGACCGTCGCGAGCATGCTCGCTCCTACATGCTAATGCCGGATCCTCCCAATTCTTTCGGCACATCCTTGAACTTCGGCAATCCATCTTCAATACGCAACACCGACTCCTGATAATGCACATGAACCCCTGGCGTGTACTCAAGATCCGGGATGAGCGCAGCATACACATCGATGAGTCCCATCCCCGGGTGCTCGGTGAAGAGATGTCCGCCGCACGTCTTGCACCACTTGCGGTAACTCTGTGGTGTCTTGTTGTAGGTGCCGATGTTGTCGGCGCCCCGAGTCACTTGCACCGCCTCCGGTTTCCACAGGGTGAAGGCATTGACCGGCCCCGCCGACCAGTGCCGGCACGACTCGCAATGGCAATAGCCCATCGCGGCCGGCTCACCGCTGACGGTGAACTCGACCGCACCGCAAAAACAACTGCCTTTGTAAGACTGTTCAATGTTCATGGCATGACTCCTTGATCAATGGTCAGGCGATAGCTCGCACAAACGTTACCTGTCTTCACCCGTCGATGTAGCGCACCGCTGTCGCCGGCGTGCGTCGCACCTGCAGGTCGAAAATGTCCGGGCGTGCATAGTGCCCGGTGACGTCGAGCGCCCGCCGTGCAGGGGCCACGAGTGAGACGTCGATGTCCGCATACAGAATGCCCGCCTCTCGGTGCAATGGGCCGGCCACGATCCGGCCTTGGGGATTGACCACCACCGAGTCGCCGTCGTTGATCCATTCGTCTGGATCGGCAAACAGTTGCGCACGGGACGGGAAGTCGTCAGGGACGTCGCTGCCGCGCAGCGCGGTGCCACTGCCAAGCACCCAGCAGCGGCCTTCGAGGGCAATGTGACGCATCGTACTGATCCAGCCCTCGCCAGTGTCGTAAGTGGGCGCGACATAGATTTCCACCCCTTGGGCATACAGCGCGTAGCGCGCCAGCGGCATGTAGTTTTCCCAGCAGATGAGCGCTCCCACGCGGCCGACCGGTGTATCCACCGCGCGCAACCCGGACGCATCACCAAAGCCATGCACCATGCGCTCGGGATTGGTGGGCATCAGTTTGCGGTGTCGGTTGAGCACGGCGCCGTTCACGCCGATAACGACTACGCTGTTATAGAGCGTGCCCCCTCCATTGCGCCGGTCGCATTCATTGATGCCGCACACGATCGTCACCGCGTGAATCCTGGCCGCCTCGCACAATTGGCACAGGTCACCGTTCACGATATCAACGGCATTGGCCAGCAGCCGCGTATGCAACTGGCCGATGACAGCGCCGTCCTTTCCCGCCGCCAGCCGCCAGATCCACGACGGGTAACCTGGAATGAACGATTCGGGCAGAACAATCAGCGAAGCTCCCGCCGTCGCGGCCTCAGAGACCGATTGCACGGCCCGGGCGATCGTCGCGCTGCGATCGAGCAGCACGGGCGGGCGCTGAATAATGGCGATCTTGGTCATGATGTTCTCCTGGGGCGGTTGGCTGTCGGAGACTTGAGCGTGCGCGTGGCGAAGTCGCGGGGCTAGTTCAATATCTGAAGCGTTGCAGCGATGGGAGTGCAGGCAATGAACGAAAGCTATGGTCAGTTCTGCACGGTCGCGCGCGGTGCCGAGGCACTGTGCGAGCGCTGGACACCCTTGGTCGTGCGCGAACTGTTGTGCGGCAGCAAACGCTTCAATGAACTGCACCGCGGCGTCCCCCGGATGTCCACCGGCTTGCTGGCACAGCGGCTGCGCCATCTGGAAGAAATCGGCGTGGTGCATCGCACCGCGGTTGGCAAAGTCTGGGAGTACAGCCTGACCGAGGCGGGCGAGGAATTGCGCCCCATCATCATGGCGCTGGGGCATTGGGGCGCGCGCTGGATCGGCAGTCGCCTGCGCGATGATCAACTCGACGCGGGCCTGCTCATGTGGGACGTGCGCCGGTTCGTGCGTCTCGAGACGTTTCCGTCCCGACCGGTGGTCATCCAGTTCAAATTTCGCGACGCGCGGTCCGGCGAGCAAGCGTGGTGGCTGGTGGTCGAGGAGGGTGTGGCAGACTTGTGCCGCGACGACCCCGGGCGTGAATTGACCCTGGTCGTCGATTCCAGTGTGCGTGCCTTGACCGAGGTATGGGCGGGCGACCGCACACCGCGGGAGGTGCTTGAGTCGCGAGAGCTGCGTGTGGATGGCGCAGCGCAGGATGCGCAAAACCTGTGGCGCTGGTTGGGTACGAGCGCGTTTGCCGGTACCCGGAGCGCGGCGCGTTAGCCGTTCAAGCAAAACGAGCGGCTACAGCCCACTGAACATCCCGATAATCACGGCATTGACCAGGTCAATGAAGAATCCGCACACCAGCGGCACGATCAGAAAGGCCTGGTGAGCCGCACCGTACTTCTGGGTCACGGTCGTCATATTGACGATGGCTGTCGCGGTGGAACCCAGCGCAATACCACCGAAGCCTGAAGCGATCACGCTGGCTTCGTAATTGCGGCCCATGAAGCGAAAGACCAGAAAATACGTATAGAGCACGGTCAACAGGATCTGCAGGGTCAATGCGCAAGCAATAAACAACAGCGCGCCGCTGAGCTGCCACAACTGCAAGCCCATCAGCGCCATGGTCAGGAACATACCCAGGCAGACATCGGAAATCAGCGACAGGCCCTGGCTGGCGCCGCTCCAGGATTTCAGGCGCTGCTCGCCGATCAGCCCCCGCACGAGGTGGTGAATGACGATACCGGCGAACAGACAACTGACGAACTTGGGCAGGGTGATCCCGCTATCGACCAGCAGCAGGTTGAGCCCATAACCGAGCATCAAGGTCAAATTGAGCCACATCCACGCCCAGAGCACGTCGTAGTAGTCCAATGGCTTGCTTTGCTGTTGTTCGAGGATGCCGACTTCCAGCGCCGCATCCCCGGATGGCGTCAGTTGATGGCGACGGATCAGGCGGTTGGCGATAGGGCCGCCGATCACACAAGCGGCAATCAGGCCGACAGTGTTGCTGGCGATCCCCAATTCGTGCGCGTTCTGGATGCCCAGCCTTTCGACGAACAGCGGTGCCCAGGCCAGGGTCGTGCCGACCCCTCCGGTGAGGGAAATCGAGCCCACCATCAGGCCAGCCTTGGGATCAAGCCCGAAAACCTCGGCCATGCCCATGCCCAGCGCGTTCTGCAGGAAAATGAACACCGCGGCGAGCACCAGCAGGATCAGCAGCGGTCGCCCACCCTTGATCAGCTGGCGCATGTCCGACCTCAAGCCGATACCGGCAAAGAAATAGAGCAGCATGGTGTCGCGGACTTGCAGATCGAACTCGACCTGGATGTTGAGACCGAAGTACAACAGACTCGTGACCGCCGCACACACAAAGCCGCCGACCACCGATTCTGGAATACAGTATTGACGCAGCAAGGTGCTGTGCTGGACCAGTGTCTTGCCCAGGAAGAGCAGCAGGATGGCCAGGGTGAAACTCACCAGGCCATGAACAGCAAAGAGTTGGGCGGTCATCTATAGCCTATTGAAAAACCTCAAAAAAATATTATCCAGTGTCGATCGCACGGTTTTGCGACCTGGATCAATGAAAGTACAGATCGCCGATGAATCCGGATGTGGTCAAGGCCCGGATTCGCCGAAGTGAGTCAAGCACCTGATCCCGGAACACGCAATCGCCGGAGCAGAGGAGCGTACATCCTCGAGACTGACCTGGAGCCTTGCATGAAAGTTGGCGTGATCTCCGATACCCATGGCCAGCTCCGCAACGAAGCACTCGCGGCGTTGCAGGGCTGTGAACGAATCATTCATGCCGGCGACATCGGAAAGCCGGGAGTACTCGAACAACTGGCGTTGATTGCGCCACTGCATGTCGTGCGCGGGAACAATGACCTGGCAGCTGCGTGGGCGGAACATCTCGCCGACCACCTGAGTTTCGAACTTGAGGGATGGCAGACGTTGCTGGTGCATGACATTGCCGATGCCCCGGCAGTGCTGGCGCCAGGCACGAGGCTGGTGATTACCGGGCATTCCCACAAGCCGTGCATTGAGTGGCGCGGTAAACGGCTGTACCTCAATCCAGGCAGTGCAGGGCCGCGACGGTTCAAGTTACCGGTGACATTGGCGTTGCTTGACGTGCAAGAGGGGGCGATTGAGCCGCGTCTGGTTTCGTTGCTGGAGTGAACGTTTGCTTAGGGGCGGGTGTTGCATGTCTTTGAGAAAGGGGGCGACAAGCAAGGCTGAAGTGAGGGGGTAAAGGGGGCAATGGAATGCCCCATTCAAGAATCTTCTGCCTCGGGCGCCCGGAAGGCCTTGCTGTAGAAACCGGACTGGTCGAAACAGCAGACCTGCTTCTTGCCGGATGCAAGCATATCGCAGGCATCACCTATTCGTTTTGCGCGCGTCTTGAGTTGCTTGGCTGAAGTCAACCAGTGTATCCAGTCTACTCGTGCGAGGGTCGTCGTATTCTTCCAGACTTCATGAGCCTGAGGAGTGGCTGCCAGTGCCTCCTGAAAATCTGCGGGGATCTCAGGTTCGGGTTCCTTTTTCACGGGGGTTAGCTCGAGGGTAACCACATCCCCAACGGCCGCGCCTGCGGCTTCAAGTAATTCGCGACTGACCTGCAACCAATGGCTCAACTGACCATCCGGCTCCAGGGTTGCCTGGAAAAGGTGCCCATTGATCGCGCCTTCGACTGTCGTCCTTCCTCGCCTCGGAAGTTGTTCACTCACTTCTCTTGGCAGCACTACGAACGCCCACGACGTATCATTACCAGGCTTTGTCGGACGAAGAAGCTTTGCTTCGAATCGGGATTTCATCATCACGCCCCCCTCACCGTAGAGTCTAAATTCGCACCTGAAGGCTTATATCAGCGGTTATTGCGCAAGATGAAGAAGTTCAACGCGCCGGCCAGGCAAAGCCACACTAGATATGGAAACAGGATCAAACCGGTGATCACATCAAGCCGCAAGGCCAGAACCACCATTACAGCGACCACAAGCCAAAGCAGCGCGAGGATCACCATGCTGGCGAGAATACGTTGAGCGCCGAAAAACACCGGCGTCCACAGCGTATTCAGTGCAATCTGCGCGGCCCACAAAGCCAGCACTACCTGACTATCAGGTATTTGGGTCAACCGATACCCAGCCCAGGCGAGCAACAGGTAAATAGTCGTCCAGGCGACTGGAAACAGCCAGTTGGGCGGCGTGAAACCGGGTTTGGCGAGAGATTCGTACCACTGGCCCGGTTGGAAAAAAATGCCTGTGCTGGCCGCAGCCCCGCAGGCCAGGAGAAAAATGTAAAAAGTCATCACTATTCCCTTGTGGAGTTCCGTGTCTTGAGTTGCGAAGGCATGTCCGCAGCATTAAGTAGAAGACGCTTGGAGAAGTGAAAAGTTTGGGTTTGTGGATGGCATTTTTCTGCTGACCGAAAGTGAGCCAATAATCACGATTTTTTCAGCATTACCGAGGTGTGCTTATGAACAACGCCAAAAAAGTGGTCATTGAGGACTGGGAGGGTGATGGCTGCATTCGTATCCCCGATGAGACATTGCAGGAGATGGGAGTCGACGTCGGAGACACCCTCTACCTGATCGAAGAGTATGTGGGTACGACTCGCTGTGTCGTGCTCAGTAAGACCCCACGAGTCGCTGATCGCACGGATGAGCTGGCCAGGTATTGGAGCGAAAACTAGGGTGCCTGGACTATCTGCTCCTCACAATGTCCTTCGCTTATGAGCAAACGAGTAAGGCGGTTTTGCAAAAAAATCTGAAAAACTGACGACCAACTGGTTACTTCTAATCGTAACTATAGGTATTTAATAAGTTTTTTTGAGTTCGTGCTTGACGCCCCAGCAGTAAAAAACGTTTAATTGCGCCGCGGCCCAGATAGCTCAGTCGGTAGAGCAGGGGATTGAAAATCCCCGTGTCGGCGGTTCGATTCCGTCTCTGGGCACCACCTTTCGCTTTCAGGTGGCTCCAACACCATCCGAAACACCCCAAGAAACCCGCCTTGTGCGGGTTTTTTGTTATCTGCGTTTTTTATTTACTCCGCCGCCTGCGCCCGCAAGCGCCGCCCAATCACATCCATCAAGTCACAGCCATCACGCAACGGAATCGCCAGCAGCTTGGAAAAGTCCGACAATACCACCGTATCGCAACCAATCTCGGCGCGAAAGGCGATGTTCTCCAGTACCTGCGTCACCGTGCGAATGCGGTAATCCGCCATGGCTTGCAGAACGGCGAGTGGGGCTTGGGTGTCGATGAGTAGAGAGGCCGGGATCAGGTCGATTCCGGTGAGGGGCATGTATCTTTCCATAGGTGAAAACTCCGATCAGTGCAAAGTTGGACTGTCCCTCATTCGTCGCCAAACAAATGGGTGACAGCTGTACGCAGGTTGGCGAACCGGGATCGGAATCCGGCAGACCCGAAGGTCTCCCGCGCACAGCTGCCATAAAGACAGCTTTGCGAACGTGCAAAAGCACCTGCAAGAAAGCACAGAGCTTTTGCATCCGATCAGTCAGGTCGCCAAACCTGAGTCGCCATTTGGGCGACGGGGCGGACTATAAGCTTCATCGGATCGATGGGCAAGGTGAGGCATTCCGAGCTTTATGTAGGACCTGTGATGATGAAATCTCGGACCTTTCCCATCACTTCGCTGGAAATCCAAACACAGACCTGAGATGGTCATCGCCCGTTGGTTTCAGCCACCGAAGCTATCCTCAATCAACACGCCCGCCGTCGAGATGGACCTCTACCCAATGCAAACCCCAGCCCAACCGCAACGCGCCCTCTGGAAAACCTACTTGCTGTTCCTCGCCCCCATGGTGCTGTCCAATTTCCTCCAGTCCATGTCCGGCACCGTCAACAGCATCTACATCGGCCAGATGCTCGGCACCCAGGCGCTGGCAGCCGTGTCCGGCATGTTCCCCATCGTGTTCTTCTTCATCGCCCTGGTCATCGGCCTCGGTGCGGGGGCGGGTGTGTTGATCGGGCAAGCGTGGGGGGCACGGGAGACGCATTTGGTGAAGGCGATTGCCGGGTCGACGTTGTTGTTGGGGTTGTTGATCGGGTTGGTGGCAGCCGTGGTGGGTAGTGTGTTCGCACGGTCTTCCTTGGTGGGGTTGGGGACACCGGGGGATGTGCTGGACGATGCGGTGGCGTATGCCCATGTGATGTTGTGGTTCATGCCGACGCTGTTGGTGTTTGTGTTGTTCACGCAGTTGTTGCGCGGGGTGAGTGATACGTTGTCGCCGTTGTTGGCGCTGGTGGTGTCGACCTGTATCGGCCTGGCACTGACGCCGGCGTTGATTCGTGGGTGGTTGGGCTTGCCGCCGATGGGGATTCAGAGTGCGGCGTTTGCCGGCTTGGCGGGCAACCTGGCGGCGATGGGGTGGCTGGCATGGCGTTTGATTCGCAAGGGCCATCCGTTGGCGCCCGACCGGGAGTTTTTCGCGGCAATGAAGCTGGACATGGCGATTCTAGGCAAGGTGTTGCGCATCGGTTTGCCCACCGGGTTGCAGATGGTGGTGTTGTCGTTGTCGGAGCTGGTGATCCTGGCGCTGGTGAACCAGCACGGTTCCCAGGCGACGGCGGCGTACGGCGCGGTGACGCAGATCGTCAATTACGTGCAGTTCCCGGCTCTGTCGATTGCGATCACAGCGTCGATCCTCGGCGCGCAGGCGATCGGGGCAGGGCGCATCGAGCGGATCGGACCGATCCTGCGCACGGGGTTGATGATCAACGTGTGCCTGACCGGTGGGTTGGTGGTGTTGGGCTATTTGCTGTCGCACTGGTTGCTGGGCTCGTTCCTCACCGAGGACGCGACGCGCAGCATGGCCGAGCACTTGTTGCACATCATGCTCTGGAGCCTGTTGGTGTTCGGCTTCCAGGCGATCATCGGCGGCATCATGCGTGCCAGCGGCACGGTGATGGTGCCGGTGGCGATTTCGATTGTGTGCGTGGTGGGTGTGCAGTTGCCGGTGGCGTATCTGCTGGATGCGCGGTTTGGGTTGCAAGGGGTGTGGATGGCGTTTCCGGTGGCGTATCTGGGGATGCTGGCGTTGCAGACTCTGTACTACAAGCTGGTGTGGCAGCATCAGAAGATTGAGCGGCTGGTGTAGGGAGGCGCCAAGATCGCAGCCTTCGGCAGCTCCTTCATCAGCCTCTGCCAACGTTGATCCATGCCGCGTCGGAGCCTGTGGGAGATTGTTGTCTGAGTACATATCCATTGCTGCGGTAACGGCCACCTATGGTTCCGCTTTTACAGCGGGTAACTTTGAAAAGCGGAACGCCGCCCGGCGCAAAGTAACCAAACGCTCTTGCCCCACCACTCGGTGCCTCGCTTAGGCTCGGCATGCCGTATCGAAGGCATTGCTCCGTGGGTCGCCGCGATGGGCCGTCCCTGGCCCAGCG
>NZ_JBXAHO010000042.1:0-54112 GCF_058795195.1 Pseudomonas sp. GW823-FHT06B06 | reverse complement strand
GCCTTTTGGTTCCTTTTTGCTGGGCCGGCACTCCGGCGTTTGAAAAAGGGACTCGCCGTAAGGGCGAAACCATAAGCGGCCGTTACCGCAGCAATGGATATCCCCCCAATCCAGTCCTTAAATACAACCCCATGCTTAAGTGAACAGCAGCTTTACGGACCAGGTCCGGGTTTTTAATCGCCATTCGTTCAAGTACGTCTCAGTTTGCCACTCGCGCCCCGGCGAGACTGCCGCTCAATTCATACGCCGCCAATTCCGCCTGATGCGCCGCCAGCAGCTCCGGCAACGACCCGCGCAGGTACTCCACCCAAGTCTTGATCTTCGCATCCAGGTACTGCCGCGACGGATAGATCGCGTACAGGTTCAGCTCCTGCGAGCGGTACTTGGGCATCACCCGCACCAGCGTGCCGTTACGCAAACCGTCGATCGCGGCGTACAGCGGCAGTACACCGACGCCCATGCCACTGGTGATCGCGGTTTTCATCGCATCGGCCGAGTTCACCAGAAACGGCGAGCTGTTGATGGTGACCATTTCCTGCCCGTCGGGACCGTCGAAAGCCCATTTTTCCAGGGGGATGACCGGGCTCACCAGGCGCAGGCACGCGTGGTTCAGCAGGTCGCTGGGTTTTTGCGCGCAACCGTTGGCTTTAACGTAGGCCGGCGACGCGCAAACGATGCTGTAGGTGATTCCCAGGCGCTGGGAGACGAAGCCCGAATCCGGCAGTTCGCTGGCGAGCACGATGGACACGTCGTAGCCCTCGTCGAGCAGGTCCGGCACTCGGTTGGCCATGGTCAGGTCGAAGGTCACGTCCGGGTGAGTCTTGCGATAGCGTGCGATAGCGTCGATCACGAAGTGCTGGCCGATGCCGGTCATGGTGTGCACCTTGAGCTGCCCGGCCGGGCGCGCGTGGGCATCGCTGGCTTCGGCTTCGGCTTCTTCCACGTACGTCAAAATCTGCTCACAGCGCAGCAAATAGCGCTTGCCGGCTTCCGTCAGGGCGATGCGTCGTGTCGTTCGGTTGAGCAGACGGGTTTGCAGGTGGGCTTCCAGGTTGGAGACCGCGCGCGAGACGTTGGCCGTGGTGGTGTCCAGTTGCACTGCGGCGGCGGTGAAGCTGCCGGCCTCGGCCACGTAACTGAAGGCGCGCATGTTTTGCAATGTGTCCATGGGGTGCTCTCGGGTTCGATGGCAAATTGTGACACGAAGTTTCAGGGGCGGAGACCCCTACAAAGGGATTATCGCGTTAACGGTAACAAAGATTCACAGGAATCCCAGCTTATCGCGTTGAAAACCCACCCCTAGAATTGCGCCGTCCCTCCTATGTTCCCCACCTCAGGAATTTTCAGCAGTGCCGCGTCGCATCAGCAGAGCGCTTCAACCCCTCAGTATTCTGGCTTTAACCCTGGTAATCAGCGGCTGCATCGGAACCGGAGGTATCGCCCCGCAGGGCAAGGCGCTGGAGGCTGATTCGCTGGCCACCGACGAAGCCATCCAGAGCGCCGCGCAGGATGCGCATTGGCCCACCGCTCAATGGTGGCAGGCTTATGGCGATCCGCAACTGAATCGCTGGATCGACCTCGCCGTGCAAGGCAGCCCGACCATGGCCATGGCCGCCGCGCGGGTGCGTCAGGCCAATTCCATCGCCGGTGTGGCCGAGTCGGCCGAGTCGTTGCAGATCAACGGCCAATCCACCCTCAAGCGCCACAACTGGCCCACCGATCAGTTCTACGGCCCCGGCGATCTGGCCAACAGCACGACCTGGGACAACAACGCCGCGCTGGGCTTCAGTTACGCCCTCGACCTCTGGGGTCGTGAAAGCAATGCCACCGAGCGCGCCGTGGACATGGCCCACATGACCGTCGCCGAAGCGCGTCAGGCGCAGCTCGAATTACAGAACAACATCGTGCGCGTCTACATCGAGCTCTCGTTGCATTACGCGCAGCGGGACATCGTCGAAGCGACATTGAAGCAACAACAGCAAATCCTGGATCTGGCGCACAAGCGCCTGAACGGCGGCATCGGGACCCATTTCGAAGTCAGCCAGGCCGAGACGCCCCTGCCGGAAACCCATCGCCAGATCGATGCTCTGGACGAGGAAATCGCCCTGAGCCGTAACCAACTGGCCGCACTCGCAGGCTTTGGGCCGGGGCAGGGGGCGCAATTGCAACGGCCGACCCTGTCACTGGGTGCAGCGCTCAAACTGCCGTCGTCGTTGCCGGCGCAGTTGCTCGGGCAACGTCCGGACGTTGTCGCCAGCCGCTGGCAAGTGGCGGCGCAAGCACGGGGCATCGACGTGGCGCATGCAGGCTTCTATCCCAACGTCGATCTGGTCGGCAGCCTGGGCTACATGGCCACCGGTGGCGGGGCGCTGGAGTTCCTGACCGGCAGGAAGCTCAACTACAGCGTCGGCCCGGCGATATCCCTGCCGATCTTCGACGGCGGCCGTTTGCGCGCGGAGCTGGGCGAGGCTTCGGCGGGTTATGACATTGCCGTGGCCAAGTACAACCAGACCCTGGTCAATGCCCTGAAGAACATCTCTGACCAGTTGATTCGTCGCGAGTCCATGGACAAGCAGCAGGCCTTCGCCGCCGAGTCGGTTGCCACTGCACAGAGAACCTATGACATCGCGACGATCGCTTATCAGCGCGGGCTCACCGATTACCTCAACGTGCTCAATGCGCAGACGCTGTTGTTCAAGCAGCAGCAGGTGCAGCAGCAGGTGCAGGCAGCGCGCCTCAGCGCCCATGCCGAGTTGGTGACGGCGTTGGGCGGCGGGCTCGGTGCAGGCAACGATGTGCCGAAAGACAGCCAGACCGCTGCACCGAAAACCCCGGTCCTTTTGCGTTGAACATAACCCCAGTGGGAGCGAGCCTGCTCGCGAAGAGGCCTTGTCAGTCAAAGAAGTTGTCGCCTGACACACCGCTTTCGCGAGCAGGCTCGCTCCCACAGGTACTGAGTCTGACCTTTTATCCAATGAGCAGGATCTGATGACGCCCTTGCCCGCACCCTTGCGCTGGCTGTACTCCCTTGAATGGCGCCGGGGTTTCTTCGACTGGGCACGCAGCGACGGCGTGACCTGGGTCTACATTTTCAAGGTATTGATCGCAGCCTTCCTGACCCTGTGGCTGGCCATGCGCCTGGAATTGCCGCAGCCGCGAACGGCGATGATCACCGTGTTCATCGTCATGCAGCCGCAAAGCGGCCAGGTGTTCGCCAAGAGTTTCTATCGCTTTCTGGGCACCTTGGCCGGTTCGACGGTGATGGTGGCGTTGATCGCCCTGTTTGCGCAGAACACCGAACTGTTCCTCGGTTCGCTGGCGATCTGGGTGGGTATCTGCTCGGCCGGCGCGGCGCGTTGCCGCAACTTCCGCGCCTACGGCTTTGTGTTGGCCGGCTACACCGCCGCGATGGTCGGGTTGCCAGCGCTGGCCCATCCAGACGGTGCGTTCATGGCGGCGGTCTGGCGGGTGCTGGAAATCTCCCTGGGGATTCTCTGCGCGACCCTGGTCAGCGCCGCGATCTTGCCGCAAACCGCCAGTGCCGCGATGCGCAATGCCTTGTATCAGCGCTTCGGGGTATTTGCCCTGTTCGTCACCGATGGTTTGCGCGGTCGCAGTCAGCGCGAGGCCTTCGAGGCCGGTAACGTGCGCTTCATCGCCGAAGCGGTGGGCCTGGAAGGGCTGCGCAGCGTCACCGTGTTCGAAGACCCGCACATGCGTCGGCGCAACGGTCGGCTCAGCCGCTTGAACAGCGAGTTCATGGGGATCACCACGCGTTTCAACGCCTTGCACCAGTTGCTCGAACGCCTGCGCAGCAGTGACACCGATCACGCCGTGGCGGCCATCAAACCAGGCTTGCAAGACCTCGCCGAACTGCTCGATGGCTTTAGCGGCCGTGCGCTGACCAGTGCCGACGCGGCGCGCCTGGTCACTGCGCTGACAGCCTACAAGGCCGGTTTGCCGGCGCGGGTACGAAGCCTGCGCGCGATCTTCCAGGAGGGCGGTCCGAGCGATGCCGAGCTGCTGGACTTCCACACGGCGTACGAATTGCTCTATCGCTTCGTCGACGACTTGCACAGTTATGCACAGACCCACGCATCCCTGGCCGATCACAGCCATGAACGCGAGCGCTGGGACGAACCGTTCACACCGCAAACCAACTGGCTGGTGTCGGCCGCCTCGGGGATTCGGGCCGCATTCATCCTGGTGGTGCTGGGCAGTTATTGGGTGGCGACGGCATGGCCGAGCGGGGCGACCATGACATTGATCGCCGCCGCCACCGTCGGCTTGTCCGCCGCCACGCCGAACCCCAAGCGCATGGCGTTCCAGATGGCCTGCGGGACGTTTCTCGGGGCGCTGATCGGTTTCGTCGAGATGTTTTTTATCTTCCCCTGGATCGACGGCTTCCCGTTGCTGTGTGTGATGCTCGCACCGGTGATCGTGCTCGGTTCATTCCTGAGCTCGCGGCCGCAATATGCCGGTGTCGGCCTCGGCTTGCTGATCTTCTTCAGCACCGGTTCGGTGCCGGACAACCTCACGGTCTACAACCCGTACACCTTCATCAACGACTACATCGCCATGGTGCTTGGCATGCTGGTGTGCGCGGCGGCCGGCGCGATCATTCTGCCGCCGAACAGTCGCTGGCTGTGGCGGCGCCTGGAGCAGGACTTGCGTGGCCAGGTGGTCTACGCCATCAGCGGCAAGCTCAAGGGGCTGGCGTCGCGTTTCGAAAGCCGCACCCGCGACCTGGTGCATCAGGCCTACGGCTTCGCGGCGGGGCAGCCACAGGTCCAGCGCGATCTGCTGCGCTGGATGTTCGTGGTACTGGAGGTCGGGCACGCCATCATCGAGTTGCGCAAGGAGCAGGCGATCCTGCCGGTGCATCCGGCGTACGCCGAGTCCCAGCCATGGCGCCAGTCGATCCGTGTGATGGGCCGTTCGCTGGTGCGGCTGTTCCTGCAACCGGGCCAGAGCAATCTGGAGCGCGCCCTGATCGCCGTCGATCACGCCATCAGCCGCGTACAAGCTACCGACGAACCCTTTGCCCCGCACTTCGACACGTCGGCGCTGCGCCGGGTCAAGAGCTACCTGCACTTTATCCGCACCTCGTTGCTCGACCCGCAATCACCGCTCACCGCCTACGCCAATACCAAGCCCAAAGGACTTGAACATGCCTCGTGAAATCGCCTTCCACGGCGTGTACATGCCGACCATGACCCTGATGTTTTTCATCGCGGCGGCGTTGGCCTGGGCACTGGACCGATTTTTGTCCGGCTTCGACCTGTACCGCTTCTTCTGGCACCCGGCGCTGCTGCGCCTGAGCCTCTTTACCTGTCTGTTCGGCGCCCTGGCGCTGACTGTCTACCGTTGACTCTCTACCACTGAGAATGCCCTGATGAAAAAGCTTTTCAGCCTACTCGCGACCTTGTTGGTGCTGGCCCTCGCGATATGGATCGGTCGCTCCCTGTGGGAGCACTACATGAACACCCCCTGGACCCGCGATGGCCGGGTGCGCGCCGACATCATCAACGTTGCCGCCGATGTCACGGGCGAAGTAGTGAACGTGCCCGTGCGCGATAACCAGTTGGTGAAGAAGGGCGACTTGCTGATGCAGATCGACCCCGAGCACTACCGCCTCGCGGTCAAGCAGGCGCAGTCATTGGTGGCGTCGCGCAAGGCCACCTGGGAGATGCGCAAGGTCAATGCCCATCGCCGCGCCGATATGGACAACCTGGTGATCTCCAGGGAAAACCGCGACGACGCCAGCAACCTCGCCGACTCGGCCCTGGCCGACTACCAGCACGCCCAGGCCCAACTGGAAGCCGCCGAACTCAACCTCAAGCGCACTGAAGTGCGTGCAGCCGTCGACGGCTACGTGACCAACCTGAATGTGCATCGCGGCGATTACGCGCGCATCGGCGAAGCGAAGATGGCCGTGGTCGACATGAACTCGTTCTGGGTCTACGGCTTCTTCGAAGAAACCAAACTGCCCCACGTGCGCGTGGGCGATAAGGCCGACATGCAACTGATGAGCGGTGAAGTGCTCAAGGGCCATGTGGAAAGCATCTCGCGAGGCATCTACGACCGCGACAATCCGGAAAGTCGCGAGCTGGTTGCCGACGTGAATCCGACCTTCAACTGGGTGCGCCTGGCGCAGCGCGTGCCGGTGCGGATTCACATCGATGAAGTGCCGGAGGGCGTGCTGTTGGCGGCGGGGATTACCTGTACGGTGGTTGTCAACGCATTGTAGGTTTCAACAAAACGTCTCATGCAGATGCCGCCAAAGAATCTTGCCTTCTACCTTCTCGAACACCACGGTCGAGCGGCGATCGGAATGCAGGCCGGTGGCATCGGTCTGTTGTTCTCGGTAACTCACGATTGCGCCGCCGTTGTGCAAGGCAATGCCGCTCAACTCGCCAAGTTCGATGCGCAACCCAAGCTTCTTGCCTGCGGCCATCAGGAACAACTCGTTCAACGCATCGAAATCCAGCACCCGGCCCAACGGCGAGACCATGGAAAACTGTGGCGAAAAACGCCTTAGTAATTGTTCGAGTTCGGCCGGGTCGCGTTCCTTGGCCAGCCATTGTTCGATGGCGACGTGCGCCTGGATCACTTCGTCGAAGTATTCGTTGTAGTCGGTCATGTTTGATTCCTTGAATTCTGTGGAGTCTGTTTTGGCGCCTTCGCGAGCAGGCTCGCTCCCAGAGGTCATGCACAGGGCTTGCCCGCGAAGGTGTCGACCCGGGCTCAGAGCTGCCCGCGCAAGCCGAACCGCTTCATCAACGCCGACTCCAGCAAGCCCTTGGGCAACAACCCTGCCATCAACGGCAATGCCCGGCTGCCATTGCCCAATCGAAGCAGGCGCGGTGGCTTGCTCTGCTGCACGGCCTTGAGCAATCCGGCGGCAAACTCACTGGCCGGTGTCGGGTTGTCCTGGGAGGCCTTGGCCCGTGCCCGGATACCTTCGCGCAACGGGAACCACGGCGATTGTTCGCTGATCAACTGCTCGGCTTCGTGGCCGGCATTCTTGGCGAAACTGGAGGCGATGGCACCGGGCTGGACTTCCATGACCCGCACCCCAAAGGGTGCCAGTTCCATGCGCAAGGCATCGCTCAGGGCATGCACCGCGGCTTTGGACGCGCAGTAAGCACCTGCAAACGGCGTGACCAGCACCCCCGAAACGCTGCCGATGTTCACCACGATGCCTTTGGCCCGTCGCAACACGGGAAACAACGCACGGGTCACGCCAACGATGGCGAACACGTTGGTTTCGAACTGACGCTGCATCGCCTGCACACCGCCATCGAGCAACGGCCCCATGGCGCCGTAGCCGGCGTTGTTGACCAGCACATCGAGGCCGCCATGTTGCTGGTTGATGCGTTCGCTCAACTGTTCGAGTGCCTGGCCATCGTTGACGTCCAGTTGCACGGCGATAAAACCGGCCGCGGTCAGCGCTGCGACATCTTCAGCCTTGCGGGCGCTGGCCCAGACTTCGTAGCCAGCAGCCTTGAACGCATCGGCGAGGGCGCGGCCGATGCCGCTGGAACATCCGGTAATCAACGCAACGGGCATGGCGCGGTCCTTGTGCGGAAAGGTAAGGTGAGGTCAGTCCGAGAAACTACCCTGCAAACGCTCGGCGCGAAACTCCAAAGTTTCCGGGCGATAGCCGGGCCGCAGGGGCGGCAGCGGCAAGCAGTCTTCCCAGTTGCCACCGGCCTGCAATTCGCCAGGTCCGCGGTAGCGTGGGGCGGTGTACTGATTGTCGGCGAGATTGACCGTGTCGCCCGGTGCATAAGCGGCAACACGCCAGCGCAATTCGGTCAGCGGTACATCGTTGCCGTTGTTCAGGGTCAGTTGCAGCGGTCGGTCTGCCGGGCAGTGTTGCGGTGCGTAGCTGATGCGCAATTCCAGGCGCTCCAGTTGCTTGAGCTCGCGGTGGTCCATCCAGATGACCCAGGTAGCGACGATGCCCAGGCCCAAGGCAGCCGCCATGGACACCGGCAAGGCCTTGGCCGGATAGCGCAGCAACAGGATCAGCCAGGTGATGACCAGCAGGACACCGATGAACATGATGCGCAAACCTCGGGGGGATAGAGGGTCATCCTACCTAAGCGTGGGGGAGGTTGGCGATGGGTGAGATTTGCGGTGGATGTGCTGGCCCCTTCGCGAGCAGGCTCGCTCCCACAGTGGACCGGAGTTGACCACAAAGTTTGTGACCGACTCAAAACCCTGTGGGAGCGAGCCTGCTCGCGAAGGGGCCAGGTCTGACAACACAAAACCCCGGAAAAAAAAGCCCCCGCCCAACTCACTGCGGATAGGGGACGCAGTGAACCGGGCGGGGGCTTTTATTTCAGCGCTCGCTTACTGCGCGATGGTCTTTACCGAAACGCCACTCTCGATCGGCGCGGTGCGACCGTAGATATCTTCAAAGCGCTGGATATCGTCTTCGCCCAGATAGCTGCCCGATTGCACTTCGATGATCTCAAGCGGAATCTTGCCCGGGTTGCGCAAACGGTGAACCGAAGCGATCGGAATGTAGGTCGACTGGTTTTCGGTCAACAGGAACACATTCTCATCGCAGGTCACTTCAGCCGTGCCGCTGACAACGATCCAGTGCTCGGCGCGGTGGTGGTGCATCTGCAGCGACAGGCACGCGCCCGGCTTGACCGAGATGTGCTTGACCTGGAAGCGCCCGCCCATGTCCACCGAGTCGTAGGAGCCCCATGGACGATAGACTTCGCAGTGGTTCTGGGTTTCGCTGCGGCCCTGTTCGTTGAGGGTGTTGACCATCTGCTTGACGCCCTGGACCTTGTCCTTGTGGACAATCATCATGGCGTCCTTGGTCTCGACCACGACGATGTTTTCCAGGCCGATCACCGAGACCAGCTTGCCGTTGCCGTGGATCATGCAATTCTTGCTGTCCTGGATCACCACGTCGCCTTTGGTGACGTTGCCATTGGCATCTTTTGCGTTCACTTCCCACAACGACGACCAGCAGCCGACATCACTCCAGCCTGCAGTCAATGGCACGACGCAGGCGCGCTGGGTCTTTTCCATCACCGAATAGTCGATGGAATTGTCCGGGCAGCAGGCGAACGTGGCTTCGTCGATGCTGACGGTGTCGGCGTCTTGAGCGCTGCGCTCCAGGGTCAACAGGCAGGTGTCATAGATATCCGGGTCGTGTTTCTTCAGCTCTTCGAGGAAGCGGCTGGCGCGGAACAGGAACATGCCGCTGTTCCAGAAGTAACCGCCGGACTGGACATATTCGGTGGCGCGTTTGACGTCCGGTTTTTCGACGAAGTGCGAAACGCGGCTGACGCCTTCGGGCAGCAGCGAATCGTTGGTCGACTTGATGTAGCCATAACCGGTTTCCGGTTTGGTGGCCGGTACGCCGAACAGCACCATTTCGCCGTTTTCGGCGGCGACGGTGGCCAACGCCAGGGCGCGTTGCAGGGCTTTCTGGTCTTCCAGCACGTGGTCGGCCGGCAGTACCAGCATCAGCTCGTCGCGACCTTCGTTGACCAGCATCATCGCGGTCAGGGCCACGGCCGGCGCAGTGTTGCGGCCGAACGGTTCCATCAGGATGCGCTGGGTTTCCAGTTTGCGAGCGGCCAGTTGCTCGTTGACGATGAAGCGATGGTCCTTGTTGCAGACCACGATCGGTGTGTCCATACCGTCGAACACCAGGCGTTCCAGGGTTTGCTGGAACAGGGTGTGCTCGCCGGTCAGGGCCAGGAACTGTTTCGGGAATTGCTTACGGGAAAGCGGCCAAAGACGTGAGCCACTACCACCTGACAAGATCACCGGAATCATGTTTGTTACTCCTTGAAAATCGTTTGGTTAGAGCTACGAACGCTGTGTCGTTTCACTCTTGTTCTTGTTCCGTGTCCAAAGGCTGACTGTCCTGGGTAGGAGCTGCCGAAGGCTGCGATCTTTTGATCTTTGACGTTCTTGAAAATCATTGAAGATCAAAAGATCGCAGCCTGCGGCAGCTCCTACAGGGGACTGTGTTTCATCCTCTGGAAAAAATGATTAGCGCGTCGATACCGGGCGTTTTACCCAGACCGGCGACAGGCTGCTGCCGCTGCCGGTGACGTACAGCACCGCGGCTTCACCGCGTTCCAGGGCGACTGGCTTCACGTCGCCAACTTTCGTTGCGCCATCGTATAGCGCCAGGCTGACCTTCACCGGGTTGATTTCACGCTCGCCACGGCCCTTGGCGGCCACGTTCGGGACCACGTCGGTCTTGCCGTCGGCGGTTTTCAGGGTCAGCGCCTTGTCGCTGAGGTTCTGCACGCGTACCAGGGATTTCTGCTTGTTCCGGAACGGCGGCTCTTCGATCAGTTGCGGGGCGCCGCTGGCGTTGTTGACCAGGGTGTAATAGTGGTCGCCGGCCAGTTTCACCGGCAGCGTCTGGCTGCCGACCTTGGCGCTGTAGTCACCGCCCGGCATGAAGCTGAAGTCGCTGCTGGACAGTGGCGCGACATCGCTCAGGTTGGTGCTGCCGACGGTGGCGCTGACTTCGGCGTTACTGGCATTGTAGATGCGCACGAAGGACGAGCCTTTTGGTGCGGTCGGGCCGTACAGCGCGGCGTCGCCAGCGGCGAACGCTTGCATCGAAAGCACGCTCATACCAGCAACCAGAGCAAAAGTCTTGGCGAGACGGCGAGGAGTAGTCTTGAAAGTCATGGTAGTACCTCTCTCTTTCAGTTTTGCGCCCGGTCGGGCGTCTCGGATTTAGTGTTTGCGGCTACGTTTTGTTGGCGGGCACCGGCTTGTTTAAGCTCTGCGACCCACTGCGGGTCGGCGTCGCCGATTTCGTTGTTCACAGGCAGATAACGTTCAGGAAACTCCCAGATCAGCACTTGTGGCGGGCTGTTCTTGAATGCGTCGCTCTTGAGGTAGCTGAGCATCGGCAGGATCGGGCCGTGGCCGTCTTCGGCGTAACTGACCACGTCGCTGCGCAGGGCTTGTTTCAGCGCGCCGACGAAGTTCCAGTTCGGGTTGGCGCTGTAGCTGGTGCCGATCAGCGCAACCGGTACTTCGGTGTTGGCGAACAGGGCATCGTCACCAGCCGGCTGGTCTTGCGCGGCAACGGTGTTGCGCTTCTGCAAAGGCTCTTGCGCCGGCATCAGGTTTTCGAACAGCGGGTCCAGCGGCAGGAACAGGCGCAGGTCGCCTTTGTGGGTGATTTTTTCCGCAGGCTCGGTGACGAAGTCTTGCGGTTCGCCGCTCAGCGGGTACTTGTCGGCAATGGTCTTGGCCAGGCGATCGGCGGCAACCTCGGCGCCTTCCGGAGTCCAGTGGGTGTCGGTGCGCAGGAACACTTGCTTGCCGTCGTTTTTGGCCGCTTGCAAGGGGCCCAGCAAATCAGGGGCAAGGATGCGGTTAGCGGCCAGGCGCTTGTGGAAGTCCTGGTAAAGGTTGGCGTGGATGCTGGCCGGTTTCGCCTCACCCAGGTGTTCCGGGTACAGGCGCACCTTGGCCGGAACCACCGCCATCACCAGTTTCACGCCTTTGTCCTTCAGGGTTTGACGCACGCCTTCGACCAGCGCGTAGTTGCCTTGCAGGTTCAGCTCTTCGTTGACGACCGGATGGAATTCTTCATCGCTGTACAGCCACTGGTCGCGACCGAGCACAACGCCAGGACGACCTTCGTTGAACAGTTTGAAATCCAGCGCGGCCCAGAGGTTGGTGCCCAGGCGCTTGATCGGGAATTCCTCGTCGTAGTGCGTCTCCACGGCCTTGGTCCAGCGGCCGTTGAGCACTGTCGCATCGGCGTTGGTGCTGAAGCCGAGGAAGCTGCGGACCGACCACAGGCCCAGGGCCAGCAGCGTCACCAGGAACAGGGCGATGTAGAAGATGCGTAATGAGCGGGTCATGGTCAGATCCCTCAGAACTGGAAGTAAAGGAACGGCGAGAAGCTTTGCGCCGAGAGTTTGAGAATCGAGGCGATGAACAGCAGCAGCACCAGGGCACGCATTGCGTAGCGTGACCAGTCAGCAGTCCAGTAGGCCGGTTGCACCTGGGCTTCGACGCCGACGGTGTAGCCAGGCTGGTGGATGCTCGCCGGGTTATCCCCAGGCACGGCTTTGATCGTGCCGGCTGTTGCGGCGGCCGGACCGTCTGCATCGACGTTCACCGCAGGCTTGGTCTTGACCGGTGGCTGATTGCTGTAGAAATCACGCAGGCCGAAGAACGCCAGGGTTACGTAGGCCACGATCAGGGTTGCGATCTGCAAGCCGGTGAGGCTGGCCTGGTTGAGTTCCGACAGCGACCATTCGCCGAAGCTGAACATGGCGCCGTACATGCGACCGGCCACGTGCAGGTTTTCCGCACGGAAGATCACCCAGCCCATCACCACCAGCAGGAAGGTCAGTGCCCAGCGGATCGGGTTGAAGCTGCGCGGTGAAGTGTTCAGGCCGATGGCTTTCTCGATCGCCAGCCACATGCCGTGCCACGCACCCCAGACGATGTAGGTGATGTTCGCACCGTGCCAAAGGCCACCGAGCAGCATGGTCAGGAACAGGTTGCGATAGGTGGTCAGCGTGCCTTTGCGGTTACCGCCCAGGGTGATGTACAGGTAGTCACGCAGCCAGGTCGACAGGCTGATGTGCCAGCGGCGCCAGAACTCGGTGATTGACTGGCTGATGTACGGCTGCTTGAAGTTTTCCATGAAGCGGAAACCCATCATCAAGCCTAGGCCGATGGCCATGTCGCTGTAGCCGGAGAAGTCGAAGTACAACTGCGCGGTGTAGGCGAGGGCGCCGAGCCAGGCATCACCCGTGGTCGGGTTTTGCAGGGCGAAGCAATGGTCAGCCACCACCGCGAGGGTGTCGGCGATGAAGACCTTCTTGATGAAACCCTGCATGAACCGCGTGCAGCCCTCGGAGAACTTGTCGAGGGTATGGGTGCGGTTGTTGAATTGGTCGGCCAGGTCGCGAAAACGCAACACGGGACCGGCGATCAGGTGCGGGAAGATCGCCACGAACGCTGCGAAGTCGATCAGGTTGCGAGTCGCGGGGGTATCACCACGGTAGACGTCGATGATGTAGCTGATGGACTCGAAGATGTAGAACGAGATACCGATCGGCAGCAGCACGTGGGTCAGGATGAATGGCTCAAGACCGACCGAGGTCATCATGGCGTTGATGCTGTCGACGCCGAAGTTGGCGTACTTGAAGTAGCCGAGGATACACAGGTCGACGGCAACGCCCAGCAGCAGCCAGCGCTGCGCCGGTTTGGTCCTGACGCCGGCGGCACCGACTTTCAGGCCGATCCAGTAGTTCCACAGCGTGACCGCCGCGAACAGTGCGAGGAAGTCCACACGCCACCAGGCGTAGAACATATAGCTGGCAATCAGCAGCAGCAAATTGCGATAGCGTTGCCCGCTCAAGTAGTACAAGCCGAGAAAGATCGGCAAGAACAAAAACAGGAACACGTTGGATGAAAACACCATCCCGATCTCTCCTTGTCTGAAACTACATTCAAGGGCCAACGGCCCCCCCAAACCCCCCGCAAAATCCGGAGAGATACATGATCGTTCCCACGCTCTGCGTGGGAATGCCTCAATGGACGCTCTGCGTCCGCTTCGGCATGTGACGCGGAGCGTCACGGGCTGCATTCCCACGCAGAGCGTGGGAACGATCAGCGTTGACTCAACTGCCTTTGTTACCCTTCTCGTTCGCCGGGTCATAGACCTTGGTCAGGTCACCGCCGAGGCGGAAGGTCTTGAACGGTTGCATCTTGTGCTTCTTCTCCAGCACATCCGGCGAGCAGGTGTAGAGCGTGCAGAACGGTTCGAGCCAGGCGAATTTCGAGTCGACCTTCAGGTCGGTCATGTCCTGTTCCTTGCCGTTCTTTTCTTCGAACTCGTCAGGATCTTTCACCCCGGCCAGCACGCGATCACCCAGGCGCTTGAGCGCGCTGTTGTTTTCCTGGCGCAGATCCACGCCATTGACCTGGGCGAAACTGGCGATCATCGCCAGCGGCGGCAGGGCGTAGTTGTGATAGGCCAGCGCCCGTTGCTGGCGCTTGAGTTCGTTGGGCAAGAATCCCTGGGCGTCGACCTGATTGACGCCGACCTTGTATTCCTTGACGGCCCAGTCGAACAGGTCGCGGCGGTTGGTGGCGACGGACGTTGCCATCACCGACCAGGCTGCCCAGTACGAGTGGTTGTTGGTTTTTTCCAGCGGCAGGTTGTCCCAGTCGCTGACCACCTGATCGGCCATCTTGCTGAACCAGGCCTCAATCAGCTGCGACTCCTGCTGATGGTTGGCCAGCGGACGGGAGTCGGAGAATTTCAGGCGGATGTACGAAGACGCCATGCTGCCCAATGCCCATTTGCGCATCGACTTGCCGGTGTGGTTGAAGTCCTTGGACATCAAGGCATCCGCCTTGGCCCATGCAGTCAACCAGTTCAACGTGCATTCCAGCTGTTCCGGACGACCATCGCGCATGAACTGCATGACGCGCTTGCTGGTACCGCGCTCGATCTTGGTGATGTCGGCGGTGCTGTCACGAAAGGCTTTTTCCGATTGCACGTTCAGCGTTGAACGCGCTTTGTCCGAGCCTTCGTACTTGCTGCGAAATTGCAGCGAGCCGGTGTACGGTGTCGGCATCGCATCACAGTCTTCGCTCTTGTCGCCGGCTTTGACTTTCTCGATGGGCGCGAAGTAACCCTGCGGCGGACGCAATGGCGCCGCGGCTTGAGTTGCGCCGGCGAACATCGCCAGGCTCAAAAGCGTCGGCGCCAACAGTTTTTTCAAGTTCGGATTTCGCATAGCAGACCTCATTGCCCGGCTGAAGCGGTACGTTGCCCAGCGTCCGGGAATACGTTGCGTTTGCAGACTTTCGCTTCGACTTTCTGTGGCGCGGCGCCTGCTTTTTCAGGCCCCTGGATTTCGACGGCCAGCAGATTCTGCGAGGCCCAGTCTTCGTCCGTGCGCAACTCGAAGGCGAAACGCCCGTCGGTGTCGGAAGTTTCCGGTTTTTCGATCTTGATGTCCTCGTGGCGCCCGTTCATGTACCAGAGGGTGGCTTGCAGGGTTTTCACCGAGGTGTCGGCGAAGCGGATGTCGACCTGGTGACTGCTGTTTTGCAGATTCAGGTTTTTGCTGTTGACCATCAGTTCGTTCTTGCCAGGTTTCAGGGTGGTGCTGCCGGACAACTGTGCAGCCTTGCCTTCGCAACCGTTGTCCAGCAGCGCCATCATCTGGCGGTAGATGGTTTCCTGGTCCAGGCGATAGAGCGGCGAGAATTCCCAGATGAGAATTTTCGGTGGAGTCTTCTGGAACTCGTCGCTGCCCAGGTACTGCAGCATCGAACCTTCCAGGCCGCCGCCGGGGAAGGCTACGTTGAGCACATCGGCGCCGATGGCCTCTTCGAGGAAACCGGAGAAGTTGTAGTTCTTGCCGCTGTGACTGGTGCCGACCAGGGTGATCTGCGGATTGCCGGATTCGCCGAACAGATCGCCATCACCTGCCTCACCCTTGGGTTCGGTGGTGAATTGATCCATGTACTGGACCGCATAGCTGGTGCCACAGAGTTGACCGGCCATGTTATGCAACGTTCCGTTCTTGCCCATGCGACCCGACTTGTGGGTCTCGAATTCGCGCTTGGGAATGTCGGCGAAGGCCGGAATCTGCTTGACCTTCTCGGCCACGATTTTCGCCGTGCGCTGCGCGCCATAAGGCGTCCAGTGCTGGTCGCCACGGAAGTAGAAGTCGTGGGCGGGCAGGGTCTCGGGCAGCTGTTCGTTGGTCAGCGGCGACAGGTCCGGCACCACGTAACCCATCTGCGCGAAGCGGCCGAGCATGGTCTTGTAGTTCTTCAATGCCTTGTCGAAGTCGAAGCTGGCTTTCTCTGCCGGGTTCAACTTGTTGCGGTTCACCAGGCCACGGGTGGGTTGATAAACCACCACGAGTTCCACGCCTTTGCTCTTGAACGCATCGTGCAGTTGCTTCATGCGCTTGTAGCCGGCGGGCGTGGTGTCGAATTCGGTGCGCAAGTCTTCCTGGGTACGAAACAACCAGTCGCCTTGAGCCTGCACCAGGGTGGTGAAGTTCTGCTGGTAGCGCGTGGTGTAGTTCTTCGGATCGTGGGCCGCGGGGCACAGGCTGCAGCACGGTTCGGCGCTGAATTTCGGTGGACTTACGTTACCGGCAGCATCGTCTGCTCGCACACCGCCGCTGGCGGCGAGAATGCCGGCGGTCAGGGCCGACAGGCTGAGTAATTTGATCAAGTGTGGGTGCATAAAATTATCCTCAGTCCCGCATTTCGGTCTGGCGTTCGACAGGGTCGATCAGCACGGCTTTCTGCTGGCGCACCAGCAGGTCGAGAATTTCATCCTGGCGCTCGCCGAGGATCCCCGTGAAGCTGATGCCGCTGGTTTTGGTCGGTGCGAGCATGGACACGCGATACAACTCGACGCTCAACGGCGAGTCGATGGACAGCGGGCCACTGCCGTTGGCCGCCAGTTCACCGCCGACCACGATCAGCGACACCTGGGCGTCGAACGGGTCGAGCTTGATGTCACGGTCGGTGTCGCTCAGGTCCTTGATGTGCCCGTAGACGCCGGTCAGGCCGTTGGCCATGGCGATGTTTTCGTAGAGGCGGATGTTCACGCTGTTACGAACGCGGATGCCATGGCGCCGGTTGCTGATCACCTTGTTGCCCCACAGCAGGTTGTCGCCACTCTCGTAGAGAGTGATGCCGTCGGTGTGGTTCTGGTAGATCTCGTTGTAGGCGATCAGGTTGTTGATGCTGTTACGGTCGATCACGATGCCCGACAACTTGTTGTCGTAGCTGCGGTTGTTGAAGATGAAGCTGTCGTTGACCTCACGGGAAATGATGATCCCGTGCTTCTTCTTCGTGCCATGCACCGTGTTGTCGGCAATGATCAGGCCATGGGAACGGTCATGCGGGTCAATGCCGTAGACGATGTTGTCCTTGTAGGTGTTGCCCTTGACCACGAAATCGCGGGTTTCGTAGCAGTAGAAGCCGTACCACATGTCCGAGAATTCGGAACCAATGATCCAGCCGGTCGGTTCAGGACGCTTGAGCACCTTCGCCATGTTCGGCGTGTACTGGGAAATACTCACACCGTAGGACTTACTGTTGGCGTAGCCGAAACTGGCCATCTTGCTGTTGGCGATGTAGGTCTCGGTGCCACCCCAGGCCAGCAGGAACGGGCGGAATTCCTTGGGCGACTTGAAGGCCGCCGGGCCGTTCGCCTTCTCGCTCCAGCCAGTGACCTTGGTATCACGCACGAACAACTGGCCGTCGTTGACCAGGAACGACCCGGCCTCCTGGGACAGGCGCAGTTCCTGGGTCTGTTGGTCGATTTCAAGGATGCCTTTCTCACCCACGACGATCGGCAATCTGGCCAGGAATACGCCCGGCGAAGTTTCGCTGAAGTACTGCTTGGGCAGCTTCTTGGCCAGGTCCTTGAGGTTCATGTAGCCGTCGTCGACGAAGATCGCCTGTGGGATGCCGTGCTGACGCACCACCCACTCGGCCATCTTGTTGTCGCCACCGATGAAGTCCTTCAGGGCGTTCTCTTGCATCATCCGGCGCACGCTGATCTTGCCGGCCTTTGTGCGCACGATTTTCGCGGCGATCGCCTCGGCGGTGTAGCCCGAGGTGTCCGGCAGTTTCGGCTTGGCCAACTCCAGCGGCGCGACCGGCGCGCTGCTGACGGTGTAGGTCCTGGCGTGTTGCAGTCCCTTGGCCATGGTGGCCGACTTGGTTGCTTGAGGCGCCGCCGACTCCACATTGGCCTGCGCTGCGTTGGCGAAGCTGGCCGCGCTGGCCAGTAGCAACGCGCCGGCCAACAGGCTGATCGAGCCTTTCATGGCTTGATGATTCATCTGGGAGACTCCCTTCGCAATGTGCATCAGAAGCGCCAGACCACGTCGACGAACGCGCGGTGCATGTACGAATCGACTTCTTTGCCATAGGCATCGCCCGGTTTGAACACACCGCCGCGGAAGCGCACCAGGGCCGAAGGTTCATCGATCTTCTGGCTCAACGCCGCCGGCAACAGGCCTTGCTTGAAGTACTTGGTGACTACCAGATCCATTTCCTGGCCGAGGTCTTTGTCGCCATCGTTGAGCGGCAGGGAGGTGCTGGACAGTACGGCGCCGGTAACGTCGTCGGTGTTGTTCTGCACTGCGTCAATGCCGTCGCTGGTGATCGGCTTGTTACCGTCGACACGCCAGAATTTGTGGTAGATCAGGCTGGCGTCGTATTCGTCGTTAAGCATCCATGAACCGAACAGCGTGGCCGATTGCATGTTGTTCATTTCGCCACGGAAGGCTTCGCCGAAACGGTGCACCCGCGAGCGGGTACCGGTGTAGTTCGAGCGGTTGCTTTCCAGGCCGTTCTGTTCGTAATCAGCGCTGGCACGGGCGTAGGCGGCACCGACCTGCCATTGCGGATCCAGGCGCAGGCGTACACCGAGGTCGGTAGCCCAGCCATCGACATTGCCGCTGCTCTTGGGTTGCGCGGGGGCGGTTCCATCGGCGTTCAGCGGGTTGACCGTATCGCGGTCGCCACTCATGCCGGTGATGCTGCCCCAGTAGTTGAAGGTGTTGGTGTTGCGCCAGTTATAGGCGTCGCTGTTGGCCTGCAGGCCCAGCCAACTGATGTCGCCGTTCTGTTTCTTGTCCAGCGAATCACTGGCAACCCCTGGCTGCGCGTAGTCCAGCTTGCCGTCATCGTGGGTGTGATGACCGCGGATGCCGGCCCAATGACCTGGTGTCCACTGGTATTCGGCATCGGCGTAGGCGTGCAGGCGGTCCTTGTCCTTGGGTGCCAGTTCCTTGAGATCGGTGCGGTACTCGCTGAAGCGTTCGGCGATACCGGCGTTGGCGCGCAACAGCGTGGTGTCGAAGGTCCAGTTCAGGGCTTCGATGTTGGTGTCACGCCATTGACCGTCATCGTTGTTCAGACGCTGGCGACCGAGTTTGAGGATCTCGCCGGGGTAGGGCGTGAAGCCGCTGTAGCCGACCCAGAACTCGCGCATCGCCAGGTAGTTCTTCTTGGTTTTGCGGTCGCTGTTGTCGGTATTCTGCGTGCCATCGCTGGCGGATTCCTGCAAGGTGTCGGTCTCGATGATGTCTGTTGACGTCACGGCCTGGCCCATGGCGTACGCGCTCCACGCGCCGCTCTCGCCATACACCCAAGGGCGCAAGTCCAGGCCCAGGCCGTTGACGTCGCCGCCACTCTGGGTGCCGAGGTCACGGTCGTCCTCGGACTGGCCGGTGATTTTCACGTCCAGGCCGTAGTTCTTGGTTTCTTCTGTCATCGCCGCCAGTGTCGGGCAGGACCAGATCAGCGCGAACGTCAGGCCGATACCGGCCTTCATGAATGGATTCAACTTCATAGGGATTCCTCGCCGTCTTCTTCTTGCAGGGCGTGCAGTTGCAGCGTGTTCTGGCTCAAGTTGCCGCGAACGGCCTGTTCCTGTTTCAACAGGCGTTGGGCCTGGGCCAGCTGCGCAGGTGGCAGTTGGGCTTCAAGTGTTTGCGCAAGCTCGGTGGCTTGCGGGGTGTTCTGGGCCTTGGCGAGCTGGCTGAACACGTACGCATTGAGTGGGTCAGGCTTGGTGCCTTTGCCTTGGGAAAACAGTTGGGCGATGGCGAAGTCGGCACTGTTCTGGCCATTGCGCGCAGCGGTCAGCAGGTGGTCGAGGGCCTTCTGCGGGTAGACCTTGCCCAGGTAGCCTCGGCGATAGATCTGGCCGAGGTAGTAATCGGCGGCGATTTCGCGGCCGACTGCTTTCTGGAAGTGTTCCTCGGCGACCTTGGCGTCGGCCGGGACCATCTTGCCTTCGTAGTAGAGCTTGCCCAGCAGCAGCTCGGCGCGCGGTTGGTCAGCGGCGCGGCCGTTGTCCAGGTACTTCATCATCTGGTCGACATCGCCAAGTTCCGGGAAGTCATAGAGCAGTTGCGCCAGGCTGACCCAGGAAGCGGGGTAGCCGGGGGCGATCTCTTCGAGCAGCGACTGCGCGGTTTTTTCGTCGGTCTTGCCCAGGCTCGCATCGCCGAGCACGCGAGCCACACTGTCCACCCGCTGGGCGGAGACGGTGCCGCGACTGTGCGCCGCCTGCATCTGCTTGATCAGCTCGGCCTGTTGTTCCGGTTTACCTTGTTTCTGGTAGACCGTGGCCAGTTCGACGTAGCAGATGTCGGTGGTGTTGAGCGCGGCTTTGCAGACCGTTTCGACTTCATCGAGATGCTGGTCGTAGGTGCCTTGGGTGCGATAGAGCAGCACCTGCGCCAGACCCGCTTCCGGTTTGCCTTCGGCGCGCCATTGGCTGATCTGCTGTTGCGCATTGACGTTGGGGAAGCTGTGCGGATATTGCAGATACAGCATCGCCAACGGGATCAGGGTGTTGCCTTCACCGGCGGCCGAGGCCTTTTTCAACAGGCCTTCGGCTTCGTGCTGTTCAGCTTCGGTTGAACCAGGTTTGGCCACCAGCAGGCGACCCAGGCGTGCCTGGGCACGCGGTGAAACGCTGGCGGCGGCGCGGTAGGTCGCCTCGGCCTGTTTCATCTGCGCCGGGTCGCGGCTGTCGACCTGAATATCGGCCAGGCCGACCTGGGCTTCGCTGTAGCCCAGCTCCGCCAGTTGCTGGTAGTTCGCCGCCGCGGTGGCGGTATCGCCACGCTTGAGCGCTTCGTTGGCCAGGCGTTGGTCGGGCAGGCCGGCGCAACCCGCCAGGCTGACTGCCAATGCTACTGCACACAGAGATCCCATGTGGGAGCGAGCCTGCTCGCGAAGCAGACCACTTGGTGCATCAGACAGACCGCGCTGAGCCCTTCGCGAGCAGGCTCGCTCCCACAGGGCTTTTGGTGTTCTGAGGATTGGTGGAATCGTCACAGGCATGTCCTCCGGTTACAGACCAGCAGCCATGGCTTTATCGATCAGCCAGTTCAGGTTAGGGCCACGGTCGCTGTTAACTTCCACGGGACGGCCGGCCAGGTTGCTGCCCAGGGCTTCGTCAGGCTGGATCAGTACGCGGATGTCGGAGGACAGGTCGGCGCTTTTCAGGCTGGTGCTGCTGACGATTTTGCCGGTGCGGGTCTTGTCTTCGCCGGCGATCTGGAAGCGCACCGGAGTGCCCGGCAATACGTCGCTGAACTGGCGATAGGAGAAGCGCGCCTCGACGTTGGCTTCGGTGTTGCGTGGCACCAGCTGGAAGATCACGTCACCCTTGCTGGCGTATTGACCGTTGGACACCATTTGCTGGGCCACGATGCAATCGCAAGGCGACGTCAGGGTGCCCGTCATTTGCTTGCCGAAGAGCTCTGCAACCTTGGCCGGGGCCAGTTGATCGTCTTCCAGGTGACCTTTGAGCACGTCGAGCATGCTGGTGCTGAAGGTTGCCAGCGGCGCGCCTTTGGCGGCAACGCCATCAGCTTTCACCAGGCTCTGCACGGTGCCGTCGCGGGGCATGGTGATGTTCACACCCGGCACGCTGACAATGCCCGCCTGGGCGTGGCTGACAAAGTACATGCCGTACACCGACTTGAAGATGAAGCCGAACGCCGCCAGGCCGACGACAAAAATCCCCAGGCTGAAGGTCACCGCTTTCATGCGCCCGAAGGCGCTCATGCCGTGACCGCCATCCTTGTTCTTGCGCGCCTTGGTGAAGTTGTCGCGCTGCAGGGTCGCCAGCACTTCGCCGATGGTGACGATGTCGCCGGCCAGGTGCGACGTGATCAGGTGGCGCAAGGTCGAAATGTCTTGCGGCTCCAGGTTCTGGAACTGGCAACCGGTGCGACCGGTCTCGCGATCGCAGGAACGTACCTGCAATTCCACGTCCATGGCCAGGCCAAGGTTGTCGATGACGAATTGCAGTCGGGCCTTGTACTTGTCGCCGACTTTCAGTGGCAGTTGCCCGGCGTTGAAGGCCAGGCCACCGGCGGAAAGGTCGATCACTCGCGCCTCGACCGGGGTCCGGTCAGGGCCGAAGAAACGCAGCTTGGCCGGGATTTTCACGCGGGCGTGTTGGCGCTGGGCTTCGGATTCGTGCACTACGTTGGCGTTGACGGCGGTATTCATAAAGGCGATTTCCTGGTTAATTCAAAAAGGGGGCGGTCAGACCATCATCAGCAGCACGGCGACAAAGATGCTGCCGGCGGAGAAGGTCATGGTCCGAGACGACCAGGTGTTGAACCAACGTTGAAAGCTGGCGAGATCACGGGTCAGGGCAGTGGGCTGGCGAGTCCAGGACTGTTGGTCGAGGCGGAAGAACACGTAGATCTTCACCAGTGCGCCAACGATCTGGTTGTAATAGAGAATCGCTGGGTAGGCTGGACCGATCCGGTGGCCGGAGCACGACAGCAGCAGGGTCAGGATCAGGCGGGTGATGCCGATCCACAGCAGGTACACCAGGATGAACGCGGTGCCGTACTTGAAGCTGGCGATCAACGCCACGGTCAGGCCCAGCAGGGAGGTCCACATCGACACGCGCTGATCGAACAACACCACGGATGTGAACGCACCGAGGCGCTTGACCCCCAGGCCGAGTGCGCGGGAGTTCTGCCGCAGGTTGTTGCCGTACCAGCGGAACATCAGCTTGCGACTGGCCTTGATGAAGCTCTTTTCCGGAGGATGCTCGACGGTGTTGATCGCGGCATCAGGCACGTAGAAGGTGTCGTAGCCCAGGCGCATCAGGCTGAACCAGCTGGACTTGTCGTCGCCGGTGAGGAACTTGAAACGACCCAGGCGCCAGTGTTGCAGCGAGTCGCTTTCCACGTCGGCGATGAATTCCGGGTTGGTGACCACGGTGGCACGGAACACCGACATCCGCCCGGTCATGGTCAGCACGCGCTTGGACAGGGCCATCGAGCACATGTTGATGTGACGCTGGGCGAAACGCAGCTTGTGCCACTCGCTCATGATGTAGCCGCCGCGCACTTCGCAGAATTCGTTGGTGGTCAGGCCACCGACGTTGCCGAACAGCTGGAACCACGGCACGGTCTTGCGCACGACGCCTTCGCCGAGCACGGTATCGCCATCGATCACGGCCACCACGGCGCGGTCGTCCGGCAGGTGACGGGAGATGGCGCGGAAACCGAAAGCCAGGCCATCGCGCTTGCCTGTGCCGGGAATGCGCACGAAGTCGAGCTTCACCCGGGCAGGCGGATTCATCCGGCTCCACAGACTCTTGACCAGCAGTTCATCGGACATTTCGACGATGGAGCAGACCACGGTGGTCGGCAACTCGCAGTCGATCGCTTCGCGGATCACTGAGCTGTAGACCTGCGCGGTGGTCAGGGCGTCGATACGGAAACTGGTGACCATCAAAAATACGTGGGACGGGTCCGCCGCCTTGCCCAGCTTGTGCACTTTGCGCCGCAGGTGCGGATAGACCACGTACAGGAACAGCATGCCGCGCAGGAAGTGCGTGGCACCCATCGAGTAGCGCCAGATACCGACGATACCGATCAGGAAAATGAAGTCCTTCGACTCGGAGTCGAACGTGGACACAGGCAGCGCCATGGCGATGCCCATCAGTAAACTTAGATAAAACAGCCAACCGGCGGCCTGGAGTAGGCCGTTCTTTAGCCTGTGCATAATCGGAATCCTAAAGTCAGTTGCAAGTCTCGCGCCCCTGTAGGAGCCGGCTTGTCGGCGATGGCGATCTCAGGTACGCCATCGCTGGCAAGCCAGCTCCTACAGATTTGCGATGATCTGTAGGAGCCGGCTTGCTGGCGATCAGCTTGAAGCGCTTACAACCCGCCGGTTACCAGCAAATGCCTTCAGCCCGGCCATCCGTGCTGGTGGCCTTGGACATGAAGCCGACCAGGTCGATCACTTGCTTGCCGTGCGGGACGTTCTGCACCAGGGCGCGGAATTTCTCGTCACGGTTGCCGAGGATGATCACGTCGGAGTTGTTGATCACCGCGTCGAAGTCGGAATTGAGCAAGGACGAGACGTGCGGGATCTTCGACTCGATGTAGTCCTTGTTCGCACCGTGGACACGGGCGTACTCGACGTTGCTGTCGTAGATGCTCAGGTCGTAGCCCTTGCCGATCAGCATTTCTGCCAGGTCAACCAATGGGCTCTCGCGCAGGTCGTCGGTGCCGGCCTTGAAGCTCAGGCCCAGCAGCGCGACTTTGCGTTTGTCGTGGCTGGACACGATGTCGAAGGCGTTCTGCACCTGGGACTCGTTACTGCGCATCAGCGAGTTGAGCAGCGGTGCTTCGACGTCCAGGGAACCGGCGCGGTAGGTCAGGGCGCGCACGTCCTTGGGCAGGCAGGAGCCGCCGAAGGCGAAGCCTGGGCGCATGTAGTACTGGGACAGGTTCAGGGTCTTGTCCTGGCAAACCACGTCCATCACTTCACGACCATCGACGCCGACGGCCTTGGCGATGTTGCCGATCTCGTTGGCGAAGGTCACCTTGGTGGCGTGCCACACGTTGCAGGTGTACTTGATCATTTCGGCAACGGCGATGTCCTTGCGGATGATCGGCGCGTCGAGTTCTTCGTACAGCGATTGCAGGACGTCGCCCGAGGCCTTGTCGAACTCGCCGATGACGGTCATTGGCGGCTGGTCGTAGTCGGCGATCGCGGTGCTTTCGCGCAGGAACTCAGGGTTGACCGCGACACCGAAATCGACACCGGCCTTCTTGCCGGAGCAGTCTTCGAGAATCGGGATGACAACGTTTGCCACGGTACCCGGCAAAACGGTGCTGCGGACCACGATAGTGTGACGGGTAGTCTTGTCGCGCAGGACAAAACCAATCTCGCGGCACACGGCCTCGATGTAGTTCAGTTCCAGGTCGCCGTTCTTCTTGCTCGGCGTGCCGACGCAAATCATCGACAGGTCGGTATCGCGAATCGCCTCGGCGAAGTTGGTCGTGCCGCGCAGACGGCCAGTCTCGATTCCCTGCGCCAGAAGTTCGCCCAGGCCCGGTTCAACGATCGGCGATTTGCCGGCATTGATCATATCGATCTTGTCTTTGGCAACATCGACGCCAACGACGTCATGGCCCCGTGCAGACAGGCAACCGGCACAGACGGCGCCAACGTAACCCAAACCAAATATGCTGATGCGCATCGCAATTACCTCTCTATTATCAAGCCTGTTTTCATCGAGCCATTAATTGGCCGAAGTTAAGGGTGTTCAGCGGTCATAGTGCACGGGCAACTACGGCTTATAGGCGCCACAGTGTCGCGTGCAGGCATTCAAAGTTTCGAGTGTCTAAGCAGTTCACTCAAAGTGTGCGCAACTAGGCCTTATTGTTCTGATGTGCCTTGCCATGCAGCCGGTCTTCCAGTCAGAAGACAATGGGCAAAGGTCTTGCGCGCTCAAAGCCAGGCCGTGAGGCCTGTAAATCAAGCGGTTGGGTGCTCAGGGAAGCACGTTTATAGGGGGCGCAGCCTTGGCCTTGTAAGGGATAGTGATATGCGTATCTCCAGTCCTTAATGTGTTGCCCAAATCAGAGATCAGTCTGCCAAAGTTAATGTGACAACTTGGCTGCGTAGATCTCTTCTCTGCGTAAGTTATCTCGTACACGCATTGAGAGATTCGTTACAGGTGGTATGAGCTACGCATTTGGACATAGTTCCAGCCCACCCATCGCGAATTTTGAAATTTCTTGAAATATTGAGAAAGATGGCACTGCTCTCATATTGATAGCACTTGCGATTTGGCCCTTTATATATTGGCTCAATGTCCTGTCTGGTAGTTTTGTGCCACTACTGAGAAAAATTTTCAGTGCCACTACAAAAAAAATCACTGACGTCCAGTGAAACAAAAGTTAGCAAATTGGGTGTTGGTTTTTTGGCGTCAAAGGATCGACGAATGGGGCGGGGGATTGTCGGACGATCAGGCATCGGTGCGCGACAGTTCATGAAGTCGTGCACCGATCAGTTGCTTACTCTGAAGTGTGGTCGCGCAGGAACACCAGACTGTCTGGTTTAGACTGTTCGGCACTGTACCGATAGCCTTCAACGTCAAACTTTTTCAAGTCTGCCGGATCGTTGATGCGCTCTTCGATGATGAAGCGGCTCATCATGCCCCGGGCCTTTTTCGCGTAGAAGCTGATGATTTTGTACTGACCGTTCTTCAGGTCCTTGAAGTCAGTGTTGATGATGCGTGCCTTCAAGGCGCTGCGCTTGACCGCCGAGAAATACTCGTTGGAGGCCAGGTTGAGCAGCACGTCATCGCCCTGATCGGCCAGGGCTTCGTTCAACCATTCGCTGATACGTGTGCCCCAGAAGGCATACAGGTCCTTGCCCCGGGCATTGGCCAGCTTGGTGCCCATTTCCAGGCGGTACGGTTGCATCAGGTCCAGGGGGCGTAGCAGGCCATACAGGCCGGAAAGCATGCGTAGATGTTGCTGGGCGTAGTCGAAGTCGGCTTCGCTGAAGGTTTGTGCATTGAGCCCGGTGTAGACGTCGCCTTTGAAGGCCAGCAAGGCCTGCTTGGCGTTGGCCGGGGTAAAGGCGGGTGTCCAGCTGCCAAATCGGGCGGCGTTGAGCCCGCCGATCTTGTCGGAAACGTGCATCAACTCGCTGATCTGCGCCGGGGTCAGGTCGCGCAATTGCTGGATCAGTTCCTGGGAGTGGTCGAGGTACTGCGGCTGGGTAAAGCGCTGGGTCGCCGGCGGTGTTTCGTAATCAAGGGTCTTGGCGGGGGAAATCACCATCAGCATGAAGTCGTCTCCTTTAATCGTGGCGGCGATTCTAGGGGGTTGTCATCGTTGACTCCAGCTATGGGTGTGATAGGTGATCGGTGGTGTCATGGGACAAGATCGCAGCCTCGCTTCGCGAGACAGCTCCTACGGGACCGCGTTGGCGTGAAATCGGAACATGCATTCCTGTAGGAGCTGTCGAGCGAAGCGAGGCTGCGATCTTTTGATCTTCCCGCGATATAGTGCCGCCCGGGTTTTGTTATGGAGACATCCCATTGCGTATCGTTTTTCTGCTCAGCGCCTGGCTGCTGAGCTTCGGCGTCATGGCGGCGCCAGGTGCAGTGGCCACGCTGGATCGCAGCACCTGGCCGGAAAAGCTCGACAACCCGACCCTGTTCGATGTCGCGTCGCGTGCCGAAATCCTCATGTTCGCCCGTGTGCTGCTGGCCAGTGAATCCCTGGACGAAGCGGCACTGGCGCAACGCCTGGGCCTGCGCACGATCAACCTGGAGTCGGTCAATCGTGTTCGCCAGCGTCTATGGCAACGCCTGTTGGCCAACTACAACTTCGCCCAACAGAGCTGCGACCAGGATGCCTCCTTCTGTTTCCTGGTCGAGGACATGGCCACCTTGCGCGAGCAGGCGGGCAAGTTCCAGCTCAGCGAAGACAGCTACTACATACGCTGGGCCGAACCAAGTCGCCTGTTCCACACCCAGTACCTGGATGAGCAACTGCGCAAGGCGGCACTGTTTCCGCAAACCAGCAGTGAAGTCGATCATTTTGGAGACTATGAGCGCAATGGCGACGCGATGCATGACCGGCTGTTCCTGTTGACGTTCGACAGCGCCGCCAATGCCGTGCCGGACAATACCGACTGGGTCGCCGGGTACTTGCGCAAGGCCAACCTGAGCGGCACGTTCTTCGTGCTCGGCAAGGACCTCCAGGCGCGCCTGGGCGAGCGCCCGGGGACCAGTCTGCAAGCGAACTGGTCAAACCAGTGCGTCGGTGTGCAGGGCTGGGAGTTTCGCTCCCACAGCCATTGGCAGGACTGGCAGGACTCGGTACGCCGCAGCGTCGAGCCGGCCAGGAACAAACTGCCGGAGAACTTCGTCCCCCTGTTTCGCCCGCCCGACGGCCAGCGTCGCGCCGACGCCGGCGCTTTCTTCAAAGCCCAGGGGTTGCAGGTCGCCTTGTGGGATATCGATGCCCAGGACGGCGCGGGCAAGCTCAAGGGCAGCCAGAGTGCGCAACGGGTGTTGACCCTGATGCTGCTGTGGCGCCATGGGGTAATCAATTTCAATGTGAAACAGGACGGGGTGAAAACGGCGTTGCCCTGGCTGATCACGCAAACGGCGCAAAGCGGGATCGGTTGGGAAGACTGTCAGGAAGGGTTCCGCTGAAAACGGCCAAAGCCCGGAAACATTGGGTAAGTGGCGATTTTTGAGGGGGTTTTGCTGCAGGTTGATCTCCGACTGTAAACAAGTGATGGCAGTCCGCCAAGGGCTTTTCGTCACTCTGCAAAATAAACTTCAAAAAAGCGTCAAAGTGCTTTTTTCTGTCATGGGTTTTGGAGTATTACGAAGACAGACCGCCGAAACCTGCAACACAGGTGGCGTCTTCCAAGACCCCGCATGTATGCAGAACACTTGAGTCCCCGCAGGTGTATTCGGTAGTCACTTCGAGGCGCAGCACCGCCAAGGTATTGCGTCCACTGGCTCTGACAAAGGTGACCGAGTATGGATGATCACGGACGTAGCTCTTCTTCCAACCAGCCAATCCTTTATGTACTCGATACCAACGTATTGATTCACGATCCAAACGCGCTGCTTAACTTCGAAGAACACCACGTCGCGATCCCGATGACCGTGCTTGAGGAACTCGACAAGCTCAAGAGTGGGCATCACAGCGTTGCCGCCGAATGTCGCCAGGCCATCAGGCTGATCGACAAGACCCTGGGTGATGCCTCGCCCGAGGACGTCGAGCAGGGCGTGCCGATCCAACGGGGCAAGAGCGGGCCCAAGGGATTGCTGTCAATTCTGATGAGCAAGCAGGCTGAACCCCACATCGTTCTGCCTGAGCATCTGAATGACAACAGGATCATCAACCAACTGATCGACCTGCACGCACGCGAGCCGAAGAAGCCCGTGGTGCTGGTCACCAAAGACATCAACATGCGCCTCAAGGCGCGTGCCTGTGGGATCGCGGCCGAGGACTACAGCACCGACCAGTTGGTCGACGACGTGTCGCTGTTGCCTAATGGCTACCACAACATGAGCGGCTCCTTCTGGGACCGGGTAAGCAAGGTCGAGACCCGTCAGGACCACGGTCGCACCTGGCACCAGGTGCAGTTGATCGACAATCTGCCAGCCGTGCATATCAACGAATTCATCATCGATGAGCAGGGTTTCGTCGGCTGGATCAAGGAGATCGAGGAAGACAAACTGCTGATCCTGGACCTGCACCAGGAGCCCCTGCTGCACCAGGAAGCCTGGGGTTTGAAACCGCGTGACATCTATCAGAGCCTGGCGCTGTATGCCTTGCTTGATCCGGACATCCACTTGGTCAACCTGTCCGGTGCCGCAGGTTCCGGTAAAACCATCCTCGCGCTGGCCGCGGCCATCGAGCAGACCATGGTCAGCAAGCGCTACCGCCGCATCATCGCCACCCGCAGCGTGCAAGGCCTGGACCAGGAAATCGGCTTCCTGCCCGGCACCGAAGCGGAAAAAATGGAGCCTTGGCTGGGCGCTATCACCGACAACCTCGAAGCCTTGCACATGGATGACGAAAGCACCCATGGCAGCGTCGACTACATCCTCAGCAAAGTGCCGTTGCAGTTCAAATCCCTCAACTACATCCGTGGCCGCAGCTTCCAGCAGAGCCTGATCCTGATCGACGAATGCCAGAACCTCACACCGCACCAGATGAAAACCATCATCACCCGTGCCGGTGCCGGCTCCAAAGTGGTGTGCCTGGGTAACCTGGCGCAAATCGACACCCCTTACCTGTCCGCGACCAGCTCCGGGCTGACGTACCTGACCGAGCGCTTCAAGGACTTCCCTAACGGCGTGCACATCACCCTGCAAGGGGTGCCTCGTTCGATCCTGGCCGAATACGCCGAATCGCATCTGTAGCCACTTCACCCAGACCGGGCGGCCCCAAAAGCCGCCCGGTTTTCCATGCCCGACACAATTCCCCATTGTGGGAGCGAGCCTGCTCGCGAAGGTGTGTCAGTCGACACAGAGGTGCCTGATACGCCTTCGCGAGCAGGCTCGCTCCCACAGTGTTCTGTGGTGATCCGATAATCTCGCGTGCGGAAATCTGACCCACAGGTTTACAATCGGGACTCCTGATCAGGAGTAACCCCGTGCTGACTCATCTCGATTCCCAAGGTCGCGCCAATATGGTCGACGTCACCGAAAAAGCCGTGACGTTCCGTGAAGCGACGGCCCAAGCGCTGGTGCGCATGCTGCCCGAAACCTTGCAAATGATCGTAAGCGGCGGTCATCCCAAGGGCGATGTGTTCGCCGTGGCCCGCATTGCCGGCATTCAGGCGGCGAAAAAAACCAGTGACCTGATCCCCCTGTGCCATCCGTTGATGCTGACCGGGGTCAAGGTCGAGCTCAGTGCCGAAGGCGAGGACAGCGTACGCATCGTCGCGCGCTGCAAATTGTCCGGGCAGACCGGGGTCGAGATGGAAGCGCTGACGGCTGCCAGTGTCGCCGCCTTGACTATCTATGACATGTGCAAGGCCGTGGATCGTGGCATGACCATTGAAAGTGTACGGCTACTGGAAAAGGTCGGCGGCAAGAGCGGTCATTTTCAGGCGGATCCATCATGAACGTCACCGTGAAGTTTTTTGCTCGATATCGTGAAGCGCTGGGGTTGGACTCGATGAAGGTTCAAGGCGACTTCGCCACTGTCGATGACGTCCGCGCACTGTTGGCCCAGCGTGAGGGTGCCGAGGTATTGAGTGAGCAAAACCTGATGTGCGCCCGCAACGAAGACCTCTGCCAGCTCGATGAGCCGGTGAGCGATGGCGATGAAGTGGCGTTTTTCCCTACCGTGACCGGGGGCTGAGCCATGGCCATTCGCGTGCAATCGACCGCGTTCGATCCCGGTGCAGAAGTCAACGCCATGCACGATGCAAATGTCGGCGTCGGGGCGGTGGTGAGTTTTGTCGGCTATGTGCGCGACTTCAATGATGGCCTGGATGTCGCCGGGATGTTCCTCGAACACTACCCGGGCATGACCGAAAAGGCCCTTGGCAAGATCGCCACCGAGGCCGAGCAGCGCTGGCCCTTGCTCAAGCTGGAAGTGCTGCATCGCATCGGTGCCCTTGAGCCCGGCGAACCGATTGTCTTTGTCGGCGCCGCCAGCGCCCACCGCCAGGCGGCATTCGACGCCTGCGCCTTTGTCATGGACTACCTGAAAACCCGCGCACCGTTCTGGAAGAAGGAAAACACCAGCGACGGCCCGCGTTGGGTCGAGGGGCGTGACAGCGATCATGCGGCGGCGGATCGCTGGAAGCAGTGACTCCGACGACTTCTGCAAGTACGCCTTCGCGAGCAGGCTCGCTCCCACAGGGGATTTTTGTCGAACACAGAATGTGTGTTCTTCAAAGTTCAAATGTGGGAGCGAGCCTACTCGCGAAGGGGCCATCTGCAACATCCGATTTTCTCTTGACTCACCTCCCGACCAGAGGGTGATTTAAGAGCGCGGGCCGGATTGACGCCTAATACATAAAAGTCCAGTATGGATTTATAAGTACAAAAAAGGCTTCTCCCGTTTCTGCTCTTCTTCCATCTTGCCAAACCAACAACAACCCGCGAGAGAACGAACATGAAGAAATTCCCCCTCATCACCGGTCTGGCCCTGAGCTTGTTGGCGTGCAGCAGCGTGTTTGCCGCCGAGAAAACCCTGCGTATCGGCATCGAAGCGGCCTACCCGCCGTTCGCCTCCAAGACCGACAAAGGCGAAATCGTCGGTTTCGACTACGACATCGGCAATGCCCTGTGCGCGCAGATGAAGGTCAAGTGCGTGTGGGTCGAGGGCGAGTTCGACGGTCTGATTCCTTCCTTGAAAGTGAAGAAAATCGACATGGCGCTGTCGTCGATGACCATCAATGAAGACCGCAAGAAGTCGGTGGATTTCACCCACAAGTACTACTTCACCTCGTCGCGCCTGGTCATGAAGGAAGGCGCAGTCGTGGATGATCAATACAACAGCCTCAAGGGCAAGACCGTTGGCGTGCAACGGGCAACCACCACCGACCGCTACGCGACCGAAGTCTTCGAACCCAAGGGCGTCAACGTCAAGCGCTACAGCAACAACGAAGAGATCTACATGGACCTGGCAGCCGGTCGCCTCGATGCCATCTTTGCCGACACCATTCCGCTCAACGACTTCCTGTCGATGCCGCGCGGCAAGGGCTACGCATTTGCCGGCCCGGAGCTCAAGGACCCGAAATACGTGGGTGAGGGCGCGGGGATTGCGGTACGCAAGGGCAACACCGAGCTGGTATCACAGCTGAACGCCGCCATCGACGGCATTCGCGCCAATGGCGAGTACCAGAAGATTTCGCAACAGTACTTCAAGTCCGATATCTACGGCGACTGATCGATCGCTCCCGGGGCTTTCTCACGAAAGCCCCCGGTGCGCTGCAGATTCCCTGGATTTCGATGGTTTCAGGTTGAGGGCAAGTACGCTCGTCAGCACGATGATCATCCCGATGACGACCATGATCGAAGGGCGTTCAGCCAGGGCCACCGAGGCCATCAGCATGGCGGTGGGCGGAATCAGGTAAAGCGAAATGGACGCGCAGCTCACGTTGCTGTGCGCCAGTACATATGCCCAGGCGAGGTAAGCAAGGGCACTGGGGAAAATCCCCAGGATGAGCACCGCCAGATTGACCGATGCCGGGGCTTTCTGCACTTCACTCCACAACCCCGGTGCATACACAAGCAATAGCGTGGTGCCCGACCAAATGGTGTAGCACACCATTGTCAGCCCGTTGTAGCGATGGGAATGGCGTTTTTGCATGGCGAAATAAACACTCCAGGACAATGCCGCCAGCAGAATCAGCAACCCATGGGCATCCAGTTCACCAAAATCACGATCCCCCGTGACCACGACAGCGGCACCGAGCAAACCGCCCAGCACGCAGACCCATTGCCAGTGGTTGACGCGCTCCTTGAGCACGAAATGCGCCAGTAACGTGCTGAACAGTGGCGTGGATTGTGCGAGGACACTCGCGGCGCCGGCGCTGACCTCTCGTTGGCCAAAGTTGAGGGCGATGTGGTGCAGACTCACAGCAAAGAATCCCAGGACAGCCAACAGCGGCAGGTCTTTCAGGCGAGGCAGGGAAATACCCATCACCCCTGCGACCCCGGCCATGAATGTCGAGGCGATGAGAAAGCGGATCAGCGCCAGATGACCGGGCTGGTAAGCCTCTAACCCGATGTGGATGCCAATGGGCGAATAGGCCCAGCAAAGGATGACGAAAAAAGCCGCCAGGACGATTCTAGCGCCAGGGCTTTTGGCGAAAGACTGGATCTTGCGCTGGATAAAATCCATAGACTGCCTGATTCCCCAAAGTGTGAAGGTGCGACTGGATGGCTCTCGCTCGAATTATCAAAACCATCCAGATTCACTACAAGTGACTTAAACTGACTCAAGCATTCACTTTGGGTGAGATATGGAGCTGTCCCAGCTGCGCATGTTCAACACGGTTCACCATCTCGGCAGCATCGCGCGTGCGGCTGAGGTGCTGCATTGCGTACCGTCCAATATCACTGCACGCCTCAAGTCCCTGGAGCGTGAACTCGGTACGCCGCTGTTTTCTCGCGATGGCCGAGGATTGCGGATCACGCCGGCCGGTGAAGTGTTTCTCGATTACACGACGAAAATCCTCGGCCTGGCCGAGGAAGCGTGCAGGGCGTTGGCCCCCGACGGTGCGCCAAGCGGTCCTCTGCGCATTGGTGCCATCGAGTCCAGTGCCACGGGACGCTTGCCGCGACTATTGGCCAAGTACCACGCGCTCTACCCAAAGGTGATGCTGGAGCTGAGCACCGGCACTTGGGCTCAATTGCTCGACGACACGCAACATCGTCGGCTGGATGGGGCGTTCGTAGCGGTGAACGTTGAACGCCCGGGACTGCAGCGGGAAGTGATGTACCGCGAAGATCTGATTCTCATCGCGTCCTCCTCCCACGGGCCTTTGCGCCAGGCGGCGGATCTGCAGGGCAAGGCGATTTTCATGTGGCCCCCGGGCTGCCCGTACCGCTTCGCACTGGAACAGTGGCTGCTGCGCCATGACCAGGTGCAACCGATTGTCAGCATCGCCAGCTATGGCACCATCGTTGGCTGTGTCAGTGCCGGTGCGGGCGTCTCGCTGGTACCCCGTGGAATCTACGAGCAGTATTGTCTCGGGGCAGGCTGCCAGGGATATGAATTCCCGGAACTGACGAGCATCGACAACCTTTTTTACTGGCACGAGAACGCAGGTCGGCACCCGGCTCGTGAGGCGTTTGTGAAGTTGCTGCAGGCCGAGTTCTCGGGGCCAGGGTCGTTACAGTTAATGTCTTCTTAACCGACCTGTCGTCTATTCCCACGATACCCGCTTGCACGCGCCAGGCTCTCAAAGGTCAAGGCCAGCGTGTAAACTGGCGGGCAATCGAAAGTCAAAAGGGAAACACGATGAGCGAGGAAACGATGCGTCTGGGCCGTGAGCGGCGCTACCTGGTGCTGTTGGGCATCATCTGCCTGGCGCTGATCGGCGGTGCGTTATACATGCAAGTGGTTTTGGGCGAGGCCCCGTGCCCATTGTGCATCCTGCAGCGTTACGCGCTGCTGTTGATCGCGCTCTTCGCTTTCATCGGTGCGGCCATGCGCACCCGACGCAGCATCACGGTGCTGGAGACCCTGGTGGTCATTTGTGCCCTGGCGGGCGTCGCGGTGGCCGGGCACCACGTCTATACGCAGTTCTATCCGGCCGTCAGTTGCGGCATCGATGTGCTGCAACCGATCGTCGATGGCTTGCCGCTGGCGAAGATCTTCCCGCTGGGTTTCCAGGTAGACGGTTTCTGCTCCACGCCTTACCCACCGATCCTGGGGTTGTCCCTGGCGCAATGGGCGCTGCTGGCCTTCGTGCTGGTGGTGGTGCTGGTGCCGCTGCTGACGCTACGCAATCGAAAGGCGCTGCGCTGAAGTCATCCGATTGATGCCAAACGCCCCGGTCCTCGATGAGAGGGCCGGGGCGTTTTTGCGTTTCAGGGGGCAGGCAAGGACACCCTGATGCACGGCAATCAGGGGTGCGACAAGTCTGCGACATGTTGTCACATCGCGAGTGTCGCAGCGCGCTTTCGGGTGCCGGATTGGTGCAGTCTCCTGTAATGAAATTGGTGTGTTAGAGTGCCGCCGGTTTTTCGCCGGCCCAAAAGGAAGCAGGCAGTTTTAACAGGTTGTGGCGATTTGCCGAAGCCCTTGTCTCATCGGGGCCAGGGCGGCATTCAGGGTCGTTTCCGCGCCTTCGATACTGTCTGAATTGCGGGTGGTAGCCCTACTTTTTTTGGTGTTTTTGTTGAGAATCAATTTCGATAAGATGCGCCACTTTTACAGAATTGGGTCAGGATTGTTGCGGGCTGGGATAAAAATTATTTCGGGATAAGACATGGTTTATAAAACGCTACATATCTACAATCGCCCGCACTGAATTCCCGGCACTGCTCACCCTGGCTCTGGTGCATGAATGGCACGAGGGTGTCGAGAGGCCTTCGGGCTTGATGCGACGCCCAGGTGTCGGTGCCTCCAACTATCCGCACCAAATGGAATTGGGCTGTAACAAGGCCTTTGACCACGAATTCGAATAAGAACTCACTGCTGGCCCAGGATTTGTCGAAACGCCTCTGACGCTCGACGGGCAAGCCCTTATTCAATCCAAGAAAAATGCCAACCCTTGGCAGGGTGAAGTGTTGGCGATCAAAACCCAACTGCATTGCGCAAGCTGCTTTAGAGGTCGTGAGATGAGTAAAAACAGGTACCCCAGACTACTAGGCTTATTGCCGCTGCTCGGCACGTTGTTGCTGGGAGGCTGCAACATGACCTTGCTCAATCCCACGGGCCAGGTTGGCCTGGAACAGCGAAACCTGATCATCACCGCAACGCTGCTGATGCTGTTGGTTGTGATCCCGGTCATCGTGATGACCTTCCTGTTTGCCTGGAAATACCGCGCATCCAACACCAAGGCGACCTACACGCCTAAATGGAACCACTCCACCAAGATCGAGATCGCGGTGTGGACTGTTCCGGTGTTGATCATCATTGCCCTGGGTTACATCACCTACAAGTCGACCCACGAGCTGGACCCGTACCGTCCGATCGAATCCGACGTGAAGCCTGTGACCATCGAAGTGGTCGCGCTGGACTGGAAGTGGCTGTTCATCTACCCGGAACAAGGCATTGCCACGGTCAACAAGATCGTGTTCCCGGCGCACACGCCAATCAACTTCAAGATCACCTCCGACGCCGTGATGAACTCGTTCTTCATCCCGGGCCTGGGCGGCCAGATCTACGCGATGGCGGGCATGCAGACCAGAATGCACCTGATCGCCGACCGCAACGCTGAAATGGACGGCATCTCCGCCAACTACAGCGGTGCCGGTTTCACCGGTATGAAATTCAAAGCGATCGCAACTTCCCAGGAAGATTTCGACGCCTGGGTAAGTGAAGTCAAAAAGGCACCTAAACAGCTTGAACAAGCTGAATACGCAGCCCTTTCCAAGCAGAGCCAGAACAACCCAGTCGAGCTCTACTCCTCGGTGACGCCGAACCTGTTCCAGATCATCGTCGACAAGTACGAAGGCATGAAACCAGGCCCGAAGGTCAAGCACGAGAAGAAAGAGAAAGAAGTGGCCGCTACGGACATGAACTCGCATTCAGCTGCCGGGGCAGAGGAGTAAACGATGTTTGGTAAATTAAGTTGGGAAGCGGTCCCATTCCACGAGCCGATCGTGATGGTGACCATCGCCATGATCGCGCTCGGCGGTCTGGCACTGTTCGCGGGTATCACTTACTTCAAGAAGTGGACCTATCTGTGGACCGAGTGGTTGACCTCGGTCGACCACAAGAAAATCGGCGTGATGTACATCATCGTCGCCATGGTCATGCTGCTGCGCGGCTTTGCCGACGCCATCATGATGCGTACCCAACTGGCCATGGCCACCGAGGGTTCGCCTGGCTACCTGCCACCTGAACACTATGACCAGATCTTCACCGCCCACGGTGTGATCATGATCATCTTCATGGCGATGCCATTCTTCACCGGCCTGATGAACCTTGCAGTGCCGCTGCAGATCGGCGCGCGTGACGTTGCCTTCCCGTTCCTGAACTCCCTGAGCTTCTGGCTGCTGGTGTCCGGCGTTGTACTGATCAACCTGTCCCTGGGCGTCGGCGAATTCGCCAAGACCGGTTGGGTTGCCTATCCGCCACTGTCGGGCCTGCAATACAGCCCTGGCGTGGGGATGGACTACTACATCTGGGCGCTACAGCTATCCGGCCTGGGTACGACGCTGACGGGGGTCAACTTCCTGGCCACCGTGCTGAAAATGCGTACCCCTGGCATGAAGCTGATGGACATGCCGATCTTCACCTGGACCTGCACCTGGGCCAACGTCCTGATCGTGGCTTCGTTCCCGATCCTGACCGCTACCCTGGCACTGCTGACCCTCGACCGTTACATGGATTTCCACATTTTCACCAATGAACTTGGTGGCAATCCAATGATGTACGTCAACCTGTTCTGGGCCTGGGGCCACCCTGAGGTTTACATCCTGATCCTGCCGGCATTCGGCATCTTCTCGGAAGTGATCTCGGCCTTCACCGGCAAGAAACTGTTCGGCCACCACTCGATGATCTACGCTTCGGGCGCGATCTCGGTACTGGGCTTCATGGTTTGGCTGCACCACTTCTTCACCATGGGTTCGGGTGCCAGCGTCAACGCCTTCTTCGGCCTGGCGACGATGCTGATTTCCATCCCGACGGGTGTGAAACTGTTCAACTGGCTGTTCACCATCTACCAGGGCCGTCTGCGTTTCACCAGCCAAGTGCTGTGGACCCTGGGCTTCATGGTGACCTTCGCCATCGGCGGCATGACCGGCGTACTGCTGGCCATCCCGGGTGCTGACTTCGTTCTGCACAACAGCCTGTTCGTGATCGCGCACTTCCATAACGTGATCATCGGCGGTGCGGTATTCGGCTACATCGCAGGTTTCGCGTTCTACTTCCCGAAAGCGTTCGGCTTCAAGCTGCACGAAGGCTGGGGTAAAGCAGCGTTCTGGTTCTGGATTTCGGGCTTCTTCGTCGCGTTCATGCCGCTCTATGCACTGGGCTTCATGGGCATGACCCGTCGTCTGAACGCCACCACCAACCCTGAGTGGGTGCCGTATCTGTACGTCGCCATGTTCGGTGCGGTGATGATCGCCTTCGGTATCGCCTGCCAACTGATCCAGCTGTACGTCAGTGTGCGTGACCGCAAGAAGCCAGAGAACATGTGCGAACACGGTGACCCGTGGAATGCCCACACTCTGGAATGGTCGACCTCGTCGCCACCTCCGTTCTACAACTTTGCCGTGCTGCCTAAGGCTGACTGCATCGACCCGTTCACCGAAGCCAAGGAAAACGGCACCGCGTACAAGGCTCCGGCCAAATACGAGCCGATCCACATGCCAAACAACACCGCTACCGGTGTGGTCATGGGGGCTCTGCTGACCGTGTTCGGTTTCGCGATGATCTGGCACATCTGGTGGCTGGCAATCGCGAGCCTGGTAGGCACTGTCGTCTACTTCGCGATCCACGCTGCACGTGACGACCAGGGCTATATGGTCCCGGTTGAAACGATCGAGCGCATCGAAGCCGAGCAGCACAAGCGTCTGGTAGCGGCAGGGAAAATCCCGGCCACCGCCACCCGTGTTGAAACCTCGTTGGAACAGGCTTAAACCATGTCGAACTTAGTGACCAATGTTGGACACGCCCATGGTGACCATGGGCACGATGACCACCACCACGACTCGGGCGAGATGACCGTATACGGTTTCTGGCTCTACCTGATGACCGACTGCATTCTGTTTGCGTCGATCTTCGCGGTGTACGCGGTACTGGTTAACAACGTAGCGGGTGGCCCGTCGGGCCACGACATCTTCGAACTGCCATACGTACTGGGCGAAACCGCTCTGCTGCTGTTCAGTTCGATCACCTACGGCTTCGCCATGCTGGCGTTGTACAAGGGCAACAAGAAGGCGGTGCTGACCTGGCTGGGCATGACCTTCCTGTTGGGCGCAGGCTTTATCGCGATGGAGATCAACGAGTTCCACATCTTGATCTCCGAAGGCTACGGCCCTAGCCGTTCAGGCTTCCTGTCCGCGTTCTTTACCCTGGTCGGTACTCACGGTCTGCACGTGTCCGCCGGTTTGATTTGGATGGCGATCATGATGTATCAGGTGCAGAAAAAGGGCCTGACGTCGACCAACAAGACCCGTCTGAGCTGCCTGAGCCTGTTCTGGCACTTCCTGGACGTGGTGTGGATCTGTGTATTCACCGTTGTTTACCTGATGGGGACTCTGTAATGGCTAATGCACACTCCCATGACAGCCATGATGCTGGCCACGGCAGCGTAAAGTCGTACGCCATCGGCTTCATCCTGTCGGTGATCCTGACCGTCATCCCGTTCGGTCTGGTGATGTACCCGAGCCTGCCGAAGGCCACCACGCTGGCAATCGTTCTGCTGTTCGCAGTGATCCAGGTGATCGTTCACCTGTATTACTTCCTGCACCTGGACCGTTCCATCGCTCAGCGTAACAACGTGATCGCTTTCGTCTTTACGGCCATCGTGATCGTGCTGCTGGTTGGCCTGTCGCTGTGGATCATGTTCAGCATCCACACGTACATGATGGCGAAGTGAGGTAGACCCGATGTCGCTCAAGCACTTTATCCAAATCACCAAACCGGGGATCATTTTCGGTAACGTGCTTTCTGTGGCAGGCGGGTTCTTCCTGGCCTCGAAAGGGCATGTCGATCTGGCCGTGTTTCTGGCAGCCATGATCGGCACTTCCCTGGTCGTCGCCTCCGGTTGCGTGTTCAACAACTGCATCGACCGCGACATCGACATCAAGATGGAACGCACCAAGAACCGAGTGCTGGTCCAGGGCCTCATCTCCCTGAAACTGGCCCTGATCTATGCGACCGTCCTGGGTGTTCTCGGCGTTGCGTTGTTGTACAAAGTAGCCAACCCGTTGGCTGCTTTGTTCGCCGTGATCGGCTTCGTGATCTACGTCGGCTTCTACAGCCTGTACCTCAAGCGCAAGTCGGTTCACGGCACGCTGGTGGGCAGCCTGTCTGGCGCCATGCCGCCGGTGATCGGTTATGTCGCGGTGAGCAACACCTTCGACATGGCCGCACTGACCCTGCTGGTGATGTTCAGCCTGTGGCAGATGCCGCATTCCTACGCCATCGCGATCTTCCGCTTCAACGATTACCTGGCCGCATCGATCCCGGTGCTGCCAGTGAAGCGCGGAATCCAGGTGGCCAAGAAGCACATCCTGATCTACATCCTGGCCTTCCTCGTGGCGACCTTGATGCTGACCTTCAGCGGCTACGCCGGCATGAGCTACCTCGCCGTCGCGGCAGCCATGGGCATGTACTGGTTGTACATGGCCTGGACCGGCTACAAGGCAGTGGATGACACGGTCTGGGCACGCAAGCTGTTCGTGTTCTCGATCTTCACCATTACCGCGTTGAGCGTGATGATGTCCCTGGACTTCAAAGTGCCGACCGAGCTGCTGCTGACGTACGCGCCTTAAGGTTTGGACGCTGCATCGAAAAGCCCCGCCTTCGAGAGAAGAGCGGGGCTTTTTGTTGGCCGAAATGTCATCTGTGGCGAGGGGATAGCGGTTGTCGGTTATTTGTGTGGCTTGTCCAGTAACCGGAAAAACCGCTCCCGCACCTGCACATGATCACCGTGCGCCACGTTGAAACGCAGAAACCGATTGCCGTCCGCCGCTTTGCTGAGCATGGTCCCCGGCGCCAGCACCAGGTCTATTTCCAGGCCTTTGCGGGCCAGTGCCTCGGCTTCAAAGCCATCGGGAAGCCGCGTCCAGATGTACAAGCCTTCTCCAGGCAACGACGATACCGAACACCCGGCTTCGCCCAGCCACGCCGCCACCCGGCTGTTCGACTCATAGAGCCGGTCCACCGTACGACGCATGTGCTTGGCATAGCTGCCATCGCTGAGCATGGTGCAAATAATCTGCTCGGCCATTTCCGAGGTCATGCCACCGCAGGCCATTTTCAGGGTCACCATCCGCGCCGCGAGTTGTGGGGACAGCACCGCGAAGCTGACGCGGCTGTTGGCGGTCAGGGTCTTGGAGAAACCAGAGACGTAAGACACGTTGTCCAGCCCGCTCGCGGCCAGGCGCGGCGTTCGGCGTTGCTGCATGTCGCAGTACAGATCATCTTCGACGATGTGGAAATTGTAGCGATGGCTCAGTTCCACCAAGCGGTAGACCTGCGCCGAGGTGAACGAGTGCCCGGTCGGGTTGTGCAGTGCATTGTTGGTCAAGTAGAGCACGGGACGGTGGGCGATCAGCAACTGCTCCAGGGCATCAAGGTCCATGCCGTCGCAATCGCGGCGGATGGTGATGACCTTGGCGCCGTGCCAGGCCAGGTTGGTGTGCATCGTGAAGTAACAGGGATCATCGAGCAGCACCGTGTCGCAGGGCTTGACCAACAGGCGCATCAGCATGTCGATGGCTTGTACGGTGTTGGCGGTGGTAATGATCTGGTCGACGGGCGCTTCGATGCCCAGGGTCGACATCTTGACCCGCAAGGCCTGGCGCAACGGCAGGTAGCCGCTGGCGTTACCGTATTCGCCCATGCGCAGTGACGTTGCGCGAAGTGTGCCGCGCACGGCCTTGAGCAACTCTTCGGCAGGCAACCATGAAGACGGCAGAAAACCGGCACCCGGACGCAGCGCACCGTTGTCCTGCAAGACTGCGCGACGGACCACGCTGAGTGTGTCCTGGGGCAACAGGTCGGGGCCGGCGTTGGTCTGGGCGGTGGTGCTCGAACGGTGCACGTAATGCCCCGAGCCCTGGCGTGACACCACCAGCCCCTTGGCCCGCAAGCGATCGAGAGCGTCGACCACCGTGGACTTGCCCACGTGCATCAGGTCGGAGAGTTCGCGAATCGGTGGCAGCCTGGAGCCGTGGGGCAGTCCACCCTTGCTGATCGCCACCGTCAACTGATCGACGATCTGCTGCACCAGCGGCACACCCGGCTGGAACTCGATAGCGGCGATCACTGCTCGCTGAGCGTGCATTTTACTGGTCTCTCCGGCAGTAAAGTTCGTTCGATTCTATACGAACTTGCTCTGATCAAGACAAGCATCTCTTTCTACCATCGCTTTACAGACTTTCTGGATGGTCGGCCTATGCCGGTCGATCCATGCCAGGTTCGTGAGGTGTTGCATGAGTGTCGAAACAACGGTCGTCGTGGCGAAACCGGTGATCAACCTGCGGTTGTTCACTATCCGGATCATCACTGCCGTGTCGCTGTTCGCGGTGCTGGGCAAGGCCAACGTCTGGCTCGATACCGCCACCAACAGCATCCTGGCCCTGGGTTATCGGGCCTTGTTGCTACTGTTGCCATTGACGTTGCTGGTCCTCGGTCGCCGCTCCTTGAGCGTCACGCTGCTGTGCGCCGCCCTCGGGCTGATATTACTGGCGGTCACCAGCAACCAGGGAGTGGTCATGTTTGCCGCGGCGTTGTTTGCCTACGGCATTGCAATTGCCGGCTACCTGATCAAGAGCGAGGCGGCCCAGACCAAGGAGGGCGCCGCCTACAACCGCGTCGCCATGAACATGGGCAGCCTGCTGGCAGGGTTGATCCTGTTGTCGCCGTTGCTCACCCCGACCCTGTTTTTCCTCGGCGCCGCCGGGTTTGTCCTGTTGTGCCTGCCGATCGCCATGGGCGCGACGTTCACCTGCGACCCCGTGGTTGCCCGTCCCGCCAGCCAGGATGGCAGCGGCTGGCGCAACAAGCTGCCGTGGGTCATCGCCGGCGTCATCATGGGCATCAAGCTGTTCGGCGTGTTCTCGATCCTGCCCCAGGCGATCCTGCTCAAGACCGGCGAGCTGCCGGCCTGGTATGGCCTGATGCTGATCCTCAACAGCGCCGTGGTGGTGTTCGCGCAAGTACCGGTCATGAAACTGATCGAGAGCACCGGGCGCTTCAAGGTGCTGACGGTGATCGCAATCATCGTCGGCGGTTTTGCCGTGCTGTCTTCGCCTGCCGCGTTCCACGTCGAAACCCTGGTCGGCGCACTGATCTGGGTGGCGCTGCTGTCCATCGCCGAGTGCGCCTTCAGTCACCTCGATTACTTCTCGGTCAAGCAGAACAACATGTTCGTCAAGGAAGTGTCCCTGGGCGTCGGCGCGGGGTTGACCGTGTTGATCATGCGGGTCGCGCCACCGCCCTACAACGCATTGGTACTGGCGGCCATCGGCGCTGGCGGGATCCTGGCCTGGTACTGGCTCAACCGTCGATCAATCGCATTGCATGACTGAGTCATCGCTGTTCCGGTTTTAACTTTGCAAGTCGGGGGCATTATGAATACGACTTCATGCGTAGTAGTGGTGGGGTACAACGGCAGTCGGGTTCACGATATCCAGAAGCTGCGTGACCTGTGCAAGTCGCTGTACGACGCCAGGCTGATCCTGCTGGTCGAGCAGGTCCAGCCCCATGACGACCAGGTGGCGGATCACGTTTGCAGCACTTCACTGGCCGAACAAGACGTTGCGTCATCCCTCGAACTGGTGGTGGGGTGCCTGAATGCCGATCGCTGGAAGCTGATCGGCGTGCTGCCGTTTTCCGACCGTGGCGTGCTGCTCGGTGCGGCGCTGGCCAGTCATTTCGGCTTGCCCGGTATTTCTCCCGTCGAGGCCAGGGCCGGGTTGGATAAACAGATTTTCCGCCAGCTCGAAGCGTCGGCCACCACGGCTCCCGAAGATTACCGGCCGGTGGTTTCCAGCCGTATCGAAAGCCTGCCGGAACTGCGTCAGCGAGTGATCGAACTGGGCGGCAAGGCTTTCATCAAGCCAGCCTGCGAAGGTGCAAGTCGAGGCTGCCGGGTCATCCGTCACCCGTCCGAATGCGACGACGCGTGGCAAGCACTCAAGCCCTATCGCGAGGGCGGCATCGTGCTCGAGGAACTGATCCAGAATGCCCGGGAATACAGCTGGGATTCTGTCGCCGGGAGCACCTGGATCACCGAAAAAACCACCACCGACGGTGCCTACCGCGCCGAGATCCAGCAAGTGGTGCCCGCACCGTTGGCGCCTGAGGTGCAGGCTCGACTGAAGGCTGCCGGCCAGCACATGGCGGGGTTGGTTTCCCAGGACAACGGTGCCTGGCACAACGAAGTGTTCTACAGGGCCAATCATCGCACCTCGGCCGTGGAAACCAACATGCGCCCCGGTGGCATGCACATCTGGGACCTGGCGCGCCAGGCGTTCGTCGATTTCGACCCGTGGGAGCGTTGGGTCCGCTGGGCCGTGGAAGGCCAGGTCGATAGCCAGGACCCGGTACCTCGCGGCTACTGCGGCATACGCCTGCTGCGGGCGACCACGGGCGGCATCCTGCGAGATGTACCAGACATCCCGTCCCTGGCCCGCTCGCTGAATATCGATCTGCTGGATTCGGTGGTGAGCAAACGCATCGGCGAACCGGTCAGCGCGCTGGTGAAAGACAACTTCTCGTTTATCGGCCACATCGTGTTGTTCAACGAAGACTACGAGCGGCTCAGCCATGACCTGTTACGCCTGGCCGAAACGATTGAAACGAACATCGGGATCACCAGCCTGGCGTCTTCTGCAAAGGCGGTGTGTTGAGTGTCAGGGATCGATGTTTTTTGCAGTATTGATCAAGAGGTTCGGTAAATGATTGAGCACATGACTTGTGACGAGCGCTTCATCGCGCTGGCGAAGGAATTCGACTACGACATCTACGGTGAAAACAGTGTAGGTGGGCATTACGCTCCGCTGATCCGTCATCACGACGAGTTGTATGTCAGCGGCATGGTGCCGCGCGTGAATGGCAAGATCCAATTCCCTGGGCGCGTCGGCCTGGACCTCGACATGGCGGATGCGCAAGCGGCCGCCAGCCTCTGCGCGATGCGCGGGTTGGCGTTGATCGTCGACGCCATCGGTTCGCTGGACAAGATCAAGTCGTTGATAAGGATCACGGTGTATGTGAAATCCACGGCAGATTTTGTCGACCTCAGCGATGTGGCCAACGGCGCCTCGGATGTTTTCAGTCACGTACTCGGCGATGCCGGGAAACATACGCGCACGACCGTCGGTGTTTATCAATTACCAAAAAATGCGGCAGTAGAAGTGGACATGATCGTAGCGTTGCGACCTTCGGCGTTATAAGTAAGGGGTGTTCGGCTTTACAGCGATTAATTGTTCGCCTAAGGTCGAGTGACTCAACGCTGAAGAATAAGTTGGAAGACGAGCATGAATAACGTTCAAGGTGCGTTCTTTTCCTATAAGGACTTTCGTCAAAGTCTGGTTCGCCAGCCGATCAAGCCACGGGTGTGGAAGGAAGTTGAACTAACGGGAATACGTCAGAGCCTTGAGGACAGCGATGTCGATATTGTCGCGCTGGCCCACGACAACAGCCTCGATGGCTGCTCGCTGACGCCTGGCATGGCCGTGTCCATGCAATGGTTGATACCGGGCGCGCAGCTCCAAGGTCATGATCATTCGTGGTGGCACCTGTTCATCATCCAGAGCGGTAACGGCACCTTGACCCTGGGGGATGCCGAGGCCGTGTGCGTCGGCAGTGGGGACGTGCTGCTGGTGCCGGCCTGGACCCGCCACGGCTTCGTCAACACCAGCACCACCGAGCCGCTGGCCATGCTCAATATCAGCAATATGCCCCAGGCGCTGCTACTCGCCAATTGCACCGACAACGTCGGCCTGATCCCCCGCCAGCTGTAAATCCCCCTTCATTACACACGAGGGAGTCCGCGTTCGCGGACTCCCTTTTTTCGTTTCTGTCGTGCCCTCGATAAGCCCTTGGCGATGCGAATTTTCGAATTTCTGTATCGATGCAAACGGATAATTTCTGTATCTGTTCAGCGTTCGATCAACTTACTACGATCGACTCGAATGCAACGGATTAATGTGCTTAGTGCAAGGGAGCGTTCCATGGAAAATAACAGGATTAAACTTTATGTCGGCGCGGATTTTGTCAGCGCGTTTGCGATGTCAGCGTTTGTAGCGCTCAAGGAGAAGCAACTTTCATTTGAACTTGTCACGCTGGATTTAAAGGCGCGAGAGAACTATCAGGCGAAATATCGAGATATTTCACTTACCTGCAAGATTCCTACATTAGTTCACACAGGTTTTGCGCTTTCAGAGTCTTCCGCCATCGCCGAATACCTCGAGGAACTCGCGCCAGGGCATGCACGGCTTTTCCCCCAGGACCTCCAGCAGCGCGCCCGGGCCCGTCAACTCCAGGCCTGGCTGCGCAGCGATTTGCTGGTGATCCGCAAAGAGCGCCCGTTTGACCTGGTGTACTTCGGCAAGAAGGACGCGCCGCTCTCCGACGATGCCAAGGCCGCGGTCGAACGTCTGTTCTTCGTCGCCGAGCGCTTGTTGGAGGAGGGCGCCGAGCACCTCTTCGGCGACTGGAGCATTGCCGATACCGACCTGGCGATCATGCTCAATCGACTGGTCGCCAATGGTGATCAAGTCCCGGCGCGACTCGCCGCCTATGTCCGTCGCCAGTGGGATCGCGACAGCGTTCGGGCATGGATGGACATAGAGCGCAAAGCGCCGGCCATCGCACCCGCGGTGGTTTAAGGCGACCGTCAGGGCAATCACCAGGAGCGCTGCCATGCAAGGACTGTCGGAGCACGAACGCTACAAACCCTACAACGCTCGCACCATTCGCGACACACCGTATTGGCACAGGCTGACGCCGCAGTTGCAGGAAGCCATGACGGTCGTGGCCCGGGTCATGCCATTTCGCACCAACGAATACGTGCTGGGAACGCTGATCGACTGGAACAACATCCCGGACGATCCGATCTTCCGCATGACCTTTCCCCACAAAGACATGTTGCTGGTCGATGAATATGACTCGCTCAAACAACTGATCGAGCAGGATGACGCCGCTGCGATCAAGCGCCGGATCGAGGCGATCTGGCTGCGCATGAACCCCCACCCGGCCGGGCAACTGACGCACAACGGCGCGACCCTCGACGGAAAAGTCTTGCCGGGCATTCAGCACAAATATCGCGAGACCGTGCTGTTTTTCCCCGGTGCCGGTCAAACCTGTCATGCCTATTGCACCTTCTGTTTCCGCTGGGCGCAGTTCATCGGCGAGGAGGAGCTCAAGTTCAACGCGCGGGAATCCCAAGAGCTGCTGAGCTACCTGCGTGTGCACACGGAAGTGACCGACGTACTGGTCACCGGTGGCGATCCCCTGATCATGAACACCCGCTCGCTGGCCGGGTACATCGAGCCGCTGCTGGAGCTGGCGCATCTCAAGAGCATCCGCATCGGCACCAAGTCGGTGGCGTACTGGCCGCAGCGGTTTGTCAGCGACAAGGACGCAGACGAGTTGCTCGAGCTGTTCCGGCGGATCGTCGCGGCGGGTAAAAACCTGTCGATCATGGGGCACTACAACCACCCGGTAGAGATTCGCCAGGACATCGCCCGGCACGCCGTCGAACGTATTCGCTCCACGGGCGCGACCCTGCGCATGCAGGCGCCGGTGATCCGCCATATCAACGAAAACCCCGCCGATTGGGCGGATCTCTGGACCGAAGGCGTACGGCTCGGTGCAGTGCCGTATTACATGTTCGTCGAGCGCGACACCGGCCCCAGCCACTACTTTGCGATGCCGCTGGCCCGGGCGTTCGAAATCTTCCAGGCAGCGTACCGCACGGTCTCGGGCCTGGCGCGAACGGTGCGCGGGCCGTCGATGAGCACCTTCTACGGCAAGGTCTTGATCAATGGCATCGAGACCGTCGCCGGGGAAAAAGTCTTCGTGCTGCAGTTCCTCCAGGCCCGGGACCCGCAATGGGTATTGCGGACCTTCTATGCGCGCTTCGATTCGCAGGCGACCTGGTTCGATGAGCTGCGCCCGGCCTTTGGCGAACGAAGCTTTTTCTTTCAGGCCGAAGCTGAGCTGTTGCTGGCGCCAACGCCTGAGTTGATACCGGTCCTGCTGCAAACGGCCTAGGACGACACTTGATTATTGGGGAGACAAGGACATGAGCGGTATCCCGTTTGATCAGCGCGAAGGATTGATCTGGCTCGATGGCGAATTCGTCGAGTGGTCCCAGGCGCGCCTGCATGTGCTGACTCACGGCTTGCATTATGCAAGCACCGTGTACGAGGGCGAGCGCGTGTATAACGGCAAGATCTTCAAGTTGCGCGAACACACTGAGCGTTTGTATCGCTCGGCACAGCTGATGGATTTTGCCATCCCCTTCGAACCCGCCGAGCTGGAAGCGGCCAGCCATCAATTGCTGCAACGCAACCAGGTGAACGACGGCTATTTGCGCCCGGTGGCCTGGCGCGGCAGCGAGATGATTTCCACGTCGGCGCGTTTCAATCGCGTGCATGTGGCGATCGCCTGCTGGCAATGGCCGAGCTATTTCGACCCGGCCGCGCGCATGGCCGGCATCCGTCTGAAGACCGCCACCTGGCGTCGTCCGCCTCCCAGCAGCAGTCCCTTCGAAGCCAAGGCGTCCGGGCATTACCAGATCGCCACGCTGAGCAAGCACGACGCCGAAAACACCGGCTACCACGACGCCTTGATGCTCGACTGGCGCGGCCATGTGGCCGAAGCCACCAGCGCTAACGTGTTCTTCGCCAAAGGCCGGACCTTGCACACGCCGGTGCCTGACTGCTTCCTCGACGGCATTACCCGCCAGACCGTCATCGAACTGGCCCGTGCCCTGGATTACCAGGTCATCGAACGCACGATATTGCCCACGGAACTGGGCGACTTCGACGAGTGTTTTCTCACCGGTACCGCCGCTGAAATCACCCCGGTACAGAGCATCGATGAGCAGCGATACCGACCGGGCACCGCCTGCAGTGAATTGATTGCCGCTTACACCTCAACCGTAAACGCCTGATAAACCGCCAGGAAACTCACCATGTCAGACCAAGGGATTGTTGCGTCCACACCTTATGTTTCGCTGGGCCATCGCCATGAAGAATTGTCGAATCGTGGCTGGACCGTGCTGACGCCAGGGGAATTTGCCCACGATGTCGCGGGAACACTGCATGAGTTCGGCCCGATCATTCCGCAGTTCAATGGCCAGATAGCTTTCGCCATCACCCGCAAGCCGGGCTACGAGGACTTGCCGTACTCCCAGAGCATGAACGGCATCGGCCCTCACACCGAAGCGCCGGTGTACGGCCCGCCACCGCGTTACCTGGCGTTGCATTGCCATAAACAGGCGACCTGCGGTGGCGGTCACACCGGGCTGGTGGACGGCTATGCGTTCTTGAGATCGCTTGAGCGATCCGAACCGGAACTGCGCAAGTGGCTCGACGATACGCCGGTGGAATTCGTCGCCACTGCCAAGCCCGGCGAACCGGCGCAAACCCGGGTCAGGGAATACATCCTGACACCGACCGAGGAAGGCGATATTTTCCGCTTCAGCTACAACCAGTTTCACTACGGCGATGTGAATCCGTCCAAGGAAGCCTTGCAGCAATCACAGGTCGCCGACAACGACTCGCCGCTTGCCAGGTTTGCGGTGCTCGGCGAAGCGTACTTCGTCGAACACAACATCCCGGTGCTGATTCCCGACGGATGCATGCTGATTTGGGACAACTGGCGGATGATTCATGCCCGCAGCCGATACACTGACCCGGCGCGCCACCTGACCCGCTACTGGCTGGCCTGATTTTTCCGTCGCCCTTCTTTTTCAGCGTACCCCCAGGGGTACGCGTTTACAGGTATCGCGTCATGCAAACAGCAATCGAGATCGCCCAGGTCGATCATCAACTGATCGTACGGCTCAATCAGGCCTGGATCAAACGCGCCGCAGTCTGCTCGCCGGACAAGGCCCATATCAACGAAGTGTTCGACCCGGCACGCCCGGATTACCCGGAGTGCATGGTGCCGTTTTTCCATCATCCGACATTCCAGGCCTTGAGTGATGAGCTCAAGAGCAAGGTGGTGACCTGGGGTTGGATCGGCTACAACCTGCGCACGGTCACCGCCGAAGAGCTCGTGGTGAACCCGGCGCTGAGCGTCATCGCCAATCAATACCTGGGCAAGGACGACTGGCATTTTCGCGAAGCGATGCAGCAGACCCTGATCGACGAGCACTACCACACGCTCATGCACCTGCGGGCCATCGAGCGGACCAAGCGCGATCGCGCACTGGACCAGGACCTGGAGTTGCCGCCGTCGGTGACTTACCTGCGCCTCAAGGCCCTGCGCGAGGAACTGCCCGAACCCTGGCAGCGCGACCTGGCGGCGATCACCTTCGCGGTAGTCGCCGAGATCAGTGTCAATGCCTATCTCGACCTGCTGGCGGACGACCCGACCATCCAGCCGCAAAACCGCCGCGTGGCCGAGCTGCACAACCGCGACGAATACGCCCACAGCAAGGTGCTGGCCGAAGTCGCCAAGGTGATGTACGCCAACATGCAGCCAGTCCAACGGGAATTTTTCGCCCGCAACCTGTCGGTGGCGCTGAGTGCTTTTATCGCCCAGGACTACTCGATGTGGGAGGCGATCCTCACGCAGCTCGGGGTCGAGGACGCGCAGGCAATCATTGCCGACACACGCGAGAGCAACAGGAACGCGACGATCATGCGCGACTACAGTGGCCTGCATAAGCTGGCGCAGGACCTGGGCATCAGCGAGCAGATCGACTTCGATTTTCGTCCGACCCTCAAAGCCACCGCAGCCGCCTGAACCTGGAGGTGCCCATGTCCGTTCCCATGTACGAAGTGTTCGCCCTGCGTGTCGGCGCCAACGCGCAGCGCACTGCCCGGGAGAACTTCCTCTACGACGCCTGCTGCGGCGATCCGAATGCGCCGATGCCGCTGGACTATTACTTCTGGGTGATTCGCAACGAGCACCAGGTGATCGTGGTCGACACCTGTTTTCAACCGGCCACGGCGGACCGGCGCAACCGGCAGATGTATCGCCTGCCGCAAGACTCCCTGCGGCAACTGGACATCGATCCGGCGCAGGTCGAGCACCTGATCCTCACGCACCTGCACTGGGATCACGCTGGCAACCTGGGGCTGTTTCCCAAGGCCACGGTGCATTTGCAGGAAGCGGAACTACGTTTCTGCACCGGACCGAAGATGACCCATCACACGGTGAACAAGACCTATGAGGTCGAGGATGTGATGTCGGCGCTGCCACCGCTGTTCGAAGGAAGGATGCGTTTGCACAACGGTACTGTCGAGGTGCTGCCGGGAGTGACACTGCACGCGGTGGGCGGTCACACACCCGGCAGCCAGGTGGTGCGGGTGAACACTGAACGGGGCTGGATCGTGTTGGCATCGGACGCGGCGCACTTGTGGGTGAACATTCGCGAGCGCAGTCCGTTTCCGATCATCGATGACCTGGCGCAGTCGCTCGAAGCGTTCAGTGAAATCGATCGCCTGGCCGACAGCGAAGACCACGTCATCCCTGGCCACGACCCGCTGATCGCCGAACGTTTCCCGCACTGGAACGACGATCCACACATCATTTGCCTGCACCAACCGCCACGTTGACCCTGTAGGAGCTGCCGCAGGCTGCGATCTTTTGATCTTGTTTTTTTAAGATCAAAAGATCGCAGCCTGCGGCAGCTCCTACAGGGTTCTGGTCAGCTCTGGCTCTTGAGGAGGCGGCCCAGGGTCTGCAGTGCCTCATCGATCCTCGGTGAATACGGCGCTCCACAGCCGATGCGCACAAAATTCGTGAAACGCTTGGCGTTGGAAAAGATATCCCCAGGTGAAATCTGGATGCCGAGGCTCAGCGCATCATGAAACAGCCCCATGGACGAATGCCGAGCCGGCAACTCCACCCATAGCAAGGTGCCGCCCTGAGGGTGGGTCACTCGGGTGCCCTCGGGAAAATAACGCATGATCGCCCCGCTCATTTGCTCGCGCTGCTGGGTCAGGGTTTTTCTCAAGCGACGCAGGTAGCGTTCGTAGGAGGGCGTACCCATGAATGCACTAACGGCCAGTTGCGACAGCTTCTCGCAGCCACGGGTTTGCGTGTGCTTGAGCATTTCCACGCGATCGTGCCATTTGCCAGCGCTGATCCAGCCCAGGCGCAGGCCCGGGGCGAGGGTTTTGTTCAGCGAAGCGCAATAGATCACATTGTCGGTGCGGTCCCAGTGCTTGAGGGTGGACAGCGGTTGCTCGGTGTCCACCAGGTCACCGTAGGTGTCGTCCTCGATCAGCACTGTTTCGTGCTCGGCACAGAGCTTCACCAGCCGTGCCTTGTGGGTGTCGGGCATGATGCTGCCCAGCGGATTGTGCAGGTTGGGCATGACGATCAGTGCCTTGATTGGCTCTGGCCCTTGCAGCAGGTGTTCAAGGGCCGGCAGGTGAATCCCGGCATGGGTCGAGGCCGGGACTTCCAGCACCCGCAGGTTCAGGCTTTCGAGAATTTGCAGCAGGCCGTAGAAGGTCGGTGACTCCACGGCCACGGTATCGCCGGGACGGGTCACGGCACGCAACGCCAGGTTGATCGCTTCGGTGGCGCCGTGAGTGATCACAATGCGTTCGGCCGTCAGGTTGGTTTTGACGGTCAGCATCCGGCGGGCAAGGACGTTGCGCAGTGCACTGTTGCCGCAGGTCGAACTCGTGGTATCGAACAGATGCTGGTCCAGGCGCAACGCCTTGATCATGTTGTCCTGCAAGGTCTTGAGCGGATAGAGCTGCGGCGCGCAATAGGCACTGGCGAAATTGACCTTCACCGTGGCGCGCTGGCTGGCCTTCAGGACCGAGGAAACCTTTTCATGGATGCCCACGTACACCCCACTCTCCAGTGCCGGGGGGTGGGCGATCGGCTTGGGTCCGGGCGCAGTGTCGGGCTGGCGAATGTAGTTGCCGGAGCGCGGTCGGGCTTCCAGCACGCCATGGTCTTCGAGCTCCCGACAGACCTGTACGGCGGTGGACAGGCTGACGGCGTGTTTTTCCATCATCAGGCGAATCGAGGGCAGGCGCTCGCCGGTCTTCAGGGTGCCGCTGCGGATTGCGTCCAGGTAGTGGTTGGCCAACTGACGGTACAGGGGTGGCGTGTTCATGATGACCTCAGCAGTCGCACCACTGAGGTCTTGGGCTGGAAAGTGAGTTGACGCTCCCCGCAGGCGGCCCCGTGGTGCAGGTGGGTGAAGGGAAGTGTTTCTCTGGCCTTGATACTGGAACACTAAACGCGGTTTTGCAGGAATCGCGGGCAATAAAAAGCCCCGCACGGGGGCGGGGCTCTGGGGATGCTGGCGGGGCTTACTGGGCGGCGATGCTGTAGCCGTCGAAGGCGGTCTGCTGTTGCAGGGCGGTGATGATGTTCTTGCGGTTCACGGCCTGTTCGGCGCCCTGGTTGTCCAGGAACGTCTCGCTTTGCAGCTCTGCCTCGTCGCCTTCGCCAACGAAGCTGAAACCGAGGAACTCAAGGGCTTCACGGTCGACGTTCAGGCGCGAGCGTGGGGTGCGCAGCGGCAAGGTGACGCTCATGCCGTCCTTGCTGATGGTGAACACTTCGACTTCTTTTTTCGCCTTGGCGGCTTTGCTCTTGCCGCCGCTCGGGCTGCTGATGGCCTGGTGCGTCTGGTTCAGCACCTTGAGGGCCAGGCCGTAGACGATTTCCTGGAAAGCCGGGTCGTCCTTGAAACTGGACAGGATGCGGCTGATCGGGAATTTGCTGCTCAAGTCTTCGAGGGCGGCGATGTCGGCGGCCTCGGCGTCCTTGAGTTGCTTGAGCTCACCCATCAGTTCGTAGGCTTTATCGTCGTCGAAGCTGTCATGGGCCTGGCGGATCGCGGCGCGTAGCTCGCGGATCTGCTCGCTTTCGCGGGTGGACTGGAAAGCGTCCAGGACCATCTCGCTGATGGTCTTGGCCTGGGGCACATGCTGTGAAAGATTGATGGAGTTTTCGTATTCCGCTTTGGACGACAAGGTGACTACGGATTCAGCGGTGTTGGAATCGGACATTGAAATTTCACTACTTCTTTGAACTTGAATAGGGGCGAGAAAGCCCGGGGGCTTTTTCAGGCCGACTAATCTATTGGACCGGGAAGCGGTTGTCACGGTCAACGGGCGGATGAGTTCAAGAGAGAGGCGGGAATCCTTGTAGGAGCTGCCGCAGGCTGCGATCTTTTGATCTTGAAAAATCAAGATCAAAAGATCGCAGCCTGCGGC
>NZ_JBXAHO010000041.1:0-58965 GCF_058795195.1 Pseudomonas sp. GW823-FHT06B06 | reverse complement strand
AGGCACCGAGTGGTGGGGCAAGAGCGCTTTGGTTACTTTCGCGCTTTTCGAAAGTGACTCGCCGTAAGGGCGAAACCCTAAGTGGCCGTTACCGCAGCAATGGATATACACCCCGTCCCCTACTTGTGAACAGCAACTGATCAAAACTTCGCATAGTTCAACGCATCGACAATCGCCGAACCGCCGATACCTGTCAGGGACAGCAGCAACGAACGGATCAATGGGTCTTCGGAATAGCGCGAAAACGAACCGGTGTTGAGCGTTGCAACCCGTTCGCGAATCATCTTGAACTTGGCATAGCCCGGCGTCGACTCCGGTGTTTCCAGTAAATAGGCGTCGATTCGTTGCAAGGCCACCGTGCGGGCCTTTTCCGCGGCTCGACGCAGGGTGAGCGCAGAGCCGAGCAGCAGCAACGCGGTCAGCAGGTAGGAAATCATCAGCCCTGGCGGTGTTGGCCAGTTGTCGAACAGGCTGCTGCGTGAGGCCAGCAGGATCAACAGCACCACGGTCGGTGCGTAGATCAGCCGATTGACCGCCGACGTACGCTTGGCGATCAGTTGCAGATCCACCCACTCGTCGATGCAGGGATGCTTGAGCATGCCGAAGATTTTCTTGTGTTCGGCCTGCAACGTCCCTGGCCAGATCGCATGGTGCTCGCTCAGATGACGGATGAAGCGCGTCAGCAACAGGTTGGCATCCATGACCCAGAACACCAGCACCTGGAACGTCAGCGTCGGAATCAGCCAGTTCAACATCCACCAATCCGATGCACCGCGCACGGGCGTGCCTTCCATCGGCCAGATCACGAACAACACGCTGGTGACCACGACGTAGGCCCAGGTAGCGAGTAACGCCCGCAACAGACGGGCACCGAATGAACCACAGATGCAGTGCTCACCCCAGAAGCGCGCAATGACGATCATCTTGCGTCCGTCCGTGCAGCGGGCCTGGGCGGCCGCGCAGGACTTCGACCAGTCTTCGTTGGCACTCATCAGCGGGAAGAAAATCAGCAACAGCCAATGGCCAAGCTCATTGCACCAGCGGCGCAGGCTCCAGCCTTTGCCGCGGCGGATCAATCGCTGTACCTGGCCCCACAGGGTTGTCTGGTATTTGCGCATGTGCAGGCGCAGATGGAAGGCACTTTCGATCTCCGCGCGATTGATGCGCAGCTTGCGCCACCCCCAGGTCAACGCCGAGAGCGAGATCAGCACGGCCAGCAGGCGCAATGCTACGGTCGGCCAGGCGCTGATGCCTTCGAGCAAGAACATCGGCTCGCCCAGGCCGTTGTCGGTCAAGGTGCTGCGCATCTGGTACGCCAGCATCAACGCGAGAATGAACACCACCAGCGGGACCACGAAGTACCACGCCCAGGCATCGTATGAACCTGGGGTCACACTCGACGTCGCGTCCTGGGCCAGTGCCAATCGCCGCGTGGAGCGACGGAGCAGGTTCGACGACAGGATGCCCAGCAGCACTAGCACGAAGGTGAACCACAGGAATTCCGCATGCCAGTAGCGCGTGGCAATGAAGGCGCAGGCCGCCGCGACCATGAACAGCGTAATAGGCACGCCGCGCACCCACGCCAGGCGTGTGTCGTGTTCGTCCTGGGGGCCCTCGATGCGCCACCAGAGAATGAACGCAGCGATGCTCAGCAGGGTGAGTGTCAAAGGTCCGGCCCAAAAGAACGATTGGCTGTGTTTGAAACGCTCGCGCAGTGACTGGGAGGGCTCAGGGTAGGGCGGCGGCGAGGGATCTTGCAGGCAGCGCAACGCCATCAGATCGTGGGGCAGCACACCGCGCTCCGACTGGGCTTGGGTGGGCGCCTGGCAACTGGTCGGGCGTGAGGCGCCCAGTCGCGTGGCCAGGGGAATAAAGCCACTGATGCCCACTTCGTAGATGCCCGGCGAGAGCAGCTCCGATTTGGAATAGTCGAATTTCGCGCGCTTGGCATCAAAGGATTGCGGCGCCAAGGCCGCCAGTACTGAAATGAACACGGCACTTTGCAGGCTGTCGCGAAATGGCGGCACGTCCTGTTGCAGGGCGCGAGTCAGCGTCAGGCCATAGGGTGCGGCGAGGATCAGGTTGCGCGTGGTTTGCGCCTGGCCCCGTTGCAGCATGCGCGCGTCAAGGTCGGTGGAGAAGTACAGTTTGTAAGGCATTCGGCTCTTGAGGGCCTGCAGCACCAGCAGCTTGTCGTAGGCATCGACACCCAGGATACCGATGGCGCCGATGCCACTTTCGCCATCGCGTCGATAGGCCGCGTCTTCGCTGGCGATGTGGTCGGCGAGGCGTCGCAGATAATCGAGCTGGGAGTTGCCGTCGGATTTCTCCAGCGGGCTGAGGTCGATGGCGGATGCGCCACGGGCGTTTTTGCTGGCATCGTAGCTGGCGGTTTTATCGGTGCTCGCTGATTCTTCCGGCAGACGCCCGTCGAGCCCGCGCAAGTAACTGAAGCGCAAGATCCACTGGTCGACGGCACCCTTATGGTTTTCACCGTCGCCGAGTCGGGCGTCCCTGGCCACCTGCAGCTTGAAGCTTTCGATCAGGGCACGGCTGTAGAAACTGTCCCACTCGGAAATCAACGCGATGCGGTTGGCGCTGCGGCGAAGATTGCCGGTGCAGGGTGAGCCGATCCGGCTCAGTTTGCCTTCGCTGCAACGCACGCCGGCGGCCGGGTCGACGCGGCGCAGCTTCAGTTCTTCAAGCATCAGTTGGGTCATGGTGCCATCGTCACTGACGGTGCGCAGCAGCTTCATCGGCTCGCGGTTGGCCAGCGGCGGCGACAGCTTCTGGTAGCCACGATCCAGTGTCTCGTTGTCGGCCGTGGCCAGCGGCGAATAGATTTCGATGTTCGGCGAGGCCTTGCCGATGTCCTGGTCCTGGAACATGTCGCGCAGCACGGTCGAGGTCGAGGGGCCTATGACCTTCAAGACGGCATTGGCCGAGGGTTCGATGCAAGGTGCTGGCGTGCAGGCCATGGCGACTTTTTTTTTCAGGCTGTCACGAAGCGTTTCGAGCTGTTGCAGCGGCATCGAGCCGAGCGCGTCCTGTTTCAACCAGAACACGATCGTTCGGTCGGAGGGTGCGGGCTTGCCTTCAAGCGCCTGCGGTGGATCGAACGGATTGGACACGAACACTTCGTAGGGCGTATCGACGAAAGCGTTTTTCTGCGGTGCCTCGAGTGACAGGTTGGCGGCCAGCTTCAGGCAGTGGATGTACTGCTCCTGATCCGGCACCCGGTGGGAATTCTTGAACCCGGCCAGCAAGGCATAGCGAATGCGCCGGCGCCGTTCGACTTCATCGGCGTAGGGGCCACCCTCGACCAGCGCGACCATGATGTCGGGCGCCGATTGTCCTGCGCTCAGGGGCGAGAGGTCGGGGCTGCAAACGTTCTCGGCGTCCGGGTTCTTGCTGTCGGCAAGCTTCTTGCGATAACGCTCCACCGCGTCGAAAGGGTCCTGCCACAACCGGGCCTCGATGGGCAGTTGTGCCTGGAACTGGGCACCGATGGGGCGCGGCTCCAGGAAGGGTTCGCGGGTGAGGGCGAACATCGATACCACCAGACTCAGGATGACTGCACTGCCTGGCAACCAGAGGGCCAGATTTGTGCCCGAATCCTTGCTGTCCATGGCCTGTGCCTCTTGTTTGCGGCCAACTGTGTACTGTTATGTATAGACCCAATAAATGAAGGGGAATGGCCTGAATGAACGATTGCCTGACCGAATTGCCGTCGATCGGCTATTCACCCGCACTACGGCGGCAGGTGTACAGTGCGGTGCTCTGGCTGAATAATCGGTCATGCCTCCTTTAAGGTCATTCTGGACGAACGCCATGCATCGCATCGGACTCATCGTTTACCCCGGTTTCCAGGTTCTGGGCCTGGCCATGTGTGCCACATTCGAACTGGCCAACAGTGCGGCCGATGAACCGGTGTACAGCATTGTCCTGGTGTCCGAACACGGCGGCATGGTGCAAACCTCCGCAGGGTTCGCTGTGGAGACCAAGCCATTTGACCCGTGTTCGTTCGATACGCTGTTGGTCATGGGCGATAACTTGATTCGCCCGCCATCGAAAGGGCTGGTGGACTTTTTGCGCCATGCCAGCCAGGGCACCCGCCGCCTGGGTTCGATCTGCACCGGTGCCATTGCCCTGGCCGAAGCCGGTTTGCTCGATGGCCGGCGAGCAACCACCCACTGGTGTCATGCGGCGTCGTTGCAGCGGGCGTTTCCGAAGGTGAAGGTTGAGGAAGACCGGATTTTTATCAACGACGGAAATATCTGGACCGCCGCCGGCATGAGCGCGTGTGTCGATCTGGCGCTGGCCCTGGTGGAAATCGATCTGGGCGCGGAAGTCGCGCGCCGGGTCGCCCGGCAGTTGGTGGTGTATCACCGCCGGGCGGGCGGGCAGTCGCAGTTTTCGGTCATGCTGGAGTTGCAGCCCAGGACCGATCGCATCCAGGCAGCATTGACGTACGCCAAGCAGAACCTGAAGTCCGATTTGTCGGTTGAGGAACTGGCCAACGCCGCCAATCTCAGCCCGCGACAATTCAGCCGAGTGTTCAATGCCGAAACCGGGCAATCGCCGGCCAAGGCTATCGAAAGCCTGAGGGTGGAGGCCGCGCGGTTGATGATGGAAACCGGCCGGCACTCGATCGATGTGGTGGCAACCGAAACCGGCTTTGGTGACAGGGAGCGAATGCGCCGGGCTTTCCTGCGAGCTTTCGGGCAACCGCCCCAGGTGATTCAGCGGGCCAATCGAGGTTGATGACCTAAAAGGTGGTGTATACGACATTCAAGTCACAATATTATTTTCGTAATATTTGTCTCGTTGAAACCCATTCCCTCAATGAGATCGCCGCCATGACCTTTGTCAAAGCCGCCGCCGTACAAATCAGCCCCGTGCTCCACAGCCGTGAAGGCACCGTCAACAAAGTCGTCGAGAAAATTCTCGAGCTGGGTGAGCAGGGCGTGCAGTTCGCCGTGTTTCCCGAAACCGTCGTGCCGTACTACCCGTATTTCTCGTTCGTCCAGGCGCCCTTTGCCATGGGCGCCGAACATCTCAAGCTGCTGGACCAGGCCGTGACGGTGCCGTCGGCGGCGACCGATGCCATTGGCGCTGCCGCCCGAGAGGCCGGCATGGTCGTGTCCATCGGTGTCAACGAACGAGATGGCGGTACGTTGTACAACACCCAATTGTTGTTCGACGCCGACGGCTCACTGATCCAGAGCCGCCGCAAGATCTCCCCGACTTACCATGAACGCATGATCTGGGGCATGGGCGACGGGTCCGGCCTGCGCGCCACCGACAGCGCGGTGGGGCGCATCGGCCAACTGGCGTGCTGGGAACATTACAACCCGCTGGCCCGCTACGCCTTGATGGCCGATGGCGAACAGATCCACGCCTCGATGTACCCCGGCTCGTTTGCCGGCCCGCTGTTCACCTCACAGATGGAAGTCAGTATCCGCCAGCACGCATTGGAAGCGGCGTGCTTCGTGGTCAACTCCACCGCCTGGCTCAGCCCTGAGCAACAGGCGCAGATAATGGCCGACACCGGCTGCCCGATCGGGCCGATTTCCGGCGGTTGCTACACCGCGATCATCAGCCCGGATGGCGTGGTACTGGGTGCGTTGACCGAGGGTGAAGGCGAGGTGATCGTCGACCTCGACATGAGCCTGATCGACAAGCGCAAGCGCATGATGGATTCGCGCGGCCACTACAGCCGTCCGGAACTGCTCAGCCTGCTGATCGACCGCACCCCGCATGCCCATGTGCATGAACGCAGTGCGCATCCGGAGACAGTGGAAAAGGTAGATCCACTGTAGGAGCGAGCATGCTCGCTCCTACAGTAAGGCGGTAAGGCAGTACTCCGTTGTTTCAGTGCTGGTTGCGGCGCCAGAAAATCCGGGCCAGCAACGCATCGACGCTGAACTTGCCAGGACCCGAAAGCAGCAACGGCACAAGGGCGGCGAGATAAATCAGCGGCAGCTTGAAGTTACCAAAACCTTTGTTGCTGATGGAGTAACCCTGGGCCAGTTCGCTCAAGGTCGACCAGTCTGCCGGCCAGTGCACCGCGGCGGTCGCGACGATGGTCACCACGATCAGGCTGATCGCCGAGAAGCGTGTGGCCAGGCCCACCAGCAGGGCGAGCGCGCAGATCAGCTCGACCCACATCGACAGTTCCCAATTCAGCGTGGCCGGCAGGTGGTTGAACGGGAACAGGAAGCGGTCCTGGATGTCGGCGAACCAGTTTTCGCCATTGAATTTTTCCAGGCCCGACTCGAAGAACTCCCAGGCGAGGAACACCCGCAAGGACAGTGGCGCGATCCAGCTGCCGGCACGGTCAAGGTTCAGGTGCAGGCCTTTCACGGCCGATGAAATAGTGGCGTTCATGGTTGATCTCCTTCAAGACAGGGATGTCGGACCGGGGGGGCCGTTGAGAGGTATTTCATCAACCGGGTGTATCTGCGGTATGTCGTTGGCACGGGAATTTGAAGGCCTGGTGTGTCAGGGGCGGGTCTGTACACACTTTGATACGTTCAGTTCGAATGCATTTAAATGTGGGAGCGGGCCCGCTCCCACAGGGACCTTTGTGGGCATCAAGTCAGAGCGGCAACGCCAGAACCCGGCTGCGCAGATGCGCCAGCGTCTCGTCATCGAGCACCGTGGTCAGTTCCAGGCCTTCTTTGGCCTGATACAGGTTCATCGCATCCCGGGTCTGTTTGCCGACAATGCCGTCAATCGTGCCGGGGTGCCAGCCCAGGTACGTCAGGTAGGTTTGCGCGGTGCGAATCCTCAGGTCGGGCGTTCCGCCGTAAGAGAACTTCTGATACGCGGCACTGAGCCGCACGTCGTAGTTGTTGATGGCGTAGTTGGGGCCGTTGTAACGACGGGCGAAGTTCGCCCAATCCTTGGCCCGTAGCGCGGCGATGGAGCCGCCACCGATCAACGTGCCGACCATACACAACAGTTGTTCGTTCTCTGACAGGACCATGCGCCTGACCATCGATTCAACGTCTGCAGAACCGGTGGAAGCGAAGTTGAACCCCATGATCTGGCCCAGCCCCCACGACGTGCTTTGCAGCGCCGCATTGCGGTCAAGCTCGATCGCCTGGTTGAGCCGGTCGTACTGGTGGTCCCCCGACGCACCATAGTTGCCAGGGCTTTTGCTGCTGATATCGGGGTGTTGTGCGTCAAACGCCTGGTGGGTCAAGCGGCTGAAGACGTGACGCTCGAAAAGGATTTTCGGACGGCGATCGGAAAAGAATCCGTTGCCGGAGGTTTCTACTGCCAGAACAGCCCACAGTTGTGCAGCGCTGACTTTGGCCAGGTCCAGGGCGTTTTCCAGACCTTCGTCGTCAAGGGCTGCGCCATGGCTTCTGAATTCGTTGCTCATGACGGCCTCCTTCGAAACAGCAAACGCGGGGGTACGCTTTAAGCGTAGGTGGGCCAGGCTGGCACCGGCGGGTTTGCGATTATCGGCGCAGGGCTGTGGCGGATGACGCTCGGCGGCTTTTGCTATACATTTTCTGCCCGCCCATTGCATGGTGATACCGCTTCATGTCTCTTGCGCTCGAACGTCTAGTCGCTGGCACGCCGATCCCTTTCGCCGGTAATCGTGTCACTGTGGTCAGCCCCGAACTGGCGGCACGCTTTGCGCCCGGTGACCACCTGTTGGTGGAGCAGGTCAGCGGCGAACTGTTGCTGATTCCGGTGGCTGACCAGCAAGCGGCAGCGGTGGCGATCGAACGTGCCGAAGCGGCGTTCAAGGCGATGTCGACGGTGTCGGACCAGGCCATCAGCGCCTTCTTCGATGAGTTTGCCCAACGCCTGGAGACGCCTGAGTGCTGGGCCTTGATCGAGGCCGCAAACCTGGCCGACATCGAGCGGGCCAAGGCTCGTGGCCGCTCGACCACGCGTTTGCTGGCCGATGAGCGCATGCGTCGCGACATGATTGCCGGCCTGCGCGCCTGGCGCGATGCATCGGCCACCCGCGGCAAAGTGATCAGTTGCGTTGAGCACGACGGCTGGAAAGTCGAACAGGTGGTCTCGCCGCTGGGTATCGTCGCGTTCGTCTTCGAGGGCAGGCCGAATGTCTTCGCCGATGCCGCCGGTGTGTTGCGCACCGGTAACACCGCGGTGCTGCGCATTGGCAGCGACGCGTTGGGCACGGCCCAGGCCATCGTCACTCACGCATTGAACCCGGCATTGAACGCCACCGGATTACCAGCCGGTGCGGTGTCGTTGGTGGAAAGCGTCAATCACGCCGCCGGGTGGGCGATGTTCGCCGACCGCCGTCTGTCCCTGGCCGTCGCCCGTGGTTCGGGGCGCGCCGTCAGTCAATTGGGCAGCATCGCGCAACAGGCCGGCACCGCCGTCAGCCTCCATGGCACCGGTGGTGCCTGGTTGATCGCCGACATCGACGCAGATGCCACGCGCTTCGCCGCTGTGGTGCGCAACTCCCTGGACCGCAAGGTCTGCAACACCCTGAACGTCTGCCTTATCCAGCGCGACCGCGCCGCTGACCTGGTGCCGCTGTTTCTCGATGCGCTGCAACAGGCAGGCAAGGCACGGGGGCAGGGCTGCAAGTTGCACATCGTGGAAGGCAGCGAAGCGTTCCTGCCGGCGGATTGGCAAACCGCCAGCGTCGAGGTCTACCGCGCCGAAGGCTACCGCACCGAAGCACTGGCCGAAGCGTTGCCGGAAGATCAACTGGGTCGCGAGTGGGAGTGGGAAGAAACCCCCGAAGTCAGCCTGAAGATCGTCGACGACCTGGACAGCGCCATCGCCTTGTTCAATCGCTACAGCCCGCAGTTCACCGTGTCGCTGCTCAGCGAAGCTGCAGCGACTCAGGAACGCTTCTACAACGCGGTCAACGCGCCTTTTGTCGGCAACGGGATCACCCGTTGGGTCGATGGTCAGTACGCACTCAACAAGCCGGAGCTGGGCCTGTCGAATTGGGAGAGCGGGCGGCTATTTGCGCGCAGTGCAATTCTTTCAGGTGATGGTGTGTTCACCATTCGCAGTCGCATGACCCAAATAGATCTGGGCATCAAACGCTAAAAAAGGCCTGTCGCAGCATCTTTATATTGTTCGAACGTGAGAGGCACCTTTACGGTTTTCTCTGCAAAAGGTGGGGTTGTCTACTGTCAAGTTTGACAGTAGACGCGCCATGCTTTTCGCCGACTTAATAAAGCTCCGGGGCTGAACCCGTGTAGTCACCATGGAAATCAGTCATCCCACTGCCTGACGAATCCCCAGGTTCCGACGATTTTAAGGGTGAGCTATTAATCGACGGCGACCCGTCGACCCCCTTCTGATATCTGCCGATGAAAAGATCTTGATGGTGTATGGGGGGCTTCTCATACGTCTGCTGAAAAATGGTCAACCTGATCCGAGTTTCAACGGGGTAAATATTACGTAGATACCCGACATTCGGAATATCCATCAGTCATCCTTCGCATGGTGCAAGTTTGTGAGGATAAACTTGTGTTGTCGGGCAACGCCAACGTGAACGGTGAGCGTGTCGTCATGTTTACGTGTTTCTTCTCAATGGAAAACTGGACACGGGTTACGGGCAAAACGGACTGCTGCTTCGCTACCTTGCTTGATTTTACGTAGTAAACAAAAAAGTCCCCGCTCAAAAAACTTGAGAGGGGACTTCTTATGGCTATGGATTATCAGTAGAACCGGTCAATCACCCGAACTTCGTTCTGGCCCTGCAGCGAGTCCCAGGCCTGTTTAAGCGTTTGCAGGACATTACCGATGAAGTCCTTGTCGGCTGCGGCCTTCTTGCCAACATAGCCATGGCCGCGACGGTACATTTTCAATCGGGCCAGCAGGTTCTGGTTGTTCTGGTCGAACTCCGCTTCGTGGGCATGTGGCGACAGGCAGTCGATATGCACCTGGCCCGATTTGCTGATCCACAGGATATGGCTGTCGTGGCTGTCTTTTTGCGCCGCGAACATGCGAGCCAGTTCTTCGATAGTTGGTTGATTGTTCAGATTCATGATAAAGCCCCCTTGACCATTTGGTGATCTTTCAAAGTTGATTCGCTAATACATGTAGCCCATCGGTTAGTTGATCCCTGGCACCGAAACCAGGACGTCAGCAGTCGTCCGCCGAAATCGACGGGGTCCCGCGTCTGTTGCATGTAGTCGTGTTGAATAACTGCTACGCAATAGCGTCACAACGAAGAGAAGCGGCGATAACCTTTGGCCCCTGCCGACGTTTTCAGGGTCGGCCACAAGCATCATGAGGATGGATCGCCAGCGCTTCTCGCCCTTGTACTGGACGTTCAGGCCAGGTCAGCTTCTTCAATCTGCCTTGTGGGCAGCGTGTATCCGGAAAAAACAGCTCGGCGGTCAGACGAGCTTGCTCAAGCGTGTTACCAGTACTCCCGATCGGGGAGACGTCTGCATCATGCAAGGGCAAATCGAAGGCGTCAACGGTTTTGTAGTGAATATTTTTAGTCACTACATATTGTCTGACAAAGCTGATTTGGAATTAGACGGAGGGTCTTCCTCTACCCCCATGTAGGAGCGAGCATGCTCGCGATAGAGGTCAACGATGACGCGGGGAGCCTGACACCCCGTGGTGCCCTCAGGTTTTTCGCGAGCATGCTCGCTCCTACAGGGACAGGGCTTACGCTTTCTCAAAACAGTAAACAGTGCACGGCAACCCCTGGATGTACAGTTGATGAGCGCTGAACCGGTTTTGCGTCGCCTCAGGAATCACCGCCGCCCAGAACAGCCGTGCCGGCTGGTTCGCCTCGACATGGAAAATTTGCCATCGACCGGGGAGTCGGTTCAACAGGGTGGACACGACAAACCTGGCGACGCCCTGGCCACGAAAGCCCCGACTGACGAACAGATAACCGATGTTGTAGCGGGCATCGGGCACGTGGATTTCGTCATCCACGGTGACGAACCCGGCCAACTCCCCATCGACCCGGATCAGAAATGCCTGGGTCGCGGGTTTTCGCCAGTAGTCCGAGAGGGGCAGGATATTGAAGAAGCCATGCTCACCCAGCTTCAGCGGCACCCACTCGCTGAAATCATAGGTGTAGAACTGCATCAGGTTTTCAATGGTCTGCAGTTCGTCGCGTTGGGCCGCGTGCAGTTCAATCGAGATCATCTGAAAGGTTCCCGCCGATGGCTGTGCATGACAGGTCATTATGGCCGAAGAAGCTGATTGACCACGTTGAACGTCTGCGAGCCGCCACACACCTGCATCACTGCAAGCGTCTTGCCCTGGGTGGGGCGAACGGCACCGAGTTCCAGGGGAACCCAGTCGATCTGCGCCTTGAACAAGGCCGACATCGCGCCATGGCGTTCCGGCGAACACCCGACCTGGCCTTTGGACCACTGCAACAGTTCGCGCAGCTCCTGGACTTTGGGGTGGGCGGCAGGAGCATCGTCGGGCAGCGGCAAACTGGACGGATTGAAGATGCGCGTCTCTGCGCCGAAATGCTCCAGCAGGCGCGCGGCTTCTTCGACCAGCAGGCGGCTGAACGAGCGTTCGCGGGTCGAGCCGTACAACAGCAGGATGTGTGGATACCAACCTTGAAGTAGTAGCCCCAGGTGATGCGCATGTCCTTGCGTTCGAGCACGTGCAGCCAGAGGAGGGTGGCGAGACTGCCGATGGGGGTGATCTTCGGGCCGAGGTCACAGCCGATGATGTTGGCGTAGATCATCGCCTTGCGAATCAGTCCGTCCGCGCCCAGGGGTTCAGCAACAGGCAGCATCGCGCACGGGACGCCCGTCCATGGCGGAACCATTGCACCCGGTTCATCCACCGCTGACTTTCCAATGCTTGACATCGTCAGCGAACATCATCTGCTTCATCTCATGGGCAATGCCATAGGCCAGGGATTCGTGTGCAGCGATGACTTTTTCTTCCGCCGAAAGGCAATGGAAAATGTCGAGCTTGGTCTCTGCCTCAGCCGTTTCGAGGGTGAAAATCTGCACGTAACGCGCAAGGTCGTTATCAAGGCTCGACAGGTATTCGCGCAGGCGCTGGTGGTCGACCGATTTCTGGCTGAAGTACCAGTTCATCGGGTGGATCAGGAAGCGTGAGTGAGGGGAGGTGATGCGCCGGCCTGCCGCCAGGAACATGATGATGCCCATGGATTCGATGTTACCCGCGTTGATTGCGCACAGCGGTACCGGCAGTGACTTCAGGAACGTATAGAGGGTGAATCCAAAGTTGGTGCTACCGCCGCTCGTAGACAGATTGAGGAGTAGGGAGGTGGCGCCTTCATCGATGGCTTCGAGGCAACAGTCCCGGAAGCGCTCAGTCGTTCCCTGATCGATCTGGCAATGAAAATGCACGATATGTTCAGTCATCGATAGACTACCTGGATGATGCCTGGAGGACTTCCACGCGTTATCAAGTCTAGTAAACATCGAGCGGTTGATCTTGAAACCCTCGCAGATTGCCGCTCTATCCGATGCTCGCCATCCATCGAATGAGCGCAATTCCAATTGAACCAAATGCCCGGATCCACTCGTCGCAAGTACGATAATTCGGTTCAAACTTTCTGTTTTGTGCGTCCTCCGACGTATACGGGCCCAAGCTCGTACCAACGATGCAGAGGTGAATGAAAATGGCCAATACAGGAAATAAAAATCCCGGCAGCGACTGGGACAAGACCAATGAAGCCGGTAAAAAAGGTGGTCAGGCTTCCGGCGGGCAACAATCGCGCGATAACGATCGCATGTCCGGAGGCGGGCAAGGCAATCGCGGAGGCGAATTTGCCGATGATAAGGAAAATATGACCAAGCCAGGCCAGAAAGGCGGCCAGGCTTCAGGCGGACAACAAGGCAACAGGGCTGACCAATCGTCCAGCACTGGGCAAGGAAGCGGACGCGGCGGTAATTTTGCCGATGATCGCGATAAGTCTGATATGGGACGCAAAGATGACGGGATGAGCGGAGGTGGAGGACGCAAACCCTGATGCTGTCTGAATCATCAAGCCCCGATTTTTTCGGGGCTTGATTTCGATAGGATTGAGATCAGTCGCAAGGACGCGCTAATTGATCTGCACAATCACCGGACCTTCCGTCACGATCGGCGGGTTCGCGTGGATATTCGATGCATTTTTCTGAATCCATTCGCGTGCAACTTTCAAGCTCGCATCGCTGCCGGCCTTGTCCGTGCAAACCGTCACTGAGGTCCCACCATCCCCGGTATTGAGCAGTGTGTAGCTGACGAGGCCAGGCACTGTCCGCAGGAGCGCTTCGACGTCGGTCTGGCGCTGTTCCAAAAGGTCGAAAAGCTGTTTGGCTCCTGCACCGAGGTAGGTTCTTATTACCGCATACATGATCGTCTCCTTTGGGAGTACCCAGGTTTCAATTCTCCCCGATTCATTAAGCTTAGCCACAGGCCGGTGGCAGGCGAGATGCTACGACCATCGGCGGCGTTCGCTCTCGCCATTCACTCTCACGCCTGATCCATCGCCTCAGCCACCCCCTGATCCTCTCCCAGGAAACCACCACTTTGATGCTGCCACAGCCGCGCGTAGGTGCCGTTTTTTGCCAGCAATTGCGCATGGGTACCCTGTTCGATGATACGTCCCTCGTCCATGACAATGAGTCGATCCATGGCCGCAATCGTCGACAGCCGATGGGCGATGGCGATGACGGTCTTGCCCTGCATCATTTCATCGAGGCTTTCCTGGATGGCGACTTCAACTTCAGAATCCAGGGCACTCGTGGCCTCGTCCAACAACAGAATTGGCGCGTTCTTGAGCATCACCCGGGCGATGGCAATGCGTTGGCGCTGGCCGCCCGAGAGCTTGATGCCGCGCTCACCCACCAGGGTGTCATAGCCGCTATGGCCTTGCCGATCACTCAGTTGGCTGATGAAACCGTCGGCTTGGGCATTAATCGCGGCGCTGCGCACCTGGGCGTCGGTCGCGTCCGGGCGGCCGTAGGCGATGTTGTCGCGAATCGAGCGGTGCAGCAGGGACGTATCCTGGGTGACCATGCCGATAGCGGCCCGCAGACTGTCTTGTGTCACCTGAGCGATGTTTTGCCCGTCGATGCGAATCTCACCGCTGTCGACGTCATAGAAGCGCAGCAGCAGATTGATCAGCGTCGATTTGCCTGCGCCGGAACGGCCCACCAGGCCGATTTTTTCGCCTGGGTGGATAGTCAGGCTCAATCCGTCGAGCACCTGGCGTTCACCGTTGTAGTTGAAGCTCACGTTGTCAAAGGTCACCGCGCCGCCAGAGGGCACCAGTACGCCAGCGTTCGGCGCGTCCTGCACCTTGGGACCTCGGGTCAGGGTTGCCATGCCATCCTGCACGGTGCCGATGCTTTCGAACAGCGAAGCCATCTGCCACATGATCCAGTGCGACATGCCATTGATACGCAACGCCATGGCCGTAATTGCCGCCACCGCTCCCGCGCCGACCTCGCCCTGGTGCCAGAGCCACAGGGCATAGCCGCCAGCGGCCATGATCAACATCACCACCAGCGCCTGGTTGACGATCTCGAACTGGCTGACCAGGCGCATCTGGCGGAAGCCGGTTTGCTTGAAGTCCTCCATTGCCGCGCGCGCAAAATGCGCTTCACGATTGGAGTGCGAGAACAGTTTCACGGTGGTGATGTTGCTATAGGCATCTGAAATACGCCCCGTCATCGACGATCGCGCATGGGCCTGTTCCTGCCCGACTCGCCCCAGGCGCGGCACAAAGTACAGCATGGCCAGCCCGAACAACGCGACCCAGGCAATAAAAGGCAGCATGAGTTTCAGGGCGAAGCCGCCGGCCAGTGCGATGATCGCAATGAAATAAACGCCAATTCCGGGTGCGATTTCGATAAGGGTGAACAGGACTTCGCGCACGCCCAGTGCAGTCTGCATCACCTTGGTGGTGACCCGACCGGAGAACTCATCGGAAAAGAACGAAAGGCTTTGCCGCAGCATCAGTCGATGGAAGTCCCAGCGCAGCCGCAACGGCAGGTTGATGGCCAATATCTGGTGCTGCACCATGGTACGTAGCGCCACCAGCCCAATGCTGGTGACCAACACTGTCGCGATACCCCACAGCACAGAACTTTCCTGCCCGTTCGCATCGCCACCGGCCTGCCAGGTCGAGAGCAGGTCCACGACCTGCCCAAGAAAGGAAAATAACCAGGCTTCGTAGATCGACACACTGGCACTGAGCAGCGCCAACGCAAGGATATAACCGCGGGCGCCGCGCGTGCAGGCCCACAGGAACCGCATCAGGCCGACAGGCGGCGGCGGTGCTTCGTCGGGAGGGAATGGATCGAGCCTTCGTTCAAACACGCGAAGCATTGTGATCTCCGAAATGATCTGGGTAAGCGGATTTTGCCATTGAGTGGCTGCTTTGAGGGTTTGCGGGCAGGCGTCGTATCCGCCACCGCCAGACTAACGGTGCCGGGGGATGCAGGGGGGCCGCGTCCAAAGCGCTCGGTTGAACTTTTACAGATGTAAGGCTGTGAAGGGTGTAAAGGAGTGTAAAAGGAGGTAAAGGGAGGGGGGCCACAAACGGAACAATTCGTCCCGTTTTCCATCAAGCGGAGAGTGGCCTGTTCATTCCTGCCGTTTACAAACACTCGGAGGTTGAAATTTCGCTGGCGTAGGCGCCTGTGGCGCTGTTGTCGACCTGAGCCGATGGACTGACAGACATACGTGCGCCGGCAGACAGGTTGCCGTTGATCCGGGGGATATGGCACAGGGACGATGCCGCCCCCATGCTCATGCGCACATTGGCCACATCCGCAATGAAGGGCAACGGTTTTTTGTTGAAGGTGCTGCCCATCGCCAGGTCAAGGACCAGTTCACCCGTCTTGCCCTCGATCTGGATGTCAGTGCCCATGCTGCCTGCCACCGTCAGCCTGGACGGATCGACGGCACAGGCAGGTGCCACGATTTTTACCCCTGCTTTTCCCGTCAACCCCGTCAGTGGCGCGCTGGTATATAGCGTGATATCCAGGGTAGGGGAGACGACGCGAACATTTTCCACTGCGTCATTCACCAGAAATAACGCCTTGTTGTCTGTCGTCACCTGAAGCTTGTTCAGCGTATCGGCAGAGCCTGAGACCACCATTGATGACGTTGCAGCGCATTTGATCGACAGGTTCACTCCCTGCCGGACCTCAACACTGCTGAATGCGGTCAGCGCAAAGGTTTTTTCGGCGGCCAGTGCAGCGCAGCTGGTCGTGCTGGCCAGCAGCATAAGCATCAGCTTCATCGTGTCCATGTTGTTCATGCAACCTCCTTGTTTTACAGAAGTACCGAAAGGGAAATCCAAATCCCGGAAACGACAAAGCCCTGAATAATCAGGGCTTTGTCATACATAAGATGGCGGAGGCGATGGGATTCGAACTCATGGACCTGTTACAGTCGACGGTTTTCAAGACCGTTGCCTTAAACCACTCGGCCACACCTCCGTTTGTGTTGCGGGCGCCATAATACCTGAATGAAACACACTGTCAAACTCTCTGCATAGCTTGTTACAGGGCGTCTGTTATGATCTTTGCGACTGAACGTTTCAAACCAACAGGAGTGTCGCCATGCGCGAACAGGATTACGCAGTGAACAACAGCGTGCAGGCTGAGCAGCTAGAGGTTAGCCGCGTCCTGCGCAACACATACGGCTTGCTGGCTCTGACGCTCGCCTTCAGTGGTGTGATGGCGTACGTTGCCCAGCAGATGCGTGTCGGCTACCCGAACATTTTCGTGGTGCTGATCGGCTTCTACGGCCTTTTCTTCCTCACCAATAAGCTTCGTGATTCCGCCTGGGGCCTGGTGTCGGCCTTTGCCCTGACCGGTTTCATGGGTTTCCTGCTCGGCCCGATCCTCAACCGTTACCTGGGCATGCAGGGCGGCGCCGAAGTGGTTAGCTCGGCCTTTGCCATGACCGCACTGGTATTCGGTGGCCTGTCGGCTTATGTGCTGATCTCGCGCAAGGACATGAGTTTCCTCAGTGGCTTCATCACGGCGGGTTTCTTCGTGTTGCTGGGTGCGGTGGTTGCGAGCTTCTTCTTCCAGATCAGCGGCCTGCAACTGGCGATCAGCGCGGGCTTCGTGCTGTTTTCCTCGGTCTGCATCCTGTTCCAGACCAGCGCCATCATCCACGGCGGCGAGCGTAACTACATCATGGCCACCATCAGCCTGTATGTATCGATCTACAACCTGTTCATCAGCTTGTTGCAGCTGTTTGGCATCATGAGCCGCGATGATTGATCGCCAGCCATGATTGAAAAAACCCGCTTCGGCGGGTTTTTTTTTGTTCTTGGCAAATGTACCGGCGGCTAGGCCATTGGCGGCAGGCGTCGCTTGACCGGGGTTTTCTTGACGATGGCGGTGTTGGTTTCGGCGTGAGTGTTGAGGCGGTCGAGCAGGGTGTCCAGTTGTTCCATCGAGCGTACATGCAGGCGGGCGATGAAGCAGTCGTCACCGGTGACCTTGTCGCATTCGGTGAACTCGGGAATCGCCATGATCTGCCGTTCCACTTCCTGCAACTGGCCGGGCAGCGGGCGAATGCGCACGATGGCCTGCAGCTGATAACCGAAGCATTTCGGGTCGATTTCCACGGTATAACCCTTGAGCACACCGCGCTCTTCGAGACGCCGCAGGCGCTCGGCGACGCTGGGCGAGGACAGGCCGCTGATTTGCGCCAGGGCCTTGAGCGAACGTCGCGAGTCTTCCATCAAGGCGGTGATCAGCACCTGGTCGATGTCATCGGTCATGGCGAAAACCTCAATTAGGCAATTTTGCGAAATCGCCTTCGCATAAAAGGCAGATTCGAAGTTTAGCCTGCTTTTTGCGCTGGAGCAGCCCCCGGTCGATTGGCATACTTTGCCCATCAACCACAGGAGTCTGATGATGGACAACTCAATACGTCGCGGCTCGTTCGAAATGACCGCCGCCATGCTGATCTCCGGGACCATCGGCTGGTTCGTGCTGGTTTCCGGGCAACCGGTGCTGGACGTGGTGTTCTGGCGCTGCCTGTTCGGGGCCGGTGCGCTGCTGCTGATTTGCGCGGCGTTCGGCTTTCTTCGCCCTGGCATCCTCACCCGTACCACCTTCCTGTTGGCGGTGCTCAGCGGTGTGGCGATCGTCGGCAACTGGGTGTTGTTGTTCGCCTCTTATTCCCGGGCTTCGATAGCCATCGGTACGGCGGTCTACAACGTCCAGCCGTTCATGCTGGTGGGGCTGGCGGCGGTGTTCCTCAACGAGAAAATCACCCTGCAGAAACTGGCATGGCTGGGCGTTTCGTTTCTCGGCATGCTGGCGATTGTCAGCGCACATGGCGGGGAGGGCGAGAGCGGTAACGAGTACCTGATAGGGATCGTCCTGGCCTTGGGCGCCGCGTTCCTCTATGCGATTGCCGCGTTGATCATCAAGCGCCTGACCGGTACGCCACCGCATCTGATTGCGTTGGTCCAGGTCAGCACCGGCGTATTGCTGCTTGCGCCATTCGCGCACTTTTCGGCCCTGCCGCAGGAACCGAGTGCCTGGGGCAGCCTCGTCACCTTGGGCATCGTGCACACTGGCGTGATGTACGTGCTGTTGTACGGCGCGATCCAGAAATTGCCGACGGCATTGACCGGCGCGCTGTCGTTCATCTACCCGATCGCGGCGATTTTCGTCGACTGGTTTGCCTTCGGCCATCGCCTGGAACCGCTGCAATGGATCGGGGTGGCCGCAATCCTGCTGGCCGCGGCCGGCATGCAGCAGGGCTGGAGCTTGAAATTGCGGCGCACCGTTACCTCGTAAGGCGTTTCAGATGTTCCAGCGCGGCGCCGTCCTGGCCAGTCGCTGGCGCATCTCGCCAATGTTGGCAAGCAGTTGCTCAGTCAACAAGCGGTAACCGTCCAGGGCGTTGTAGACCGGCACATCGAGCCTGACCATCGGTAGCGCCACGGGGCGCTCCAGCCGGTGGGGGACGCCGGACTTGAGCGCCCGGGCCATGGCAATCAGTTGCACGCGAATCAGTCGATGCTCTGCCTTCAAGGCCGACTGCAGGTCGCCGGCATCCGGTCGGGTATTGCCCAGTATCTCAAGGGTGCTGACACACAGGCGCAGTTGACGTTGAATGGCATCGAGTTCGGTCATGGAAATCTTCACTTCCTTGGACACCGATGGCATCAGGGAGCGCAGTTGCACCATCACGGTGTTCAGTCGCCCCATCAGCCTGAGGTGTTCGTCGCCAGTCACCGATTGGCCGGTGATGATACGACTGTAGACCGCCGCGCAATCACGCAGCGCATCTGCCAGGTTGTACCGCCAGGAATAGACCGCATAGAGCGGCAGGGCGAAGGAAAATGCCAGGGCCAGGGCAATGCCGATCAGGATATCCACCCCACGCCACAACCCGTCAGTGACCGGATTGTCACCATGCCCGGCGACGATGAATACGGTGATACCGGCCAGCAGCGCGGTGTATCCGCCTTTGCCGATGGCATGGTACGAGAAGAATCCGCACACCACCGCCATGGCGAAATAGGTCAGCCACGGCATGCCGAGCCAGGACTGTTGCACCACCAGGACCAGGCCGATAGCCGCCCCGACCAGGGTGCCGATGGCCCGTTCGGCGGCTTTCTTGCCGATGTTGCCATGGTGCTGCAAGCCGCCGATCACCACCAGCATCGTCACTGAGGCCCACTCGCCGTGGGGCAGGTGGATGCCGGTGGTCAGCAGGATCGTCGCCAGCAACCCGAGCGACACGCGCACGGCATGGATCATCCGCGCGTGGCGATAGCGCTGGTACGGGTCCAATAGCGGACGCAGTAACCGGCGCAGTAGCGGTGGCAGGCGAAGAGCCGTGGATGCGCTCAGGTCGGCTCTCCTCAGAAGATGTAGTCAGTGGTCAGGAAGCTTGAACTGCGGCCACTGATGATCTCGCTGATGAGATCCTTGTTGGTCTCCTGGAATTTGGTCGCCACCAGCGTGCGAATCGAAAACACCCGCAGGGCGTCGTGCACCGACAGCGTGCCCTCGGCGGAGTTTTTCCGGCCATTGAACGGGTAGGTGTCCGGGCCGCGCTGGCATTGGGCGTTGAGGTTGATGCGCCCGACCTGGTTGGCGAAGGTGTCGACCAGTCGACCGACCGCCACCGGGTTCGTGCCGAAGATACTCAGTTGCTGGCCGAAGTCCGATTCGAGGACGTAGTCGATCACCGTGTCCAGGTGACGATAGGGCACGATCGGCACCACCGGGCCGAACTGTTCTTCCTGGTAGACCCGCATCTGCGGCGTCACCGGGTACAACACGGCGGGGTAGAAGAACGATGCGCGCGCCTCGCCGCCATTGGGGTTGACCACTTTCGCGCCCTTGCCCACGGCATCGGCCACCAGCGAGTGCAGGTAATCGACCTTGCCCGATTCCGGCAAAGGTGTCAGCGCCACGCCACTGTCCCACGGCATGCCGGGTTTGAGCGTGGCCAGTCTGGCGTTGAATTTCTCGATGAAGGCCTCGACCACGTCTTCGTGGACAAACAGGATCTTCAGGGCGGTGCAGCGCTGGCCGTTGAATGACAGGGAGCCGGTGAGCGCTTCAGTCACCGCATTGTCCAGGTCCACTTCCGGCAGGACGATCCCGGGGTTTTTCGCGTCGAGTCCCAATGCCGCGCGCAAGCGGTGAGGGCGCGGGTGCAATTTCTTCAGGTCGCTGGCGGCCTTGTTGGTGCCGATGAAGGCAAAGATATCGATGTTACCGCTGGCCATCAGCGCACTGACCGTCTCACGCCCGCTGCCGTAGATCACGTTGATCACCCCGGCCGGGAAGCTGTCCCGGAAGGCCTCCAGCAACGGGCGAATCAGCAGCACGCCAAGCTTGGCCGGCTTGAACACTACGGTATTGCCCATGATCAGCGCCGGGATCAGCGTGGTGAAGGTTTCGTTCAGCGGGTAGTTGTAGGGCCCCATGCACAGCGCCACGCCCAGCGGTACGCGACGGATCTGACCGAGAGTGTCCTGCTCGAGTTCGAAGCGGCTGGAGCGGCGGTCGAGTTCCTTGAGGGCGTTGATGGTGTCGACGATGTAGTCGCAGGTACGGTCGAACTCTTTTTCCGAATCCTTGAGGTTCTTGCCGATTTCCCACATCAGTAGCTTCACCACCGCGTCGCGCTGTTCACGCATGCGCCCCAGGAAGGTCTCGACATGCTGGATGCGCTCGGCCACGCGCATGGTCGGCCACAAACCCTGGCCGCGGTCATAGGCACGCACGGCGGCGTCGAGGGCGGTCAAGGCGGTGGCGGCATCCAGCAACGGCGTGCTGCCGAGGATGACCTGTTCATCGCCGCCAGGGCCGCTCAGGTAAACCGGGCTGCGCACCTGGGCGAGTGGACCTGGCCAGGTTTTCAACACGCCATCGACCAGGTACTCGCGTTGTTCGGTCTGGCCGTCGAGACGGTATTTTTCCGGGATGCTGCCGGCGTCGGGAAACAGGTTGCCAAGAATCTGTGCGGTCGTCATGTCGCTACCCCGTGTGTAATGTCAGCCGTGCGCTTATGGCTAGCCGTTGAAGAATCCAGTTCAAGGGTTATACGCCTTGTTGATGAGTTTTTTTAACTGCAATCGAGCGCTGATGGGCAGAATAGAGGGGTGAAGGTGTGATTATTGTGCTTCAAGCGTAGACCGCAATCGGCGTTGGGGTGAAACGCGATCTTTTGACTTGGGAGCACACAATGGCTGGTGCCGAGGTTAAACTCCGCGCTCTTTCATAAGGAGTTCACATGAGTCACTACCAGCCGGGCATTCTTGCCACCCCTGTTCCGCCTCTCGCCCGTCACATGTTCTTCGCCCTGGAATCGGCCGCGGCGCTGCCGGCTGCGTTGGACAAGCTGACGCAACTGGTGGATGGCAAATCGGCGGTGGTCGGCTTCGGTGAGTCCCTGGTCAAGGCCCTCGGCGGGCATGTCGAAGGCTTGCGGGCGTTTCCAGCGCTGAGCGGTGTCGGCGTCGACAATCCGTCGACGCAACAGGCACTCTGGTGCTGGTTGCACGGTACCGACCGTGGCGAACTGCTTAACCGCAGCCACGCCTTCGAAGCAGCGTTGGCCCCGGCCCTGCGCCTGGTGCAAGTGACCGAGGGTTTCCGTCACCGTAACGGCCATGACCTGACCGGTTACGAAGACGGCACTGAAAACCCCCGTGACGAAGCCGCCGCGGCCGCCGCGCTGGTGGGTGAGGGCGCCGAAGGCATGGTGGGCGGCAGCTTCGCCGCGCTTCAGCAGTGGCAGCATGACCTCAAGGGCTTTCGCGCGATGGCGTCCCATGAGACGGATGACATCATGGGACGTCGCCTGAGCGATAACGAAGAACTCGACGACGCACCGATCTCGGCCCACGTCAAACGCACCGCCCAGGAGAGCTTTGCCCCTGAGGCGTTCGTGGTTCGCCGCTCGATGCCATGGATCGAAGGCGAGCGAGCCGGGTTGATGTTCCTGGCCTTCGGTTTTTCCCTCGACGCCTTCGAAGTCCAGCTGCGCCGCATGAGCGGCCTGGAAGACGGAATCACTGACGGCTTGTACCGCATCAGCCGGCCGATCACCGGCGGCTACTACTGGTGCCCGCCGCTGAAGGATGGTCGTTTGGATCTGCGGGCCATGCGCATCGGCTGAGTAAAAGCAAAAGATCGCAGCCTTCGGCAGCTCCTACAGGTGGAACGCATAAACCTGTAGGAGCTGCCGAAGGCTGCGATCTTTTGATCTCCATCTAACCTTATGCCCAAACAGTATTTCTCAGCCATTCCTTAGAACTCTATGATCACGTCATAACTCGTTATGACAAGTGATCTTCATGACCGATAACGTTCTATCGCTTAGTAGCGTTCCGCTGCACACCCAACTGCGCGATGTGTTGCGTGCGCGCATCCTCGACGGTGAATACCCGCAAGACAGCCAGATGCCTTCCGAAAGCGAGCTCGGTGCGCTGTTCAAGGTCAGTCGCATCACGGTGCGCCAGGCTCTCGGCGATCTGCAGAAGGAAGGGTTGATCTTCAAAATCCACGGCAAGGGTACCTTCGTCGCCAAGCCGAAAACCTTCCAGAACGTCAGCACCTTGCAAGGCCTGGCCGAGTCCATGACCGGTCGCGGATATGAGGTGATCAACCGCCTGCGCAGCTTCAAGTTCATCGCTGCCGACAAGCTGGTCGCCGATCGCTTGCAGGTCGCCGAAGGGGAGACCGTGGCGCAGATCAAGCGGGTTCGCCTGATCAACCGCGAACCGATTTCGCTGGAAATCACTTACCTGCCCAAAGCCCTTGGCGAGCGCCTGGAGAAGGCCGATCTGGTAACCCGCGACATTTTCCTGATCCTGGAAAACGACTGCGGACTGGCCCTCGGCCACGCCGACCTGGCCATCGACGCAGTACTGGCCGACAGCGACTTGACCCAGGCGCTGAACGTCGAGGCCGGCTCGCCGATCATGCGCATCGAGCGCCTGACCCACGACGCCGAAGGCCGCCCAGTGGACTTCGAACACCTTTACTACCGTGGCGATGCCTTCCAGTACCGCCTGCGGATCGACCGGCAAAAAGGGGCGCAGGCATGACCCGAACGACTCTCGAGCAGGAATACGACATCGTGGTGATCGGCGGCGGCACGGCCGGGCCGATGGCGGCGATCAAGGCCAAGGAACGCAACCGCGATTTGCGGGTATTGTTGATCGACAAGGCCAACGTCAAGCGCAGCGGCGCGATCAGCATGGGCATGGACGGCCTCAACAACGCGATCATTCCCGGCCACTCCACGCCGGAGCAGTACACCAAGGAAATCACCATCGCCAACGACGGCATCGTCAATCAGGCCGCGGTGTATGCCTACGCGACCCACAGCTTCGAGACTATCGAACAGCTAGACCGCTGGGGCGTGAAGTTCGAGAAAGACGAGACCGGCGACTACGCGGTGAAAAAGGTTCACCACATGGGCGCCTACGTGCTGCCGATGCCGGAAGGCCACGACATCAAGAAAGTCCTGTATCGCCAGTTGAAGCGGGCGCGGGTCAGCATTACCAATCGCCTGGTCTGCACCCGTTTGCTCAAGGACGAAGAGGGCGCGGTCAACGGCGTGATGGGCTTCGATTGCCGCACGGCCGACTTCCATGTGATCAAGGCCAAGGCCGTGATCCTCGCCTGCGGTTCCGCCGGACGCCTGGGCCTGCCGGCTTCGGGTTACCTGATGGGCACCTACGAAAACCCGACCAATGCCGGCGACGGTTACGCCATGGCCTACCACGCCGGAGCCGAACTGGCGAACCTGGAATGCTTCCAGATCAACCCGCTGATCAAGGACTACAACGGCCCGGCCTGCGCCTACGTCACTGGTCCCTTGGGTGGCTACACCGCCAACAACAAGGGCGAGCGCTTCATCGAGTGCGACTACTGGAGCGGCCAGATGATGTGGGAGTTCCATCAGGAGCTCGAAAGTGGCAACGGCCCGGTGTTCCTCAAGCTCGATCACCTGGCCGAAGAAACCATCCAGAACATCGAAGAGATCCTGCACAGCAACGAGCGCCCGAGTCGCGGTCAGTTCCACGCCAATCGCGGTACCGATTACCGCACGCAAATGGTCGAGATGCACATCTCCGAGATCGGTTTTTGCAGCGGACATTCGGCGTCGGGCGTGTGGGTCAACGAGAAGGCCGAGACCTCGGTCAAGGGCCTGTATTCGGCCGGTGACATGGCCGCGGTGCCGCACAACTACATGCTCGGTGCGTTCACCTATGGCTGGTTTGCCGGCACCAACGCGGCGGACTTTGTCGCCGGACGCGAGTTTTCCGCGCTCGATGCCGAGCAGGTCGCAATTGAAAAGCAGCGAGTCTACGCACCCCTTGATCGCGAACACGGCCTGCCACCGGCCCAGGTCGAGTACAAGCTGCGCCGCTTCGTCAACGACTACCTGCAGCCGCCGAAAGTGACCAGGAAGATGCAGATCGGCCTGCAACGCTTCAGCGACATCCAGCGTGACCTGGATCAGATCAAGGCCCACAACGCCCACGAACTGATGCGCGCCATGGAAGTCAGCATGATCCGCGACTGCGCCGAAATGGCTGCCCGTGCTTCATTGTTCCGCGCCGAAAGTCGCTGGGGGCTTTACCACTATCGGGTCGACCACCCGCAACGCAACGACAGCGACTGGTTCTGCCATTGCCACTTGAAGAAGGGCGAAAACGGCGTGATGACCAGTTTCAAGAAAGCCATCGAACCTTACATCATCCCACTGGACGCCGATGAAATGCAGGCCTACGACCGGTTGCGGGTCGGTGCCGACGCGGCTTGAGCATGACACTAGAGAGAAACCGTGAAATGGCCTACCAACCCCAGGAAATATTCTTTCGCTCCAAGGCTCCGGTCACCGTCGACGAGGACCTTTGCATCGCCCACAAGGGCTGCACGGTGTGCGTCGACGTCTGCCCGATGGACTTGCTGGCGATCAACCCGGCCACGCAAAAGGCCTACATGGCCTTCGATGAATGCTGGTACTGCATGCCGTGCGAAAAGGACTGCCCGACTGGCGCCGTGAAAGTGGATATCCCTTATTTGTTGCGTTGAAGCACAGCCCAAATGTGGGAGCGAGCCTGCTCGCGAAGAGGTCGGCACAGCTGGCATCTTTGTGGACTGACAGGACGCTTTCGCGAGCAGGCTCGCTCCCACAATGGAGCGAGTGCAGACAATAAAATGCTACCCGGAAACCACCGGACGCTTGCTTCAAGACACCCCTCGTTTCCCACCACGCCCTGATCGTGGCGGAGACGAACATCCTATAAATGATTCGAGGGGAAACACCCATGATATTGCGTGCAGCTTTGGCCGGTCTGGTACTGGCATCATTCACCCTGTCGGCGCAGGCGGAGACCATCCGCATCGCCATCGGCACCCAGGACACCACCATCAATTGCGCCGCTGGCGGCCTGTTGATCCGCGAGCTGGGCCTGCTGGACAAATACCTGCCCCACGATGGCCAGTACAAGGACGCCAAGTACGAGGTGCAGTGGAAGAACTTCACCAGCGGCGCGCCGCTGACCAATGAGATGGTCGCCGGCAAGCTCGACTTCGGCGCCATGGCCGATTTCCCCGGGTCGTTCAACGGCGTGGCGTTTGAAACTGCCGGCAAGCGCAGCCTGTTCATCAGCGTGCTGTCGGGCAGCACCCAGGGCAGTGGCAACGGCATCGTGGTGCCGAGCGCGTCGGGCGTGCAGTCACTGGCCGAGCTCAAGGGCAAGACCATTTCCGTTCCGTTCGCGTCCACTGCCCATGGCATGTTGCTGCGCGCTGTAGCGGCCCAGGGTTGGGACCCGCTCAAGGACGTGAACATCATTGCCCAGCCACCGGAAGTCGCCGGTTCCGCGTTGCAGGCCGGCAAGATCGACGCCCATGCCGACTTTGTGCCGTTCGCCGAACTGTTCCCGAGCCGGGGGTTCGCACGCAAGATCTACGACGGTTCCCAGGCTGGCGCGCCGACCTTCCACGGTGCGCTGGTGGACCAGGCCTATGCGAAAAAATACCCGGAAATCGTCGTCGCCTACCTGCGCGCGAGCATCGAAGCCAACCAACTGCTGGCCGCCGAGCCTGAGAAGTACAGCGAGTTGATCGCCAAGGTCACCGGAGTCGATGCCGAGGTCAACTACCTGTTCCACGGCCCGCTCGGCGTGCAGACCCGCGACTTGACCTGGAAACCGGAATTCCGCCAGGCCGTCGGCACCGCCATCGACACCCTCAAGCTGTTGAAGAAGGCTGATCGCGGCCTCGACCTGAATACCTTCATCGACGACCAATACATTCGCGCCGCGTTCAAGGCGTCCAATCTGGACTACAGCGCGCAGTTGGCGAATTACCAGCAGACGCCGCTCAAGGCCGTCGATGCAGGCAGTGGCCAGGCCATCACCGACTTCAGCCACGTGGCCGAGATCTGGGTGCGCGGCGAGCCGAAAGTCCGTCAGTACGCCTCGGCGCAAGCGGCATTCACCGCGCTGGCCGCGCTGAAGCAGGAAGGCAAGAACATCCGCGCGGTGTATGCCCAGGCCAGTGACAGCGGGATCAAGTTGCTGGCCGACCAGGCGTGGTTTGCCAGTGATGCGCAAGGTCGCCTCAGCGCGTTTCTGCTCAAGGGCCATGCCCAGCAATTCGCCACGGCCCAGGGCGGCAAGGTGTTCGATTTCACCGATGCCACGACCCAGGCCGTGGCCAGTCGCTGAGTCAGTGATCGTTCCCACGCTCTGCGTGGGAATGCCGCCAGGGACGCTCCGCGTTCCGCTTTTGAATGTGACGCAGAGCGTCACTGGATGCATTCCCACGCGGAGCGTGGGAACGATCGGAGGTGTTATATGTTTGCACGATGGCTCCCCCGAGCCGCCTCGCTGCTGCTCTGCCTTTTATTCTGGCACCTCGCTGCCAGCCACCACTGGAACCTCGGCCTGGTGACTTTCGCCAACGTCCCGACACCCCTTGCCGTGATTGAAGCGGCACTGGGCCTCGGTGACTCCGGAAAACTCGCCCGACACCTTGGCAGCAGCCTCAGCCGGGTCTTCGCCGGTTACCTCGCGGCATTGGTGATCGGCGTCGCGCTGGGCCTGGCCATCGGCCGCTCGAAATGGGCCGAAGACTTGCTGCTGCCACCGCTGGAAGTGCTGCGCCCAATTCCCGCCGTGGCCTGGATTCCCCTGGCGATCCTGATGTTCCCCTCGTCCGAGCTGTCGATGGTCTTCATCACCTTTACCGGCGCCTTGTTCCCGATCCTGCTCAACACCGTGCATGGCGTCGAAGGCGTCGATCCACGGCTGATCGCTTCGGCGAAAAGCCTCGGGGCAGGGCGACGGGCGATGCTGCTGGAAGTGATTCTGCCGGGGGCCGCACCGAGCGTCATCACCGGCCTTTCCATCGGCATGGGCACGTCGTGGTTTTGCCTGGTGACCGCCGAGATGATCTCCGGCCAATACGGCATCGGCTATTACACCTGGGAGTCCTACACCATCCAGAACTACCCCGACATTGTGGTCGGCATGTTGCTGATCGGCGTACTCGGGATGGGCAGCAGCCTGCTGATCAAACGCCTGGGCGGTGTATTCACACCCTGGCATCGACCACGAGGAAAAGCCTGATGAGTGTTTTTCAACAGCCCGAAGGGCGGATCGATATTCGCGGTTTGTCGATCAGCCTGGGCGAGGGCAGCGCGGCCTTCGAAGCTGTGCAGGGCCTCGATTGCCTGATCGAACCAGGGCAGTTCGTGTGCATCCTCGGGCCGTCCGGTTGCGGCAAGTCGACCTTGCTCGGCGCCCTGGCCGGGCACCTGCAACCACGCGCTGGCAGCCTCAAGGTTGATGGCGCGGCGGTGTCCGGCCCGTCGCCGCAACGCGGCATGGTGTTTCAGCAGCACACACTGTTCCCTTGGCGCACGGTGCGCGACAACGTTGCGTTCGGCCTGAAAATGCGCGGCATCGGTAAAGCCGAACGCGACAAGGCCGCCGATGAAATCCTCGCCCTGGTCGGCCTTGAAGGCTTCGCCGAGCGCTGGCCGGATCAGTTGTCCGGTGGCATGCAGCAACGGGTGGAAATCGCCCGGGTGTTGGTCAATCGGCCACGGCTATTACTCATGGACGAGCCCTTTGGCGCTCTCGATGCCCTGACCCGCTTGAACATGCAGGAACTGCTGCTGGACATCTGGACGCGCATTCGCACCACCGTGGTGTTCGTCACCCATGACATCGACGAGGCGCTGTTCCTCGCCGATCGCCTGCTGGTGATGAGTACGCGTCCCGGTCGGATCATCGAAGACCTGCGCCTGGATTTCCCCCGGCCACGCACCACCGCACTGGTGACCAGCCACGAATTTTCCCGCTTGAAACGTCACTGCCTCGAACTCCTGCGTCACGAAGACGGTCGGCAGCTGCCCCGCCTGAACCCTCTCGGACTTCCCCCAGAAAACAAACTGCCGCGATTTGCCCTATGACCTCACTATTCGATGTAACCGATAACGATGACATTCTCGCCCTGCAACCACGCCTGACTGACGACGATGCCGGCGTGCGCCGCATCGCCCTGATCGAACTGGCCGACCTGGAAGAAGCGGACGGGCTGCTGTGGCTGGTCAACCGGCTGGCTGAAGACCCGGCGGAAGACGTCCGTGCCGAAGCCGCGCGGTTACTCGAAGCCTGGGAGGACGAGCCTGTGGTCGAAGCGCTGTGCCAGGCCCTGACCGATCCATCCGCAGCGGTGCAAGCCGCCGCGGCGCAAAGCCTCAGTCTGCTCAAGAGCGAAGCGGCGGGTGAGGTGATCCTGCCGTGGACCGGGCATGCCGACATCGGCGTGCGCATCGCTGCGTTCAGGGCCTTGCGTGAATTGCGCTACCCGCAAGCGGCCCCGGCGGCACTGGTTGCGTTGAGCGATCAGGAGGCCAATGTCCGCCGTGAAGCTGTCGGCGTGCTGGGTTGGCTCAAACAGCTCGACGCCTTGCCGGCCCTGGCTCGACTGGCAAGTGCAGACCCGGACACCGAAGTGCGCCGCGCCGCCACCGGTGCACTCGGCCTGGCGTCTGACGAGCAGGTGCTGCCGGCCCTGCGCCAAGCCTTGCAGGACCAGGCCTGGCAAGTGCGCGAGGAAGCCGCCACCACCCTGGGCAAGGTCGGCCACATCGACGCCGGCCCGGCATTGGTCCAAGCCCTGAGCGACGATTACTGGCAAGTCCGCCTGCGCGCCACCCGCAGTCTCGGCCGCTTGCGTTACGCCCAGGCACTGGACGCGCTGATCGAAACCCTCGGCCACCGCATCAGCAACCTGCGCAAGGAAGCCGCCCTGGCCCTCGGCGAGTTGAATGAAAAAGGCGCGATCGCACCGCTGCAGGCCGCGCAAGACGATGGTGATCCGGAAGTGCGCAAGGCGGTGCGCATTGCCCTGAGTCAGCTGCAATGAACCCGGTGGCCATCGGCAATTCCCGGAGCAGGCAGCAGCTGCGACTGAACTGGCCGGATGGCCGCGAGCAGTGGCTGGACCATGCCGAACTGCGCCGCCAGTGCCCGTGTTCGCAATGCCGGGCGTTTCGATTGCGCGGGATGGCGCCGCTGGTCGATGCCCGCGTTCGGCTGATCGAGGTGAATTCCCAGGGGTATGGGTTGCAACTGGTGTTCAGTGATGGGCATGAACGCGGAATATATCCATGGGCCTATCTCGAAGGATTAACTCCAAACCTGTAGGAGCGAGCATGCTCGCGATGGTCGTTAACGTTAACGCGTGGTTTCTGGTTAAACGCGGCGTTCTTGAGTCCATCGCGAGCATGCTCGCTCCTACAGGGGGGCCAGGGCAATCAGAAGGACTTGCTGACGCTCGCCACTACCGTCGCGCTGCACACATCGTCGAAGCCCCAATTGCTCAAGCATTGGCTCTTCGACAGGTCGGTGTCGATGTAGCTCAGGCCCAGCATCACGCCCGCCAGTTCATGGGTCAGCTTGAGCTCCCACTCACGGTACGAGTCTTCAGCTTCACCCGAGCGTGAGTACAGGTGCGGGTCCTTGAAGTCCATGTCGCCGTAGCGCAGTTTGAGGCCAACGCCGTAGGGCAGCTCGGTTTCGTAACCGATATAGCTGTAGAGCGAGTTCTGCTCGCTATCGATACCCGGCGCATCGGCGGAGTAGTAGGCGCCGAGTTTTACCCCGTAGACGCTGAGAATGCCGTAGGCCTCGCTCTGGTTGAACTGGCTCTCTTTCGGGTAAGAATATTTGAGGTAGCCCAGGTCGAGGCTGACGTCATCGGTGGCCTGCCACAACCAACCGGCATAGTAGTCGACCTCCTGCCGGGTTTTCAGGCCGCCGCCAAAGTCGACGTTGGAGGTCCATGCGCCCAGGTACAGGCCGCTGCTGTGGGCCAGGGTTGCGCCGGCTTGCAGTGTCGGGTCGTTCTGAGTCTGCGAGATGCCGCGGGTTCGATAATCGCTGGCCAGTGTCACGTCCAGCAGCAAGGCGAAATCATCGTTCAAGGGGATGGCTTGGCTGCTCAAAGGCAGCAGGCTCAAGGAGCCGAGGGCGAACAGTGTGAAAGCTTTCATGGTACGTCCCGCTATTGTGATTGTTATGGGCAGAAATCGGACAAGGCTGCGCCGTGCCCCGTGTTGAAAAACACGAGGTCGGGCAGGGGTGTGGTTGTGGTTTTTATTAGAGGGGTTGCGCGTAGACCTGCCGACCGGCGAACCAGGTCTGTAGCACTTGGGTTTCATGCAGGGCTTTTTCGTCGATGCTGAACACATCACGATCGACCACGATGAAGTCGGCCTGTTTACCGGCGCTCAGCGAGCCGATCTGTTTATCCAGGCCAAGGGTGCGTGCGGCATTGAGCGTGTAGGCATAGAACATGGTTTCGCGGTCGATGCGTTCATCGGCGTTGAGCACCCCCAGCGGACCCACCCGCGTCATGGCCTGGGCCATGGCGTTCCACGGGTTGGGCGAAGACACTGGCCAGTCACTGGCCCCGGCGATGGTCGCGCCCTGTTTGAGCAAAGAATGCGCCGGGTATTGGTAACGGAACGCCAGGGCGCTGACGTAAGGCTTGATCATGTCCGTGGTGTAATCGTCGGCGCTGGCCCAGAGCAGTTGCATCGAGGCGATGACGTCGAGCGGTTTGAAGCGGGCGAATTCTTTCGGATTGACGATCTGCAGGTGCGTGATGGAGTGGGTCACACCGCTCTGTCGGTCTTTGCGCGCCTGGGCGATGCCGTTCAGCGATTCGCGGACCGCGCGGTCGCCGATGGCATGGATGTGTACCCGCCAGCCGCGCTGATCGATGGCGCTGACCAGCTCGCCGAAATGCTTCGGGTCGATCAACAGTTCGCCCGGTTTGTGCGAGTTGGTGTACGGATCGATCATCGCGGCGCTCTGGGCCGGGTACTCGATCACGCCGTCGGCGAAGATCTTGATACCGGGCAGCGTCAGGTTGGGGATGCCCTGGAATTGTTGGCGGACCTTGTCCAGGGTGTCGAGATCGGACGGCACGCTTTTGCCGTTGGCCACCAGCAGCGCCGCGACGTGGGCGGTCATGCCGCCGCTTTCGGACAGGGCCTTGTACACCGGCAGGACACCGACGGTTTTCTCCGTGGGTTTGAGTGCAAACACCGGCTCGCCGGGCGCGGCGTTGGCGGCCGGGTCCATCCAGGCGGTGATGCCCAGGCTGTTGTTGTAGCTCACGGCGGTTTGCGCCGCCTTGAGCATGTCAGTGGCGCTCGGCGAGGGCATTTTCGCGGCCACGCGGTCCCAGCCGGCGTCCACCAGGAAGCCGTTGGGGCGGCCGTCGGCGAGTTTGCCGATGGTGTCTTTCTCGGCGCCTGGCAGTGTTTTCAGCAGCGCCGCATCAATGCCTGCGCGCTTGAGCATCACGTTGTTGGCCCAGGCCGTGTGATGGTCACTGCCGGTGAACACCACGGGCACGTCGGCCCATTCGCCGCTGTTGAATTTCTTGCCCAAGGCATCAGATTGCGCCCAGTAGGCCGAACTCATACCGGCCACGCTCAGGATGTCGCCGTGTTTGGCCTTGCCGTCTTCACGCCAGGCCCGCAGGCGTTTTTCCAGTTCGTCCAGATCGACCACTTCATCTTCCATGTTGGCCGAAACCATCTCCAATCCGCCGAAGATCGCGTGGGAGTGGGTGTCGATCAGGCCTGGCATCAGGGTCTTGCCACCCAGGTCGACGACCTTGGTTCCCGAATCGATCAGGGCCTTGATCTGCGCATCGCTGCCTGCTTGCAACACTTTACCGTCCTGTACCGCCAGCGCCTGGACCTTGGGCTGGTTGCGGTCGGCAGTGAAGATCTTGCCGTTGAACAGCACCAGGTCAGTCGCGGCCATGGCTTCCAACGAGGCAAAACTGACTGCCACCAGCAACAGATTCGGGATGAATTTTTTCATTGAATGTTTCCTTGTTATTGCGTCTGATGGCCAGACTAGTGGCTTACCGCGCTCGGCAGAACGCCTCGCTCACGAAAAACGTTTTTGCCTGAATGGAAAAAGAATGGACAAGCTGGGTGCACTGAAAATGTTCGTGGTCACCGCACAACTGGGCAGCTTCAGTCGCGCCGCCGAGCAGTTGGGCAAGACCCCGTCGGCCCTGACCAAAGCGGTCAATCACCTGGAAGCGGAACTCGGCGCGCGATTGTTCGAGCGCAGTACCCGGCGGATCTTGCTCACGGAATCCGGGCGGCTGTACCTGGAAACCGCGCGCCAGGTATTGCAGCGACTGGACGAGGCCGGCGAGGAAATCGAGCAGTTGCAGCACGGTTTGCGCGGCAGTCTGAAAATCACCGCGCCGCTGGCCTATGGGCAGGCCTTTCTCGATCAGGTGTGTGGCGGTTTTCTCGAGCAATACCCGCAGATCAACCTGCAAGTGGACCTGTGTGACGAGTTCGTCAATCTGCTGGAAAGCGGCTACGACCTGGCCTTGCGTGAAGGGCATGACGACTTGCCGGGGTTGATTGCCCGCGTCGTTGGCAGCAATCGCCTGGCGCTGTGCGCCAGCCCGGAGTATCTGGCGCGCAAGGGGCTGGCGGTCACCCCGCAGACCCTCGATGAGCACGAATGGTTGCTGTACCGCCATCCTTTGCTCAGCCGCGAATTCTGGTGGGCCGAGCGCGACGGCCAACGTTTGAGCTTGCCGCAACCCCAGGCACCCCGCTTGCGCAGCGACAACTACGACTTACTGCTGGCCAATGCCCTGGCCGGGCGCGGGTTGCTGCATACGCCGTTGTGGAGCGCGGCGCCGTACATTGCCGAAGGGCGCCTGGTGCGGGTGATGGCCGACTACGACATCGACCCGGACAGCTTCGGTCCGCACATCCTGGCGGTGTACCCCAGCCATCGGCGGGCCACGGCCAAGGTGCTGGCGTTCATCGATTACATCACGGCGTTTCTGGCGGAGCCTCTGTAGGAGCGAGCATGCTCCGGGCGGCGTTCCGACGATGGTCGTCAACGATAACGCGGGGGGCCTGATACCCCGCAACGGCCTCGGGTTTTTCGCGAGCATGCTCGCTCCTACAGGGGGTAGGGGCTTGCCAGGAAATTGCGGAAAGAGTACAAATGTACTCCATGACGACATTAACTCCCCGCCGTACCGCCATCCTGACTTTTATCCGTGATCGAATCGCGGAGCATGGTCAGTCCCCGAGCCTCGCTGAAATCAGCGAGGCGTTCGGCTTCGCCTCCCGCAGCGTCGCGCGCAAGCATGTGCTGGCGCTGACCGAAGCCGGTTTTATCGAGGTCAATCCACATCAGGCCCGGGGCATTCGCTTGCTCGGCCAGCCGCCGCGTCCCGAGCTGCTGGACATCCCGGTGCTCGGCCGGGTGGCGGCCGGTGCGCCGATCGGTGCCGATGCCGAGGTCCATAGCCGCTTGTTGCTCGACCCATCGATTTTCTCGCGGGTGCCGGACTACATGCTGCGGGTGCGCGGCGACTCGATGATCGAGGACGGCATTCTCGACGGCGACCTGGTGGGCGTGTACCGCAGCCCCGAGGCCATCAATGGCCAGATCGTCGTGGCGCGGCTCGACGGTGAAGTCACCATCAAGCGCTTCGAGCGGGTTGGCGACCAGGTTCGCCTGTTGCCGCGCAACCCGGCCTATCAACCGATCATCGTCGAGGCCGACCGGGACCTGGCCATCGAAGGGGTGTTCTGCGGCCTGGTGAGGCAAGGCTGATGGGTGCCGTCGTTGCGCTGGATACGCTGTTCAATGGCGGCCAGGTCTGGAGGGGCCGGCCTGCGCCGCCGGCCGCCAGCCCGCAACCCACCGGCCATGCCGCACTGGATGCGGCACTGCCCACGGGCGGTTGGCCGGAGGCGGCGCTGACGGAAATCCTCCTGGCCGGGCAGGGCGTGGGCGAGTTGCAACTGGTGTGGCCGGCGCTGGCGCGGCTATCGGCGGCGGGCGAGCGCATTGTGCTGGTGGCGCCGCCCTGCGTGCCATACCCCCAGGCCTGGCAGAACGCCGGGGTCGATCTGCGCCAGTTGTCGATCATCCAGGCCAGCGAGCGCGATGCGTTGTGGGCGGCGGAACAATGCCTGCGTTCGGGCAGTTGTGGTGCGGTGCTGTGCTGGCCGCACAAGGCCGATGACCGCGCCTTGCGCCGCTTGCAGGTGGCGGCGGAAACCGGCTCGACCCTGGCGTTCGCCTATCGCTCGCTCAGCGAAGCGATCAACCCTTCGCCAGCGGCCCTGCGCATCGCCATCGATGCCAAGCCCGCGCAATTACGGGTGCTCAAGTGCCGCGGCGGATTGGCCCGCTCGGCGCCGATTGCCTTCGCCGTGGGGCATTGAGGTTGCCATGCGCTGGGTCTGTATTCTGTTTCCGCAATTGGCGCTGGACGCGGTACTGCGTCAGCGCGCCGACCCCCAGGAGCCGCTGGCACTGCTGACCGGCCCGGCCCAGCGGCGGGTGCTGCAGGCGGTCAATGGCCCGGCGCGGGCGCTGGGTCTGCGCCCCGGCCAGTCCATGAGCGCCGCCCAGGCCTTGAGCAAGGGCTTTGCCACCGCCGAGTACGACGTCGCGGATATCGAACACTGGCAGCAATTCCTGGCCGCCTGGGCTTATCGATTCAGCTCCCAGGTCAGCGTGCATTATCCGCGGGCGCTGGTGTTCGAAATCGAGTCCAGCCTGGGACTGTTCGGCCCCTGGCCGCAATTCGAGGCGCGCCTGCGCAGCGAACTCGGCGAACTGGGGTTTCGTCACCGCATCGTCGCGGCGCCCAATCCGGTGGCGGCGCGGATGCTGGCCAACGCCTACGATGGCCTGGTGGTGGCCGACGAGCAAGCCTTGCAGCATCACCTGGGGCACATGCCCATCGACCGCATCGGTCTGGCGGCCAGCGTGGCCACGGCGTTGTCGCGCATGGGCCTGCGCACCTTGAGCCAGGTGCAGGCGTTGCCCCGGCACAGCCTGGCCCGGCGTTTCGAGGCCCAGGTGCTCAAGCACCTGGATGAATTGCTGGGCATACGACGCCTGGCGCTGGCGTTCTACCTGCCGCCGGACCGTTTCGATGTGCGCATCGAGCTCAATTTCGATGTGCAGTCCCATCAGGCCTTGCTGTTTCCGTTGCGCCGCCTGACGGGGGATCTGTCGACGTTCCTGTGCGGTCGGGACAGCGGTGTGCAGCGTTTCGACCTGCACCTGGAGCACGCCGGATTGCCGGACACGCTGATCAAGGTCGGCCTGCTCAGTGCCGAACGTGATCCGGCGATGCTGTTCGAACTGGCTCGGGGACGCCTGGAGCAAGTCCAGGTCGAAGCCCCTGTGCGCGGTTTTCGCCTGCGCGCCGAAGATTTGCCGAGCTTCGTTCCGCAGTTTCAGGAGCTGTTCGACGATCGCCCGCAGCAGACCTTGCCCTGGGAGCAACTGCGCGAACGCCTGCGCGCACGGCTGGGGGATGATGCCGTGCAGGGCCTGCGCTTCCAGGCCGATCACCGGCCCGAGTGCGCGTGGCAGGCCAGTGCCGACAGCCAGCCCGGTGCGCGATTGCCGACCGTGCAGCGACCGGGCTGGCTGCTGACCGAACCGCTGGCGGTGCACGAAGGCTCGACGCGCATCCTCATGGGGCCGGAACGCATCGAGTCCGGTTGGTGGGACGGCGATGACGTGCGCCGTGATTACTACTTGATCGAAACCCGTGCCGGCCAGCAGGGTTGGGCCTACCGTGCGGTGGGCGAGGGTGGTCAGTTGTGGCTGCAGGGCTGGTTCGCGTGAACGCCGGATATGCCGAGCTGCACTGTCTGTCGAACTTCAGTTTCCAGCGCGGTGCTTCCAGTGCCCTGGAATTGTTCCAGCGGGCGAAAAAACAGGGCTACCAGGCCCTGGCGATCACCGACGAGTGTACCCTGGCGGGTATCGTCCGCGCCTGGCAAGCGGCGAAGTCCGTGGAGCTGCCACTGATCATCGGCAGTGAAGTGCGCGTTGAGAACGGCCCGAAGCTGGTGTTGCTGGTGGAAAACCTCGAGGGTTACCAGACCCTGTGCCGACTGATCACACGAGCTCGACGTCGTACGCAAAAAGGTCAGTATCAAGTGCTGCGCGAAGACTTCGACGAAGCATTGCCAGGACTGTTGGCGCTGTGGGTGCCGGACGCGGTCGATGACCTTGAGCAGGGCCATTGGTTGAAGCAGGTCTTCGCCGAACGCCTGTGGCTGGCGGTCCAGCTGCATCGCGGCCAGGACGATACCCGACGACTGAATGATCTCCTGGCGCTGGCCGGGGAACTGCGGATACCCGCGGTGGCCAGCGGCGATGTGCACATGCATGCGCGCGGGCGCCGGGCCCTGCAGGACACCATGACCGCGATCCGTCATCACCTGCCGGTAGCCGATGCCGGACTGCGCCTGCACCCCAATGGCGAACGGCACCTGCGCGGCCTCGATGTGTTGCGCGAGCTCTATCCGCCAGCCTTGCTCGACGAAACCCTGGACATTGCCCGGCGCTGCACCTTTGATCTGGGTCAGTTGCGTTATCAGTATCCGCGCGAACTGGTGCCCGATGGGCACAGTGCAGCGTCCTGGCTACGGGAATTGACTGAGCGGGGCATGCGCCAGCGCTGGCCCCAGGGTGCGAGCGAGAAGGTCCGCGGGCTGATCGACAAGGAGCTGGGGCTGATTGCCGAGCTGGGCTACGAGAGTTATTTCCTCACTGTCCAGGACATCGTCGCCTTCGCCCGGCGCGAGAAAATCCTCTGTCAGGGCCGAGGCTCGGCGGCCAACTCGGCGGTGTGTTTCGCCTTGGGCATTACCGAGATCGACCCCGACCGGATGAACATGCTGTTCGAGCGCTTTCTTTCCAAAGAGCGCGACGAACCGCCGGACATTGATGTGGACTTCGAGCACGAGCGCCGTGAAGAAGTCTTGCAGTACGTGTTCCAGCGCTATGGGCGGACCCGCGCGGCACTGACTGCCGTGGTCAGCACCTACCACGCGGCCGGCGCTGTGCGTGATGTGGCCAAGGCGTTGGGGTTGCCGCCGGACCAGATCAATGCCCTGGCCGATTGCTGTGGTCACTGGAGTGATGAAACACCGCCCGTGGAGCGCCTGCGCGAAGGCGGTTTCGATCCCGAGAGCCCGGTGTTGCGCCGGGTATTGAGCTTGACCGGGCAACTGATCGGTTTCCCCCGGCACCTGTCACAGCACCCCGGTGGTTTCGTGATTTCCGAGCATCCCCTGGACACCCTGGTGCCGGTGGAAAACGCTGCCATGGCGGAGCGCACCATCATCCAGTGGGACAAGGACGATCTGGACGCGGTCGGCCTGCTCAAGGTGGATATCCTTGCATTAGGCATGCTCAGCGCGATTCGTCGTTGTCTCGATTTGCTGCGTCGTCATCGCAACCTGGACTTGAGCCTGGCAACGATCCCCTCCGAAGACCCATTGACCTACGACATGATTGGCCGTGCCGACACCATCGGCGTGTTCCAGATCGAGTCCCGGGCACAGATGTCGATGCTGCCCAGGCTCAAGCCCCGCGAGTTCTATGACCTGGTGATCGAGGTGGCCATCGTTCGCCCCGGTCCTATCCAGGGCGGCATGGTGCACCCGTACCTGCGGCGGCGGAACAAGGAAGAGCTCGAAAGCTATCCCTCCGAAGAGTTGCGCGAGGTGTTGAAGCGCACCCTCGGCGTGCCGCTGTTCCAGGAGCAGGTCATGCAGATCGCCATCGTCGCCGCCGACTACAGCCCCGGCGAAGCCGATCAGTTGCGCCGCTCCATGGCGGCCTGGAAACGCCATGGCGGACTGGAACCGCATAGGGATCGCCTGGCCGCCGGGATGAAGAAAAAAGGCTACACCGCCGATTTCGCCGCGCAGATCTTCGAACAGATCAAAGGCTTTGGCAGCTACGGTTTTCCCGAATCCCATGCCGCCAGTTTTGCCTTGTTGACCTACGCCAGTTGCTGGTTGAAATGCCACGAACCGGCGGCCTTCGCCTGTGCCCTGATCAACAGCTGGCCCATGGGTTTCTACAGCCCGGACCAGATCCTGCAGGACGCGCGCCGTCACCATTTGCAGATTCGTCCGGTAGACGTGCGGGCCAGCGACTGGGATTGCAGCCTCGAACCGATTGCCGGTGCGCAACCGGCGATTCGCATGGGCTTGCGCATGATCAAGGGCTTTCGGCAGGACGATGCCCGGCGCATCGAGGCGGCGCGTTCGAAAGGCGCCTTCGTCGACATCGCGGACCTTGGCGAACGGGCATGCCTGGATGCCCGCGCCCAGGAACAACTGGCCGATGCCGGTGCCTTGCGCGGGCTGGCCGGTGACCGGCATAGGGCGCGCTGGGAAGTGGCGGGGGTGCAAAAGCAGCTCGGCCTGTTTGCCGGCCTGCCCCGTCAGGAGGAAGGCGCGGTGGCGCTGCCCAAACCCACGGTCGGCGAAGACCTGTTGGCCGATTACAACAGCCTCGGCACCACTCTCGGGCCGCATCCGCTGGCCTTGTTGCGTGGTGAGTTGAAAGCCCGTCGCTGCCGCAGTTCGAAGGAGTTGCTGGAGGTGGAGCACGGGCGACCGGTCAGCGTCGCCGGGCTGGTAACCGGCCGACAACGCCCGAGCACCGCCAGTGGCGTGACCTTCGTCACCCTGGAAGACGAGTTCGGCAACGTCAACGTGGTGGTCTGGCGCGACCTGGCCGAGCGCCAGCGCCAGGTGCTGGTGGGCTCGCAGTTGCTCAAGGTCGATGGGCGCTGGGAGAAGGAGGGAGAGGTGCGGCATTTGATTGCCGGGCGCTTGAGCGACTTGAGTCCACTGCTCGACGGCATCAGCGTGCGCAGCCGGGATTTCCGCTGACCCCCGCACACAGATCGTTCCCACGCTCCGCGTGGGAACGCCGCCGGGGACGCTCCGCGTTCCGCTTCTGTAGGTGACGCGGAGCGTCACGGGATGCATTCCCACGCGGAGCGTGGGAACGATCAGTGGGAAGACGGTTACTTGGCGATTGGCCAAAACCGCTCGCCACCCCCCGGCGCATCCGTCCACGCCTGCAACGAGCGGGTCGGCAGGTCGAAATAATCCCGGGTACGCGCATACCCATGCCCACCCATCCGCCCGATCGCATCAAGCCCGAGTTGATCGATGTACAACGTCTTCGGGTCGATCAGCTCATCACGCACATGGGCCATCAGCACTTCACCAAAAATGATCTCCCGCGACTGACCGATGTTCAGCGCCATCATCCGCCGGCATTCCAGCGCCACCGGTGCCTCGCCGATGCGCGGGCATTTGACCGAGGTGCCAGGGATGGCGGTGAGGCCGGCGGCGGTCAGTTCGTCGAAACCGGGGGCGAAAGGTACGGCGCAGACGTTCATGGCTTCCACCAGGGCATCGCTGACGATGTTCACGGTGAACTCCTGGTTGAGCTGGATGTTGCGCGTGGTGTCCTTGGGACTCTGGTCGCCGTAGTTTTCCACGCCCAGCGCAAGGATCGGCGGATCGGCCGACAGCGCGTTGAAAAAGCTGAACGGCGCGGCGTTGACACGGCCTTCAGCGTCGACGGTGGTGACCAGGGCAATCGGGCGTGGCACCACGCTGCCGATCAGAATCTTGTACTTGTCCCGTGGGCTCAGTTGGCTGAAGTCGAAGCTTTGCATGGGCAGAATTCTCTAAAGGAGTGGATCGATGGCGCACAGCGGCACCTGTGCGCTGTAGTCGTCGGCGAACGGGATGGCCGGCTGGAACAGAGTCCTCCAGTCCGGTTGGCCGAAGGCCCGGTCGCTGTGGCTGCGCATCAGTTTTTCGAATTGCTGTTGGGCCTGGCGTTGCAGGGCGGGGTAGTCGACACCCCGTACCTGACCGTCCTGCATCACGCAGCGGCCATCGATGTAGCTAGCGATGCAATCGTCACCGCGCCCGGCCAGGAGCAGGTTCTTCAGCGGGTCGAACAGCGGCCCCAAGTGCAGTCCGCGCAGGCTGAACACGCTGATGTCGGCCTTGGCCCCCGGTGCCAGGCGACCAATATCTTCGCGGCCCAAGGCCTTGGCGCCGCCGAGAGTGGCGGCGTTGTACAGGTCCAGCGCGCTGGTGAGCGTATTGCCGCCCTCCATCAAGCGCGCAATGTTCAAGCCTTGGCGCATGTTGTCGAGCAAATCCGCCGGCCAGGTGTCGGTGCCCAGGGCGAAATTGACTCCCTTGGCGCGATAGCGACCAAACGAATTCAGCGCCTCGCCATCGCGGGCAAACACCACCGGGCAGTGCACCAGGCTGGCGCCACCATCGACCACGCGTTGCAGGTCGTCATCGCCGTGGGTGTAGATGCCGTGGGGCAACAGGCTGCGCGGGGTCAGCAGGCCCAGATCCTGCAGCCAGCCCAGCGGCGAACAACCGCGAAGTTGTTCCACCATCGCCACTTCGCCGAGCCCCTGGCAGCAATGCAAGCGCATCGGCGCGTTGAGTTCCCGGCTCAGTGCAGCAGTGCGTTGCAGCAACGCTGGCGTGCACGTCTGGATGCGATCCGGCAGCAGAGCGCCGCGGATCAACCCTTGATGAGCACCGTCGAAGTCCTGGAAAAACCGCTCGGTCGCATCGAGCCCGGCCAGGCCCCGGGCTTCGTCCCAGTGATGGGCCAGCGTGCCGTCGGCCTGCCAGTAACTCATGCCGCTCATGTAGCAGGGGCCGAGGTAGGTGCGCAGTCCCAACTCGGCCGCCACGCCGGCCACCGCGGCAAACTCGTCGTAGGTCTCGGCCCACTCGCGGTAGTACATCGAGGTGATCGGCATGGCTGTGGTGATGCCGTTGCGGATCAATTGGGTGAAGGCGTAGCGGTACTTGAAGACTTCTTCTTCGGGGCTGTAGCTCTCCCGTGGACCGCGCGCCAGATACTGCGCCGACCACATCCGGCCCATGTCGCGCTCGTCGCCGTTGTCCAGGGTCAGCACCGTGGAGTCGAGATCGCCCAGGGCATCCAGATCGATGAAGCCTGGGCCGATCAGCGCGTTGCCGTAATCAATCCACTGATCCACCGGCCCGGGAAAGTCACGCCCGACAAACACAATGCGCGAGCCTTCAAACACCACTTCGCCGTTGCGCCACAGCACATGTTGCGTGCCGTCGAAGCCGACCACGCAACTGGCCCGAAGTCCGATGCGCTTCACAAACGACTTTCCAGTAAACGACCGCCGGAAGCGATCAACTGCCCGCCGCGATAGACCTCGCGCGGTGGCCGTGAAACCACGGCTTCGCCCAACGTCTGCACGGGCATCAACAGGAAGTTCGCCGGTTGGCCAATCTCCAGGCCAACACCGTCATGACCCAGCGCCCGGGCACCATTGACCGTCGCCGCCTCAAATGCCGCCGCCAGTTCTTCGTCCTTGTTCAGATCGAAACGAAACGCCAGCAACATCGCCCGCTCCAGCATGTCGCCGTTGCCCATGGGCGACCAGGCGTCGCGGATGCCGTCCGAACCCAGGCACACATTCACGCCAACCTCGCGCAACGCCAGGAACGGCGGCACCGCGCAATCGGCCGGCGCCGAACTCATCAGCGAAATGCCCAATATTGCCAGGCGTTCAGCCACCGGTTTGATCTGGCTCCACGGCAACATCCCCAGGCAATAGGCATGACTGATCATCACCCGGTCTTGAAGACCGAAGCGCTGGGTGTAATCGGCGATCAGGGCGATCTGCCACAGGCCCAGCTCACCCTTGTCGTGCAGGTGAATGTCGACGCCACGGTCGAACTCGCTGGCCAGTTTGAACACAAAGTCGAGTTGCGCGATCGGGTCGTTGTCGATGCCACACGGGTCAAGGCCGCCGACGTTCTCGACGCCCAGGGCCATGGCTTCGCGCATCAGTTCGGCGGTGCCGGGGCGGCTGATCAGGCCGGTTTGCGGGAATACCACCAGTTGCAGGTCGATCAGGTCGCGGTATTGTTCCTGCAGTTGCTGCATGGCTTCGACATGGCGCAGGCCGAATTCCGGATCGATATCGACGTGGCAGCGCAGGGTCAGGGAGCCGCGGGCGATGCAGTTTTCCAGCAGGGCACCGGCGCGTTGCGCGATCGGTACGGTGACTTCGCGCAGGATGCGCCGCTCGTTGGCGATGTAGTCCTTGAGGGTGGGACCTGCGCTGTTCGGGCGCCAGGGCTGGCCCCAGAGGGTTTTGTCCAGGTGCACGTGGCTTTCCACCAGGGCGGGGGTCAGCAGCTGGTTTTGGCCGTCGATGTCGGTGGCCGACAAGGCTTCGTTCGAAGCGGGACGGCGTTGGCTGAACCGGCCGTTCTCGATCAGCAGGTCTTCGGCGGGGGCGCCGTAGGGGCGCACGTTGCGCAGCCAGCGGGGTTGGGTCATTGCATACCTCAAATTCTGTGTTGTTTGGGCGGGCCTCTTCGCGAGCAGGCTCGCTCCCACAATGGTTTTATGTGGGACACAGAATCTGGGGTAACCCCCGAACCCTGTGGGAGCGAGCCTGCTCGCGAAGGCCGCGACTCGGTTTGGGATCAGCCCTTGAGCTTCGCCCAAATGCGGTCCTGCAGCTCACGCGCCTTGTTGCTGCATTCCTTCTCCGGGCGCAGGCGCGAGGCGAATTCGTCGGGCATGTTGATGGCGTCCATGACTCGCCACTTGGCATCGATCAGCTTGTCGCTCTGGATGCCGTTGGCGTAGGCAATGGCGTTGGACACGGCGGCGGCGTTTTCCGGTTTCATCATCCAGTCGATGAAGATCTTCGCGTTGCCGGGGTGCGGTGCGCTTTTCGGCACGGCGAAGTTGTCCTGGAACATCGCCAGGCCTTCTTTCGGATACACGTACTTGATGGTGCTCTTCTGCAAGGTGGCCCGGGCGGTGGAGCCGTTCCAGTTCTGCATCATGATCACTTCACCGGAAGCCATGCGGTCGACGGTGTTGTCCGAGCTGTACATCTTCAGGAAGGGCTTCTGTTTTTGCAGCAGTTCGAGAATGCGCTTGGCGTCCTGCGGGTTTTCCGTGCATTCGTCGACGTTCAGGTAATGACTGGCGGCGTTGATCACGCTGCTGGAGGTGTCGAGGGCAGCCAGCTGCCCTTGCAGTTCCTTGCGTGGTTCGAAGAACTCTTTCCACGAATCGTCCAGCTTGCCGCCAGGCACCCGCGCGCTGTCATAGGAGAACCCGGTGCTGCCCCACAGGTACGGTGCCGAGAATTTGCGGCCAGGGTCGAAGCTTGGGTCGCGGAACGCCGGCTTGACGTACTGGAAGTTGGGCAGGGTCGAGGCGTCGATTTGCAGCAGCAAGTCCTGGTTGATCAAGGTGCGCATGATCGATTGCGACGGCACGATCACGTCGTACGCCGCACCACCGGCCTGCAATTTGGCCAACAGGGTTTCGTTGCTGTCGTAGCCGTCCATGGTGACCTTGATCCCGGTCTCCTTTTCGAACTTGGCCAACAACTCGACCGGGTAGTAATCGGTCCAGTTGTAGAAGAACAGCTCCTTGGGCTCGGCGGCGTGGGCGCTGAATGCGGTGAAGCAGCTCAGGGCCAGACTGGCAACGGCGAAACGCAGGCTTTTCACTTTCATGGACGAACACTCCAGGCTCATTGTTGTTTGCCGCGCTGTCCCAGCCAGAAGGCCAGCACCACCAGCACGATGGAAATCACCAGCATCAGGGTCGAGATCGCGTTGATCTCCGGCGTCACGCCGGCCTTGATCGCGGAGAAGATGTACACCGGCAAGGTGGTCGAACCGGGGCCGGCGACGAAGAAGGTCATGATGAAATCGTCGAGGCTGACCACGAACGCCAGCACCGACCCGGACAGCACCGCCGGCCACAACAGCGGCAGCGTCACCCGGCGAAACACCTGCCACGGGTTGGCGTACAGGTCGTTCGCCGCTTCCAGCAGGCTCTTGTCCAGGTCATTGAGCCGCGCGCGAATCGGCAGGTAGGCGAAGGGAATGCAGAAGCCGATGTGCGCGACGATCACCGTCAGCAACCCCAGCTTGATCCCCAGCGCCATGAACAGCAGCAGGGTGGCCACCGCGGTGACGATCTCCGGCAGGATCAGCGGCAGGTTGATCCCCCCTTCGACCATCTTCTGGCCGTAGAACGGCCGGTAGGTCGCCAGCGCCGCGAGCAAGGCAATCGCCGTGGCACAGACCGTGGCGATGCCGGCGACGATGATCGAGTTCAGCGCGGCGGTCTGGATAGACGGGTTGGCCAAAATCCGCCCGTACCAGGCGAACGAGAACTCGGTCCACACCGTCGCCGAGCGGTTGGCGTTGAAGCTGTAGGCGATCAACACGAAGATCGGCAGGTACAGGTAGGCCAGGATCAGCAGGCTGACTTCCCGGGTCATTGGCAGTTTTTTCAGGTGCAGGGCGATCATGCGGTAGCTCCCCGACGAAGAGTTTTGGCGGCGCTGCGGCTATACAGGGCGTACAGCACCAACGACAGCAGCAGAATCCCCAGTAGCAGGAACGACAGCGAACTGCCCAGGGGCCAGTTGCGCGCGGTGCCGAACTGTTGCTGGATCAGGTTGCCGATCATCAGGGTCTTGCCGCCGCCGAGAATCGCCGGGGTGATAAAGGCTCCCAGGCTCGGCACGAACACCAACAGGGAACCGGCAATCACCCCTGGCATCGACAGCGGCAGGATGATCCGCCGCAGTGCGTGCCAGCGATTGGCGCCCAGGTCATAAGCGGCTTCCACCAAACGCCAGTCGAGTTTTTCCAGGGTCGAGTAAATCGGCAGGATCATGAACGGCAGGAAGCTGTAGACCAGCCCGACGCTGACCGCGAAGTCGTTGTAGAGCAGGGTGATGCCGCCGGCACTGGGGAGCAGTGCGTTGAGGCTCTGGGCGACCCAGCCCTGTTCGCGCAGGATGATCAACCAGGCGTAGTTGCGGATCAGCAGGTTGGTCCAGAACGGGATGGTGATCAGCAACACCATCAGATTGCGCCGACGCGGGGTCAGGCTCGACATCCACAGCGCCACTGGAAAGCCGAACAGGAAACACAACACCGTGGTGCCACCGGCCTGGAACACCGAGCGCAACAGCGCCTGGGCGTAGACCCAGTTGAGCTCCAACTCGCCATCGAAACCTTCCTGGAAAAACAGCTGCACGTAGCTTTGCAATTGCCAGTCGGCCTGCCAGTCGACGCCGCCATAGACGTTGCGCGGTAGCAGGCTGATGTAGCCCATGATGCCCAACGGAATGGCGATCAGGGCCAGCAGGGTCAGGACCACCGGGCTGAGCAACAGCGCGCGGTTGAGGGCTGGGGAAGTGCTGCTGACGCTCATCTCAAGCCTCCATCAACAGGCAGGCGTGGGGGGGCAGGTTGACCGCCACCCGATCACCGACGCCACGGTTGCGATTGAGGCCCTCGTTGTTCTCCCGCAGCATCACCTTGATGTCGTTGTTCAGGCGGCACTGGTACAAGGTCGCGGTGCCGACGTACAGCACGGCTTCGATCACGCCGCGCAGGTGGTGCGGTTGCGCCGGGTCCACCAGTTGTGAACGTTCCGGGCGGAATGCCAGTTGCACCTTGCCGTCGATGCCTTGAGGCAGGCAGGGGATTTCCACCGGCATGCCGTTGGGCACGAACAGGTTTTCATTGTGCTGGCCGCGCTTGAGGTGGCCGGGCAGGAAGTTGATATCGCCAATGAACTGCGCGACGAACTGATGCTGCGGCCGTTCGTAAATGTCATTGGGCGTGCCGACCTGCAGGATCTTGCCGGCGGACATCACCGCAATGCGATCGGACAGGGTCAAGGCTTCTTCCTGATCGTGGGTGACGAAAATGAAGGTAATCCCGGCTTCCTTCTGCACCCGCTTGAGTTCGACCTGCATTTCCTTGCGCAGCTTGAGGTCCAGCGCCGACAGCGGCTCGTCCAGCAACAGCACTTTCGGTTTCGGCGCCAGGGCCCGTGCCAGAGCCACCCGTTGCTGTTGGCCGCCGGACAATTCGGCGGGTTTGCGCTTGGCCAGGTGCTGCATTTGCACCAGCGCCAGCATTTCATCGACCCGCTGCGCGATCAGCGTGCGATCAAGACCCTGCATCTCGAGGCCGAAGGCGATATTCTGCGCAACACTCATGTGTGGAAACAGCGCGTAGCTCTGGAACACTGTGTTGACTCGACGCTTGAACGGCGGCAGATCGTTGACCGGTTCACCGGCGAGGCGAATCTCACCCTCGCTGACATGCTCGAAGCCGGCGATGGTGCGCAGTAAAGTGGTCTTGCCACAGCCGGAAGGGCCGAGCAGTGTGAAGAACTCGTTATCGGCAATGTCGACTGAAACGTTGTCCAGAGCGGGTGCCAGCCCTGGATCGTCGGAATACCGCTTGGAGACATTACGCACTTCGATTGCAACTGGATGACCCATAATGGTGCATTCCTCTAATTATTGTATGCAAAATCTGGATGCAATTTAGAAATACCCGGATTAACCTGCTCGTGCAACCCCCTTTTTCAAGGCTGTTGATTCGCCTGGGGCCGGTTGCACAGCACTGAAGGAGTCTTCGAATGGCGGAAAAGAAACTGGAAACCACGGTGGACCGCGTCTACCAAGGGGTTTACGAGGCGATCAGCAAACGCTCGCTGCGTCCCGGCATGAAGCTGGGCGAGGCTTCGTTGGCCGAACTTTTCAATGTCAGCCGCACGTCAGTTCGAGCCGCGCTCAAGCAATTGGAAGCCGATGGACTGGTCACCACCGAGCCCAATAAAGGTGCGTCGGTGTCGCTGCCGAGCGACGAAGAGATCCGTTCGTTGTTCGAAACCCGGCGCCTGGTCGAGATCGGCATCGTCAGTGAATTGTGTCGCCGGCGCGATACGGCGGTGACCCGGGATTTGCGCGATCACTTGCTGCTCGAGGATGAAGCGCATCGCAACGGTGACCACGAACGGTTGATCCACCTGCTCGGCGAGTTCCACATCAAGCTGGCCCGCAGCCTGAACAACCCGGTGTTGCTCGACTGGTTCCAGAAGCTGATCTCCCGGGCCTCGCTGTACGCCGCCGCGCTCGATGACGACAGCCACGAAGCCTGCCGCGACGACGAACACCTGCGTTTGATCGAGTACATCGAGGCGGGCAACCAGAGCGCGGCGATCGAGCTGACGTGCATCCATTTGAATGGCATCGAGAAGGCGATTCTGGATGTGGCGGCGACCTTGAAAAGTAGCTACAACCCGCTCAAGCATCTGATTGAGGTGTAACCAGCCGGTCTGAATCTGCAGATGCAATCTGTGGGAGCGGGCTTGCCCGCGATGAGGGCCTGACAATCAATATTTGGTTGAACGTTACGCCGCTATCGCTGGGATGGCGGCGGCAGAGAGGCCTGGCGCCAAGAGCGGGAAAACTCCTACATATCAGATACACCAATCAAAGACGCGTCCTACGCACAAAAAGGAAACGTCTTATTTTCAGCACGTGTCAGCTTCCCTAAAGCTGTCGAGCACTTGAACGAGGGATGGAAATGAAGCCTCCCCGTATGCTCTCAGGGAGGTCTGTACATGAGCACCGCACCAACCGTTTTCTTCAACCACAGCCGCCATAAACTCTGGGTCCGCAACCTGGAGCCCCACCTCGATGTCCTCGCCTTCCGCGGCGAAGAACGCCTCAGCCAACCCTTCACCTACGAGATAGAGTTCACCAGCGCCGAGCTCGATCTTGAAGCCGAACAGCTGCTGGGCAAGGACGCCTCTTTCAGCTTGCACGCGGCGCCATCGAACGTCGCGCCGATGCCTTGGGAAGTGCCCGAGGTCAAACCGTTGCGCACGCTGCACGGCGTGATCACCGGCCTCAAGCGCCTGTGTGCCTCCCGTGACGAAGCCCGCTACGAACTCATCCTGCAACCGCGTTTGGCCTTGCTTGAACGCGGCCGGCAATACCGCATCTACCAGGATCAGTCGGTGCCGGAAATCGTCGAAAGCATCCTGCGCAGCCGCCACGACTTCCGTGGCCAGGACTTCCTGTTCCGCCTGGTGCGTGACTACCCCCGGCGAGAGCAGGTCATGCAGTACGGTGAAAGCGACCTGGCTTTCATCAGCCGGCTGCTGGCCGAGGTCGGCATCTGGTACCGCCTCACCAGCGACCAACGCCTGCACATCGACGTCGTGGAGTTCTGCGACGGGCAGCGCGGCTACCAGTTCGACGTCGAGCTGCCGTACTACTCGCCCGCGGGGCTCAGCAGCAGCGATGCGGACGGCGTGTGGGGCCTGCAAACCCACCACCAGGTAGTGGAAAAAAACGTCAACATCCGCACCTACCACCCCCTTGACGCCAATGCCCACCTCGACGCCGACGTCGACCAGACCCGCGGTGCGAAAATCACCTACGGCGAGGCCTACCACTACGCCGAACCCTACCGCGTGCTCGGCGACGCCTATGACCGGCACGAAGGCCTGGCAAGCGAAAGCGGTTTTTTCTACGCGCGCTTGCGCCACGAGCGCTACCTCAACGAGCAGACCCGCCTTCGCGGCATCACAAGCAGCGCCACCCTCGCACCGGGTCAGGTGCTGACCGTCACCGGCGGCGCACCCAAGGCCTTCACCCCGCGTTGCGCGATCATCGGCGTGCGTACCCGTGCCGCCCGCGATGCCAGCTTCGAGTGCCGCTTTGAAGCCATGCCCTATTCGGAAACCCTGTGCTTTCGCCCGCCACTGCTGCCCAAACCACAAATCGCCGGCACCGTCCCGGCCCGGGTCACCAGCGGCGAAGCCCATGACAAATACGCCGAAATCGATCTGCGAGGCCGCTACAAGGTCAACTTCCTGTTCGACCGCGACCCGTGGAAGCTCGGTGAAGAAAGCATGTGGCTGCGCCTGGCGCGTGCCTACGCCGGCGACACCCATGGCCTGCACCTGCCGCTGATCTGCGGCACCGAAGTGGCCATCGCCTTCGAACAGGGCGACCCGGACCGTCCCTACATCGCCCACGCCCTGCACGACAGCGAACACCCGGACCACGTGACCCTGCGCAGGCGCGACCACACACGCAACGTGCTGCGTACACCGGCGAACAACAAGCTGCGCATGGAAGACCTGCGCGGGGAGGAACACGTCAAGCTCAGCACCGAGTATGGCGGCAAGAGCCAGCTGAACCTGGGGCATTTGGTGGATGCCACGAAGAAAAAACGCGGGGAGGGGTTTGAGCTAAGGACGGATGATTGGGGGGCGCTGCGCGCGGGCAAAGGGTTATTCATCAGCGCCGATGAACAGCCCAAGGCTGCTGACGATGTACTCGCCATGGCGCCGGCCAGCCGCCAGATCGAAAGCGCCCGACAACAAATGGCCCAGTGGCAGGAAATTGCCCAGGCCCATAACAGTCGACCACCCGCCATCGACGGTCTGCAGCAACTACAAACGGACGCCAAAGACCTGTCCGCCCCAGCCATCCTCTTGAGCGCCCCCGACGGCATCGGCGCAGTCACACCGGCCAGTCTGCTGCTCAACAGTGGCGACGGGATGTACCTGCAAAGCCGTGACGACATCCACCTCGCCGCCGACCGGCGCCTGTCGGCACACGCCAAAAAAGGCATCTCACTGCTCGCCCAGCGCGAAGGCATGCGCCTGGTCTCCGGCGAAGGCCCACTGGAAATCGAATCCCACGGCGATCTGATGAACCTGATTGCCCAGCAGGACATCACCGTGCAGTCGGTGCAGGGGGAGCTGCAGTTGTTGGCCAAGAAGGGCATCACGCTCGGCAGCGGAGAAGCATTAATCCGCCTCAGCCCAACCGACGGAATTCTATTCGATAGCCCCACCAAACTACTGTCCAGAGGACAGCACGTTTGGGAGGGGCCTGGCGGCCAGCGTTTTCCGTTGATGGAGCTGCCGAAGTCGGTGTGCGAGGAGTGCCTGCAAAAGGCTCGGAAAAACGCCATTGGCTTGCTGATGCGCCAAGGCTGATCGAGGAGATATACAGATGAAATTGCCTATCCCATGGCTGGAGCAGATCGAGCAGGTGTGCGCCAGAACGGAAGTACAGGAAGTTGATCTTTTGCTCGATCAAGCCACGTGGAGCAAATGCGCTGTTCCCGGGCTGCAGCAATTGAGTCCCAAGGTGCCTTGGTTCTCATTGTTCACCGGTACACCAGAGGAAAACCTGCTGGACCAGGCACCGCTGTTGATGCGCCTGGACCTGACTATTTGGCAGCACAAGGCTTGGCTGGAAGAACTCATCGAGCACTGCGCAGCAGATGCTCGCCTGATGGTTCTGATTTCGAACCTGCCGTTTGAAGAACTGAGTCATGCCTTGCGAGCCCTGTCCCAACTGCAGTGGGGTGGACAAGCTGGCTTGTTGCGTTTCTACGATCCGCGAATCTTTCCCGTGCTGGTGAATTCCATCCTCACCACCGAACAGCGCGCCGAGTTCCTGCGAGTCGCTTGCTTTTGGGGCTGGCTTGATCGCGACGACCAGCCGCAATGGCTACAAAGCAATTGCTTGACGAAACAGAGCAGCATCGAAGTCGAACCCTGCGTGGAACTTAATGATGAACAATGCGAAATGATCGGATGTATTAGTGATGCCCAGAAACTTCTGGTGCGCGTTGAGTTTGATCATCTGGACGATAGCAAGGAAAGACGTTTTGAGATGTTGTACACGATTGCCATGCAAGCAAGTCGAGAGAATTACTTTGGCAATATAGTCGAGTACGCGCGCCAACGACTTTGAGCTGACTATGAAATGGTGCACCTCGGTATGCATTCCGATGTCGGCGGAGGGTATTCGCAAAACGAACGGCCAGGATATGGGCCAGGTATAACTTTTATCCTCCGGTTGCATGGGAGAGACGCTCATTCGGGATTTTCCCATGCAGCCTGAACTGAAATCAGGGAATGGTCGGTGATGGAGGTGACAATGAAAACAATGTGGGCGATATGGTTGTTGGGTTTATTTGGATTGGCGTTGGTGGGATGTTCCACGGCGGACAACGAAATGGCGGGAGGGAATATACAAGCGGTTAATCATACGCTGAACAATATCAATTGGCTCTCGGTGAATGGCTATCGGGCTGATGGGGGTGGGGGACGTTCTTGCTGCATTATTATGCCTACGAAATGGCGTCCTGGTTTGAAGGCTAATATTGAATGGGAACTTGATCCTGAGCCTCATGCAAAATTGCCATCCGTTACTTCTATAGAATTTCGAGATGCGTATGCTAAACACTCCGCCAATTATCGACGGTACGCCGCGGTCGTAGATATTCCAGAGTGGCCAGGAACGGAGTCATGCGATCTTAAGGTGCATTTTTTCACCTGTAACCAGGTAGAGGTTACGACTTCTTGCTGGGCACCCAGTTCACCTAATTATCCGATCAGAGTACCTATGGGAATGAAGGAGCCTTCCGTATGCCCGAAGTAAAAATTAACTCGAGGGCTAAGGTCTGGATATCGCCCGTCTTTCCGGTGCTGGGGAATCGACAATGAAAATAACCTGGGTTCGATGGTTGTTGGGTGTGTTTGTGTTGATGTTGGTTGGATGTTCCACAGCGGATAACGAAATGGCGGGAGGAAATATACAAGCGGTTAATCATACGCTGAGCAATATCAATTGGCTCTCGGTGAATGGTTACCGGGCCGACGGGGGTGGGGGACGTTCTTGCTGCATTATCATGCCTACGAAATGGCGTCCTGGTTTGAAGGCGCATATTGAATGGGAAGTTGATACTGATCCTTATGCTTATTCTAAATGGCCGCCGCTAGGGACTGATGGCTATAGAGTGGCTCAAGCTAAGCATAAGGCCAACTATCAGCGCTACAGCACTGTCGTGGAAATTCCAGAGTGGCCAGGAACGGAGTCATGCGATCTTAAGGTGCATTTTTTCACCTGTAACCAGGTAGAGGTTACGACTTCTTGCTGGGCACCCAGTTCACCTAATTATCCGATCAGAGTACCTATGGGAATGAAGGAGCCTTCCGTATGCCCGAAGTAAAAATTAACCCGAGGGCTGAGGTCTGGATATCGCCCGTCTTTCCGGTGTTAGGAAGTCGACAATGAAAATAACCTGGGTTAGATGGTTGTTGGGTGTGTTTGCGTTGGTGTTGGTTGGATGTTCCACAGCGGACAACGAAATGGCGGGAGGAAATATACAAGCGATTAATCATACGCTGAGCAATATCAATTGGCTTTCGGTAAATGGTTACCGGGCCGACGGGGGTGGGGGACGTTCTTGCTGCATTATCATGCCGACGAAATGGCGTCCTGGCTTGAAGGCGCATATTGAATGGGAAGTTGATACTGATCCTTATGCTGAGTCGCCGCCTCTCGGGACGAAAGAGTTTAGGGAATTTATGAAAGTTCATAAGGCTAAATATCAACACCATCGCACAATAGTAAATATTCCAGAGTGGCGAGGAACGGAATCATGTGATCTTAAAGTGCATTTTTTCACCTGTAACCAGGTAAAGGTTACGACTTCTTGCTGGGCACCCAGTTCACCTAATTATCCGATCAGAGTACCTATGGGAATGAAGGAGCCATCCGTATGCGCGAAGTAAAAATTAACTCGAGCGCTAAGGTCTGGATATCGCCCGTCTTTCCGGTGTTGGGGGATCGACAATGAAAATAACCTGGGTTCGATGGTTATTGGGTGTGTTTGTGTTGGTGTTGGTGTTGGTTGGATGTTCCACAGCGGATAACGAAATGGCGGGAGGGAATCTAAAAGCGGTTAACCATACCTTGCATGCGATCAATTGGTTTTCAGTCAATGGTTATAGAGCATACGGTGGCGGCGGAAGTTCTTGCTGTATTGTCATGCCAATTAAATGGAGGCCTGGTTTAAAGGCTTACATTGAGTGGGAGGTGGATACCGATCAATTTGCGTACTCGAAGTGGCCATCTGATCCAGAGGGATATCGGCTGGCTCAATTGGAACATAAAGCTAAATATAAGCACTACAGCGCCACGGTGGATATCCCCGAGTGGCAAGGTACGGACTCTTGTGGTTTGAGTGTGCATTTTTTAAGTTGCAATCAAATAAAAGTTACAACTTCGTGCTGGGGGTACGGGTCACCCAATAACCCTATTAAAGAACCTAAGCGGATGAAGGAGCCAGCTGTATGTCCGAAGTAAAAAATAATCTGAGTGCTAAGGTCTGGGCACCGCCCGCTTTTCCCGTGGTAGGGCGTTTGCCGGGGGAAGTTCTTACGGTGACTTGCAACTGCGACAAGCAAACTGCCGAGGAAGACAGTCACCATCAACAGGTCAACTCCAAAGGGAGGTCCCAGCGGTTCGAATGCGTTCAAAGTTTGCATGTCAGTTTGTTTTTCGATGGTACTAACAATAATGAAGATAACGATACCAAGAAAAACCACCCCAGTAATATTGCCAAGCTTTTTCATGCGTCGCTCAGGGGTGAACAGGCAGAAAAAGAGGGCTTTTTTTCTTTTTACATGCCTGGTGTAGGTACTCCCTTTCCCGAAATTGGCGAACTGGATTACAGCGCGGAGGGGCTGAGGTATGCGACGGGTGGTGAAGATCGCATCAATTGGGCATTGGTGTCATTGGCCCATGCGCTGAGGTTTGCATTAACTAAGAAAGAGTTATCCAAAGCCGACAGAAAAAAAGCAGTCAATGCCATGAGCACCTGGCAGGCACCGCTGATGAGCGGCCTGGGGGAAGGCAAACGACGACGAGTCATGCACGGGCTGTTGGGCCCCTTGGAGGCCTGTAAAGAAAAGTCCCTGCAGCCTAAAGTATTGGCAGTCAAACTGTACGTGTACGGATTCTCGCGCGGGGCGGCGGAAGCTCGTACTTTCGTGAACTGGCTGAGCCAGTTGTTCGACACCCCGACCGGGGCCCAGCTTCCTGAGCAACGTCTGATCGGCTTGCCGGTCAGCATCGAATTTCTCGGTGTGCTAGACACCGTCGCCTCGGTCGGCATCGCCCATGCGGCGCCTTTTTTTGCGGGTCACATGGACTGGGCCGATGACAGTCAGTTGTTACCTGACGCCGCGAAATTTCCTAAATTCGTCAAATGCTGCCGGCACTTCGTCGCGGCCTTCGAGCAGCGCTCGTGTTTTCCGCTGGACTCGATCCGCAACGAGGACGGTCAGTACCCGCTCCATACCTATGAAGTGGTGTACCCCGGTGTGCATTCTGATGTTGGGGGTGGTTATCCGCAGAATGACCAGGGCAAGGCTCGCGGTGGTACGGATGAACTGGTATCGCAAATTGCCCTGCACGACATGTATGCCGAAGCCTTCGCCGCCGGCGCGCCGTTGCAGGTGCCGGAAACGGTGCTACCAAAAACATTAGAGCCATATAAGGCATGGCGCGAAATGGGGCCGCAAACCTTGTCAGAGTTTGTGGTTAGTCAGCAAACAATCGAACGCTTCAACGCCTGGCGCCACACCCTCCCAGGCATCACCACCGACACCCCCACCCACACAAAACCCTGGGAGTACAAACCACAGCAACTCGGCATCACCTTGGAAGAAACCCTGGCCGATCAACTGGGCTGGATCACCGGTTGGCGCATCGGTCGGTACGCCGATGACCCGTTGCAGAATAACGACAGCTACAGGCATCAGCCGTTCTTCATCCAGGCCAATGAAGTCACTGTGTTCGACACCAGTGATCAACGCGAGGCCTATGAAAAACAGAAAAAAATCATTTTGGCCGATCGGCTGAAAACGCCCGCGGCGGCGACGAACCACCCCGGCCCGCCCATCTATGAACCGCAGATCGACAAGACCCAGCTCAGCCAGGCGGCGGCGGAGTTCAAGCGCGACTACAAGGGCTTCGACCGTCAGCAGACCAGTGCGGTCGGCACGATCACCGATGTGCTGTTGCGCGACGCCATCTATCTGCTCAACGAAAACGATGAGTTGCAGGACCACGCTGCGATCAAGGCGGCAGGTGAACGGCGCACCAAACAATTGTTCAGCGATGCCCGGGGCACGCCCAGCAAGGACCCGCGCATGGCGCTGGTGGTCGCGTTGTTCGATGACCAGATACACGACTCACGCGCCTGGTTCATGCATGACGCGTTGGGTTCGCGTGAGATATGGGCGGGCTACTTCTTCTATCGCATGACGTATTTCGGCAATGACAACAGCCGGGACCTGTCACCGGTGGTAGTGGCCGGGCGAATACTGGGCGTTGCGATGCTGGCCGGCGCCACGGTGTACGGCATTAAGCGGGGTGGGGCGCTGGGCGGGGTTGGTGGGGTGGTCGCGGGCATCGGTGGCACCACCATCGGCTATCAAGTGATCGACAAGGCGCGCGGTGTAGCGCTGCCGTTCCTGCCGGAGGCCGCGCAGTTGCTGAAGCCGACAGCGCATATCGGCCAGGTGGCGGCTGAGCTGAAGCAGCAGATTGCCCAGGAAGACTATGCGCAACGCATCGACCGCACCGCCGCCTTTCTGCGCGAGGCCGGCAGTCTGTTCGAACTCACCGGGGAGGTCGTCTGATGTTGCCTCTGGTACGCATGGGGGACTCGATGAGCCCTTTCGGCGGTGAAGTGCTTGAAGGTCACTACGAGGCATTCGGCCAGCCAGTCGCCTGTGTGGGGGATCAGGCTCGCTGCGATTTGCACGGCATGACGCGCATCGCGGAGGGTACCTCGGTGGCGATCATGGACGGCAGGCTCGTGGCCCTGCACGGGTATGAGTGTGATTGCGGTTGCACCCTGGTCAGCTCGCTTGCGGCTTCGTTCATGGTAGTGGCGCCATGAACCGCGCGCCGCAATACCCGGACCTTGTCGAACCGCGTGAACCGCATTGGCGCCGTTGGTGGCTGGTTTTGCCGTTGCTCTGGGGGTTGCAGTCGGCGGTTTTGTTGTCGTTATGGCCAGAGGAGCAGCCAAGGGGAGAACTGTGGATGTGGAGTGCAGTCATGCCTTTTTGCTGGGTGTTGGCCCTAGCGCTGCGCGTGTTGGGGTGGCAAATCTGCCTGTTCAACCGCGATGTGTATCGACGCACGGTGGAGGCTGCGGTGCAGCGTTGGTGGGGACGTCGCCGCTTGGGTTTGCCGGTGGAACACGTGCTGCTCCTGGGGCCCGTCGGCGATGAGCAAATACATTACAACGGCTTGATGGCCGGTGTTCCCGCCCCCAAGCCATCGAAGCCCGACGGCGCTACACAGCGCATGTTGCGCTGCCCGGTGTCGCTGGGTTCGTCCAGTGAGCGTGCGCCAGCATTGGCCCGGCGCCTGGCCAGGATGACGCTTGAACTCCCCGAGTTGAAACAACGCTGGCCGTGGTTGCGCGGGATCGCCTGGATCGGGGATGAGGCCAGTCAAAGTGCGTATTTAACGGCAGTGGCCAAGGGCGACGTGGCGTTGCCCGAAGCGCGCATGCCTTTGGATGACCTGGCCGATCTGGACACGCTCATTGATGCGTTTCACCACGACTGTCGCGATGAGGCGGATTGGTTGCTTTGCGCCGGGGTGGTCTCGGTGCCGAGCGCTGGCGAGCCGGATCTTCCCGGTGAAGCTGGATTTCTCTGGCTGGTGAGCCACCAGGGTCGGCAGTTATTGCACAGGGGCGAGTACTTGTTGAGTGAGCTCGACGAGTCGCCCGCTGAGCTCTGTGTCCAGATCCAGCGCTATGCCGGGTTGGACGCAGCACCGCCCGATTGCCTGGCGCTGGATAAAACCAGCCAGGGCACTTTCCTGAAAGGTGGCTGGCAGTCTGGCGAACATCAATTGTCCGGGTACTGGGGCGTGTTGGCGCAATTGGCGCCTTTCATCGGCATGTCCCTGGCGTTGTTGCAGGCAAAGGAGGCCGGACAACCTTGTGGTTGGCTGAGTCAGGACGGAAACGATCGATTGGCTATTGGAATGGCGGTGCCTCATGGCAATGAATAAGCAAGCGAGCGAAGGCTCACTGATGAAGGTGGGATTGGGCTATCTGCTGGTCGTGACGGTCGTGGTGGTGTTCGGTTGTCTGCTGTACGACTTGACCCACGAGTACATCGGCTGGCCAAGGCTGCCCCTCAAATCGTTGGCGCTGTGGGGGGGTGGAAGCTGGTTTGCCTTGTGCTGGTTCTGCCCGGTGATATTGCTCGCCTGGGATCGATTGGCGGTGGCGCGGGCGATGCGCGTGACGGGCGCGGCTGTTGATGCGCCGATTTCGCCATTCAGCAAAGAGCCCGTTCCGGACGACGATTCATGGGTCGCTAAGTTAAAGGAACACCTGCACGAAAATCACGGTTTCCTTTGGCGCCGCAAAATCCGCCTGCTGCTGGTCGTCGGCGAACCCGCTCAAATCGCCGCCATCGCCCCCAACCTGAAAGATAAAAAATGGCTCGCCGGCCACGACACCGTTCTGCTCTGGGGCGGCAGCACCCAAACCAAATTCGCTGATGGCCGCTTCAGCTCGTGGCAAGGCCTGAGCCGCTGGCGCGGTCTCGACGGCGTGATCTGGGCCTTGAACAAAGAGCAGAGCATGGACGCCAGCGCTATGGACGCCGGTGTGCGTCACCTGCAAGACCTGGCGCGCCAATTGCGCTGGCAGTTGCCGCTGCACCTGTGGCAGGTCCGCGACAGTGGATGGGAACAGAACAAGCGCCAGACCCAGGCCATCGGTTGTTGGCTACCGTCACAGGTGACGCCGCTGGCCTTGGAAAGCGGGCTGGAGAGCCTGGTGCAACCCCTGCGCGACGGTGGTTGGGTGCAGATACGGGGCGCGATGAACCATGACTTCCTGCTGCGTCTGTCCCGCGATTTGCAGGCCGAGGGCATTGCCCGTTGGCGGCAAGTTCTTGCGCCGTTGTTCCGGGTGTTCGACCGTGGCGTGCCGTTACGCGGGTTGTGGTTCAGCCTGCCGGTGCAGGGGGGTCAAGAAACTAAAGAAAATACGGATAACCTTTGGCACGCCACACCACCCTGGGACGGCGTGCTCGATGACAAAAGGGTTCGCCCTGAGCGCCTCGGCTGGCCCGCGACCCGCATCGCGCAAACCCTGATGCTCGCCCTGACTCTGGCCTGGGGCGCCGGCCTGCTGCTGTCCTTCGTCAGCAACCGCGTACACATCGCCCAGGTGCAAACCTCCCTGGCGACCTTGCAACACTCAGCCACCCGTGACGAACAATTCCTCGCCCTCAACGAGCTGATCCGCGAACTCGGCCGCCTGGATTACCGCGCCACCCAC
>NZ_JBXAHO010000040.1:0-60562 GCF_058795195.1 Pseudomonas sp. GW823-FHT06B06 | reverse complement strand
GTCAACAGTCAGAATCGAGCCTTGTCCCTCCTCCTCCCTTCAAGTCCTACCATACAAGCGAGCCTGCTCGCGAAGGCAATATCAGCCGCGCAGACTGATTACTGGCCAGCCCCGCTTCTCGGCCTCGGCGCGCAAGTTCGGATCCGGATCGACCGCCACCGGGTTCGCCACCTGCTCCAGCAACGCCAGGTCATTCATCGAGTCGCTATAAAAGTAGCTGTCCTCGAGGTTGTGCCCGGTTTCTTCCAGCCAGCGATTGAGCCTTGTCACCTTGCCTTCACGGAAGCACGGTACATCGGTACTGCGCCCGGTGTACCGGCCGTCCTGTATTTCGCATTCGGTGGCGATCAGGGTCTCGACGCCCAGGCGCGCGGCAATCGGGCCGGTCACGAAGCGGTTGGTGGCGGTGATGATCACCAGTTTGTCGCCGGCATCGCGGTGTTGGGCCAGCAACTCGATCGCCTTGGGCAGCAGGATCGGTTCGATGCAGTCGCGCATGTAGTCGCTGTGCCATAGATCCAGGGTGGCCATCTCGGTACGGCCGAGCACTTCCAGGCAGAAGTTCAGGTAGGCGTCGTTATCGAGCTTGCCAGCCAGGTAGTCCTGGTAGAACTCATCGTTACGGGCCTTGTAGGCGACGGCGTCGAGGAAGCCGCGTTCACAAAGGTAATCGCCCCAGGCATGGTCACTGTCGCCGCCCAGAAGCGTGTTGTCCAAGTCGAATAAAGCCAGCCGCATTGCAGTTACTCGCTGAAAAGTCTGTAGAAAGGCGTCCAGAATACGGACTTTTCACAAGAGTGCACATAACGTAGGCCGGCGCGTTGCTGCCTTAACAACCTTTGTGGAACAATGCGATGACATGCGTTTGCGAGGTTGTTGCCGTGATCGACCCCGATGGTTTCCGTCCTAATGTCGGGATCATTCTCACGAATGATGCCGGCCAGGTGCTATGGGCTCGCCGTATCAATCAAGATGCCTGGCAGTTTCCTCAAGGCGGGATCAACCCCCAGGAGACGCCGGAAGACGCCTTGTACCGCGAGCTGAACGAAGAAGTGGGCCTGGAGCGCGAAGATGTTGAAATACTCGCCTGCACTCGGGGCTGGTTGCGCTATCGTTTGCCGCAACGTCTGGTCAGGACGCACAGCCAACCGCTGTGCATCGGCCAGAAGCAGAAATGGTTTCTCCTGCGCCTGATCTCCAATGAGCAGCGGGTGCGGATGGATTTGACCGGTAAACCGGAATTCGATGGCTGGCGCTGGGTCAGTTATTGGTATCCGTTGGGCCAGGTGGTGACATTCAAGCGCGAGGTGTATCGACGCGCCCTCAAAGAGCTTGCCCCGCGCCTTTTAGCGCGCGACTGACGACGGAGTTCGACCCCGAGCCATGCTCAATACGCTGCGCAAGATCGTCCAGGAAGTTAACTCCGCCAAGGATCTCAAGGCGGCGTTGGGGATTATTGTGTTGCGCGTCAAAGAGGCCATGGGCAGCCAGGTCTGCTCGGTCTACCTGCTTGATCCCGAGACCAACCGCTTTGTGTTGATGGCTACCGAGGGCTTGAACAAGCGCTCGATTGGCAAGGTCAGCATGGCGCCCAATGAAGGTCTGGTGGGTTTGGTCGGCACGCGTGAAGAACCCCTGAACCTCGAAAACGCCGCGGATCACCCGCGCTACCGCTACTTCGCCGAAACTGGTGAAGAGCGCTACGCTTCGTTCCTCGGGGCGCCAATCATCCACCACCGCCGTGTCGTCGGTGTGTTGGTTATCCAGCAAAAAGAGCGCCGCCAGTTCGATGAAGGCGAAGAAGCCTTCCTCGTGACCATGAGCGCGCAACTCGCCGGGGTTATCGCCCACGCCGAGGCCACCGGTTCGATCCGTGGCCTGGGCCGGCAGGGCAAGGGTATCCAGGAAGCCAAGTTCATCGGCGTGCCGGGCTCGCCCGGCGCGGCGGTCGGTACGGCGGTGGTCATGCTGCCGCCGGCCGACCTGGACGTGGTGCCCGACAAGACCATCACCGACATCGAAGCGGAACTGGGTCTGTTCAAGACCGCCATCGAAGGTGTGCGCGCTGACATGCGTGCGTTGTCCGCCAAGCTCGCCACGCAATTGCGCCCGGAAGAGCGCGCGTTGTTCGACGTCTACCTGATGATGCTCGACGATGCGGCGCTTGGCAGCGAAGTGACCACCGTGATCAAGACCGGGCAGTGGGCCCAGGGCGCGTTGCGCCAAGTGGTCACCGATCACGTCAACCGCTTCGAATTGATGGACGACGCTTACTTGCGGGAGCGTGCGTCGGACGTCAAGGACCTCGGTCGTCGCCTGCTCGCTTATTTGCAGGAAGAGCGCCAGCAAACCCTGGTCTATCCCGACAACACCATCCTGGTCAGCGAGGAACTGACGCCGGCCATGCTCGGCGAGGTTCCGGAAAACAAGCTGGTGGGCCTGGTTTCGGTGCTTGGCTCCGGTAACTCCCACGTTGCGATCCTTGCCCGGGCCATGGGCATTCCAACGGTGATGGGCCTGGTGGACCTGCCGTATTCCAAGGTCGACGGCATAGGCATGATCGTCGACGGTCACCGCGGCGAGGTCTACACCAACCCCAGCGACGTGCTGCGCAAGCAGTTCGCCGAGGTGGTCGAAGAAGAAAAGCAACTGGCCCTCGGGCTGGATGCGCTGCGCGATCTGCCGTGCATCACGGTCGATGGCCACCGCATGCCGCTCTGGGTCAACACCGGCCTGTTGGCGGATGTGGCGCGCGCGCAAAAGCGCGGGGCCGAAGGCGTAGGTCTGTACCGCACCGAAGTGCCGTTCATGATCAACCAGCGCTTCCCGAGTGAAAAGGAACAGCTGGCGATCTACCGCGAACAGCTGGCCGCTTTTCACCCACAGCCAGTGACCATGCGTACCTTGGACATCGGCGGCGACAAGTCGCTGTCGTACTTCCCGATCAAGGAAGACAACCCGTTCCTCGGCTGGCGCGGCATTCGTGTCACCCTCGACCACCCGGAAATCTTCCTGGTGCAGACCCGCGCCATGCTCAAGGCCAGTGAAGGCTTGAACAACCTGCGGATTCTGCTGCCGATGATCTCCGGTACCCATGAGCTGGAAGAAGCCCTGCACCTGATCCACCGGGCCTGGGGCGAGGTTCGCGACGAAGGTTGCGACGTGCCGATGCCACCGATTGGCGTGATGATCGAGATTCCGGCAGCGGTGTACCAGACCAAGGAGCTGGCGCGACAGGTGGACTTCCTGTCGGTGGGTTCCAACGACCTGACCCAGTATCTGTTGGCCGTGGACCGTAACAACCCGCGAGTAGCCGACCTGTACGACTACCTGCACCCGGCGGTGCTGCAAGCCCTGCAAACCGTAGTGCGTGACGCCCATGCCGAAGGCAAGCCAGTGAGTATCTGCGGCGAGATGGCCGGTGACCCGGCGGCGGCGGTGCTATTGATGGCGATGGGTTTCGACAGCTTGTCGATGAACGCCACCAACTTGCCGAAGGTGAAGTGGATGCTGCGCCAGATCAACTTGAGCAAGGCCAAGCAGCTGCTCGCCGAACTGATGACCATCGACAACCCGCAAGTTATCCACAGCTCGCTGCAATTGGCGCTGAAGAACCTGGGGTTGGCACGGATGATCAATCCGGCGGCGATCAAGCCTCTCTGAATTGGCGACACCCCCTTCGCGAGCAAGCCCGCTCCCACATTTAACCGTATTTCAAATGTGGGAGCGGGCTTGCTCGCGAAGAGGGTCGCACGAATAACGCAACACTAAAGCCGAATATCCACTTCCCCAAGATGCCCGCCAAACGGCCCAAAACTCCGTTCGACCAAATGCCGCGAGCCATCCGCCCGCACAATCAACGCCGTACTCGCCCGCGTCCCATAACTCTGGCTGGCAATAAACACACTCGACAGCAGCGTCTCGGTGGCCAACCCCACTCCGGTGTCCGGCAGGTCTGCAAACGGCGCTTGCTGTGAATCGCCGAGCAAGGCCAGCAAAGAGTGCGGTTGCGGATCATCCAGTACCTCGCCTAGTGCCGCCTTGGCCCTGAGCAGTTTCGGCCACGGCGTATCCAGCCCGGCGTTCGACAGGCCGTAGATCCCCGGCGGTAGCATCACCGCTTCCGATTCCCGCGCATTGAAATGCCACAACTCATTGGCGTTGCCGATCAGTAAGTTAAATCCGCCATATTCAGGCGAACGGGCGACAACGTCGGCTAAATAGTCATCAATTGGCACATCTTTGGTGAGGAATCCCGCCACTAACTCACCGCGAGACCGGCGCCCTGGCGGTCGATGCGGATCGCGGATGTTGGTCAGCGCCGCAAAGCGCCCGTTGACGCCGACACCGAGCCAGGTTCCTCCCGCCTCCAGGTCTCGCCCGGCGTGCACCTGGGGGGCCTCGGGCCATTGCGCCAGTGGCAGGCTGGGGCGGGCATAAAATTCGTCGCGGTTAGCCGCCACGATCAGCGGTTGGGCGTGGCCCGGTCGCCAAGCAAAAACAATCAGGCACATAAGGTGATCCTTGTGTGTTTTTTTCCCACTCTACGCAGTCATCGTGCGGGTATCCATCGCCATCCAGTGGAGCCCGAGGCCATGCATCCGTTACCATGCCGCTCCGATTTTGGGGTTGGGAGGGGAAAAGCATGGAATTTCTGCTCTATCTGGCGCTCGGCGCCTGTGCCGGAGTGCTGGCCGGGCTGTTCGGCGTGGGGGGCGGAATCATCATTGTCCCGGTGCTGGTATTCAGCTTCAAGGCGCAGGGGTTTGATCCGTCGATCCTCACGCACCTGGCCGTAGGCACCTCGCTGGCGACGATTATCTTTACCTCGGTCAACGCCATTCGGGAGCACCATCGCCGTGGAGCGGTACGCTGGCCAATTTTTGCGTGGATGACCCTGGGCATTCTGATCGGTGCGGGTTTTGGCGCGCTGACTGCCGAAGCGATCTCCGGGCCCAACCTGCAAAAGATCATCGGCGTGTTTGCCTTGGTCATTGCTGCGCAGCTGGCGTTGGAACTCAAGCCCAAGGCCAGTCGAACGGTGCCGGGTAAACTCGGTCTGACCGTAGCCGGCAGCGTAATTGGCTGGGCTTCTGCGATTTTCGGGATTGGCGGCGGGTCACTGACCGTGCCGTTCCTGACCTGGCGCAGCGTGCCGATGCAGCAAGCGGTCGCTACGTCCTCTGCCTGCGGCCTGCCGATTGCGCTGTCCAGTGCATTATTTTTCATGATTCTGGGCTGGCACGATCCGTTGCTTCCGGCCCATAGTCTCGGTTTCATTTATTTGCCGGCGCTGTTGGGCATTGCCCTGACCAGTATGGTCTTCGCCCGCTTCGGCGCGCGACTGGCGCACAATCTGTCGCCAAGGTTGCTCAAAAGACTGTTTGCCGCTTTGCTGTTTGGCGTCGGCCTGAAGTTTCTAGTCTGAAGCATCTGCTCTGACGCACGACACAATCCTGGCTTAATCCTGAGGTGACAGCGTCGCCCGGGAATTGATTTGAACTCATGAGGAGTCGCAATGCTGCCTTACCCGCAGATCGACCCGGTGGCCTTGGCCATCGGTCCGCTGAAAATCCACTGGTACGGGTTGATGTACCTGATCGGCATCGGCGGCGCCTGGCTGCTGGCGTCGCGCCGGCTGAACCGTTTCGACCCGACCTGGAACAAGGAGAAGCTCTCCGACATGGTGTTCTGGATGTCGATGGGGGTGATTGTCGGTGGTCGCCTGGGTTATGTGCTGTTCTACGATTTGAGTGCTTATATCGCCAACCCGCTGTTGATCTTTGAAGTGTGGAAGGGCGGGATGTCGTTCCACGGCGGGTTCATCGGCGTGATGTTGGCAGCCTTGTGGTTCGGTAAAAAGAACAACAAGTCGTTTTTCCAGCTGATGGACTTCGTCGCGCCGATGGTGCCGATCGGCCTGGGCGCCGGGCGGATCGGCAACTTCATCAATGCCGAGCTGTGGGGCAAGGCTACCGATGTGCCGTGGGCGATGGTCTTCCCGACTGATCCGGCACAATTGGCACGTCACCCGTCGCAGCTGTATCAGTTTGCGCTCGAAGGCGTCGCGCTGTTCCTGATCCTGTGGCTGTTTTCGCGCAAACCGCGGCCGACCATGGCGGTATCGGGGATGTTCGCGCTGTTCTATGGCATCTTCCGTTTCATCGTCGAGTTCGTCCGCGTACCGGATGCGCAACTGGGCTATCTGGCCTGGAACTGGCTAACCATGGGCCAGGTGCTCTGCGTGCCGATGATCGTCGGCGGGTTGTTCCTGATCTGGCTGGCGTATCACCGCGCCCCGGCGACTCCAGCGGCAGCTGTATAAAATTCGAATCCCGCAGCGATGCTGCGGGTTCAAGGACACAGGTAATTCATGAAGCAATATCTCGAACTGGTCGCCCACGTCATCAAGAACGGCACCAAACAGGCCAATCGCACCGGCGTGAACACCATCAGCTTCCCGGGTGCCATGCTGCGTTACGACCTGCAGGAAGGTTTCCCGGCGATCACCACACGCAAGATGGCCTTCAAATCGGCCATTGGCGAGATGTGCGGTTTTCTGCGTGGCGTGAACAATGCCGCGCAATTCCGTGCGTTGGGCTGCAAGGTCTGGGACCAGAACGCCAATGAAAACGCCCAGTGGCTCGCCAACCCGTTCCGCCAGGGTGAAGACGACCTCGGCGAGATCTACGGCGTGCAATGGCGTAAATGGCCGGCGTACAAGCAGATCCCGGTCAGCAATCCGGCCGCCATCGAGCAAACCCTGAAGCAGGGTTATCGCCAGATTGCCGAAGGTGAAGAGGATGGCCAGGCCTACGTGGTGTTGTACAAGGCCATCGATCAGGTTCGCCAGTGCGTCGACACCATCATCAAGGATCCGGGCAGCCGCCGTATCCTGTTTCACGGCTGGAACGTCGCACAACTCGATGAAATGGCCCTGCCGCCGTGCCATCTGCTGTACCAGTTCCACCCGAATGTCGAGACCAGGGAGATTTCCCTGACCCTCTACATCCGTTCGAACGACTTGGGCCTGGGCACGCCGTTCAACCTCACCGAGGGCGCCGCGCTGCTAAGCCTGATCGGTCGCCTGACCGGCTACACGCCGCGCTGGTTTACCTATTTCATCGGCGACGCCCACGTTTACGAAAATCACCTGGACATGCTCAACGAACAGCTCAAGCGCGAGCCGTTCCCGATGCCCAAACTGGTGATTTCCGACCGCGTACCGGAGTTTGCCAAGACGGGTGTTTACCAGCCGGAGTGGCTGGAACTGGTGGAACCGAGTGATTTCTCGCTGGAAGGCTATGAACACCATGCGCCGATGACCGCGCCAATGGCGGTCTGAAGCCTGCCGTCAGATCGTTCCCACGCTCTGCGTGGGAATGCCGCCATGGACGCTCCGCGTCCACTGTGACGCGGAGCGTCACGGGATGCATTCCCACGCGGAGCATGGGAACGATCCTCTACTACTAATGGCCGTGGCTACGGCCGACATGTGAATGCTCAACCTCGGTCGCCACAACCCCGCCACTCACTTCCAGCCTCTGCAAAATCCCGCATTGATCAACATCCGGCCCTTCGCCACAGCGTTGGCGCAGGTCGAGCAGTTGTGTCTGCAACGCCAGCAAACCATCGATCCGCGCCTTGACGTGATGGATATGCTCGTCGATCAGCGCATTCACGCTTTCACATTGATCCTGCGGACTGTCGCGAAAGGCCAGCAGGCTGCGAATTTCTTCAAGGGTCATGTCGAGGGTGCGGCAGTTGCGGATGAAGGTCAGGCGTTCAGCGTGGGCCTGGGTATAGACCCGGTAGTTGCCGTCGCTGCGGGCCGGCTCCGGCAGCAGGTTCTCGCGTTCGTAGTAGCGAATGGTTTCCACGGCGCAGTCAGTGAGTTTGGCCAGCTCTCCAATCTTCATGACGGCAATCTCCAAATAGGTGCTTGACCCTATAGTGGCTACAGGGTCTTTACTTGGCAACAGGCACCTTCAAGGACGCGACCCGATGAGCGATTCCCTTCACACCCACAAACCCGAGGCTGATCACGATCACAGCCATAAACTCAAGCCTGTGCACAAACATGTGCATGGCGGCCCCGGGGATTCCTGCTGCTCCGCCAAAGTGGCGGCGCCGTCGCTGATCAAGTTGAACGAAACGCCGACCGCCAACGCGCGGTTGAGCACTTTCCGCATCGAGGCCATGGATTGCCCGACCGAGCAAACGCTGATCCAGAACAAACTCGGCAAGCTGGCGGGTGTGCAGCAGTTGGAATTCAACCTGATCAACCGTGTGCTCGGCGTAACCCACGACTTGACAGGCACTGCACCGATCATCGACGCCATCAAGTCCCTCGGCATGCAGGCCGAGCCGCTGGAGCAGGGTGTTGAAGCGCCCGCCCCGGCGCCGGTGAAAAAGCCTTGGTGGCCATTGGCGTTGTCGGGTCTGGGTGCGCTGGTGGCCGAAGTGATTCACTTCACCAGTGCTGCACCGAATTGGGTGGTGGCGGTCATCGCTCTGGTCTCGATCCTCAGTGGCGGCCTCGCAACCTACAAGAAGGGCTGGATTGCCCTGAAGAACCTCAACCTGAACATCAACGCCTTGATGAGCATTGCGGTGACCGGTGCAATCCTGATCGGGCAATGGCCGGAAGCGGCGATGGTGATGTTCCTGTTTACAGTGGCCGAGCTGATCGAAGCCAAGTCGCTGGACCGGGCGCGCAATGCAATCAGCGGCCTGATGCAGATGGCGCCGGAGCAGGCCACGGTGTTGCAAGCCGATGGCCGCTGGATTGCGCAAAACGTCAAGTCCATCGAACTCGGCGCGCGGGTGCGGGTACGCCCCGGTGAGCGGATTGGCCTGGACGGTGAAGTGGTGTCGGGCAGTTCAACGATCAACCAGGCACCGATCACGGGTGAAAGCCTGCCGGTGGAGAAAACCGTTGGCGACAAGGTATTCGCAGGCACCATCAATCAGGCCGGCTCCCTGGAATATGCCGTGACTGCTGAAGCGAACCATTCGACGCTGGCGCGGATCATTCACGCCGTCGAGCAGGCTCAAGGCGCGCGGGCACCGACCCAGCGCTTCGTTGACCGCTTCTCGAAAATCTACACCCCGGCGGTGTTTGTCCTGGCCCTGGCGGTGGCGGTGATTCCACCGCTGTTCATGAATGCGCTGTGGTTTGACTGGATCTACCGCGCGCTGGTCCTGCTGGTTGTCGCCTGTCCTTGTGCCTTGGTGATTTCCACGCCGGTGACCATCGTCAGCGGCCTCGCGGCGGCGGCGCGCAAAGGTATTCTGGTGAAGGGCGGTGTCTATCTGGAGGGTGGCTACAAGCTCGACTATCTGGCGCTGGACAAGACCGGCACGATTACCCACGGCAAGCCGGTGCAGACTGATTATCTGGAGCTTGATCCCAAGGCCGATGCCTCGGTGCCGGCAATTGCCGCAGCACTGGCCGGTCGATCGGATCACCCGGTGTCGTTGGCCATCGCCAATGCCGCTGTGGATAAACAACACCCGCTGTTGATTGTGGATAACTTCGAGGCGCTGGCCGGGCGTGGAGTGCGCGGTGACATCAACGGCCAAACCTATCACTTGGGCAACCATCGGCTGGTCGAAGACCTGAACCTGTGCTCGCCGGAGCTGGAAGAGACGCTGTTCGCGCTGGAAAAACAGGGTAAATCCGTAGTGCTGCTACTCGATTCATCCGGCCCATTGGCGCTGTTTGCCGTGGCCGACACAGTGAAGGAGTCCAGTCGCGAAGCGATCCAGCAACTACATGACCTGGGCATCAAGACCCTGATGCTGACCGGCGACAATTTCTACACCGCCGAGGCGATTGCCGCGCAGGTTGGCATCGACCAGGCACAAGGGGATCTGCTGCCCTCTGATAAATTGCAAGCCATCGAAGCACTGTATGCTCAGGGCCATAACGTTGGCATGGTCGGTGACGGCATCAACGATGCGCCCGCACTGGCGCGCGCCGAAATTGGTTTCGCCATGGCTGCCGCTGGCACAGACACGGCAATCGAAACCGCCGATGTCGCCCTGATGGACGACGATCTGCGCAAAATTCCGACTTTCATTCGTCTGTCGCGACAAACCTCGAGCATCCTCAAGCAGAACATTGCCCTGGCATTGGTCATCAAGGCGATCTTTCTTGGGGTAACCTTCGCCGGGCTCGCCACCATGTGGATGGCGGTGTTCGCTGACATGGGTGTGAGCCTGTTGGTGGTGTTCAATGGCTTGCGCCTGCTGCGCAAATAAACGATGAGGGACAGTTGTGCTGAGTGCCGAGCTGAAGGCGTTTTACATGGTCGCCCGCCTGGGCAGCATCACCCTGGCAGCGAAAAAGCTCGGTTTGAGCCAACCCACGGTGACCACCCAGATTCGCAACCTGGAAAGCCAGTACTCAGTTGAGTTGTTCTACCGGGGCGGCCGTCGCCTGAGCGTCAGCGATGAGGGCGCGCGGCTGTTGCCGATGGTCAAGGGACTGCTGCAACAGGAAGCCGACATCGAGTTCTTCCTGCGTAACAGCGGGCAGGTCCAGGGCATGTTGCGCATCGCCGCTACGGCGCCGTACTACATCCTCGACTTGGTGAAAACCTTCCGCGAACGCCTGCCGCAGGTGGAGGTGTCGGTGGAAATCGGCAACTCCCAGCAGGTGCTCGAAGCTTTGGAGGAGTACCGGGTGGATGTTGCGGCATCTTCGCAGTTGCTGGAGGATGCGCGGCTGATTCGACGGGTGCTGGGCAGCGATCCGCTGGTGCTGGCGGTGCATCGCAATCATCCACTGGCGGTCCACGATCACGTGCCGCTGGGCGCATTGGCAGGGCACACATTGTTGATGCGAGAACCGGGTTCGACCACCCGGCGTTTGACCGAAGAGTTGCTCGCCAGCGCCGGTGTCGGTTTCGGGCCGCTGCTGGAGATTGGCAGCCGCGAATCGATCCGTGAGGCGGTGTTGCGCAATATCGGCATCAGCATTATTGCCCGCCAGGAAGTGCCGCATGATCCGCAACTGCGCGTGCTGACCATCGAGAATGCGCCGCAGATTCCGGAGTACCTGTACTGCCTCAAGGAGCGAAAAAACGCGCGGTTGCCAGCGGCGTTTCTGGGATTGGCGCAGGAAATGTCCCCTGCCTGAATCTCTGGTGTCTATGCCGACCTCTTCGCGAGCAGGCTCGCTCCCACAGGGGCGTGCGGTCAACTGTGGGAGCGAGCCTGCTCGCGAAGAGGTCAGTCCAGGCAACCAAAATCCTTGAATATCACTATCGGCGGTTTTTGCCTCACTGCCACATGACGGACGCATTACAACCCTAGGATGGCCCCATCTGCCAGATGAGGTCCGTCCATGAACAACTCGATCACAACTGCCCTGACCAACCCTGGCGCACCGATGAAGGTGCGCGGTGTACAGAAGCGCTTTGGCGCGTTTACTGCGCTGGATAACGTTTCCCTCGACGTGGCGGCCGGTGAGCTGGTGTGTTTGTTGGGCCCATCGGGCTGCGGCAAGACCACCTTGCTGCGTTGCATCGCCGGGCTGGAAAAGCAGGACAGCGGCGAGCTGTACCTGGGCGATCGCGACGTTTCCCACCTGGCGCCCCAAGCGCGGGACTACGGCATTCTGTTTCAGTCCTACGCACTGTTTCCCAATCTCACCGTCGAAGCGAACATTGCCTACGGTCTGGCCGGCAGTGGCCGCGAACAGGTGCGTCAGCGTGTCGGTCAGATGCTGGAACTGGTCGGCCTGAGCGGCAGTGAGAAAAAGTACCCGGGCCAGTTGTCCGGTGGACAGCAGCAACGCGTAGCGCTGGCTCGCGCCTTGGCCCCGGCACCTTCGTTGTTGCTGCTGGACGAACCGATGTCGGCACTCGATGCCCGCGTCCGTGAGCACCTGTGCACCGAACTGCGTCAGTTGCAGCGCAGCCTCGGCATCACCACCCTGATGGTTACCCACAACCAGGACGAGGCCATGCTGATGGCCGACCGCATTGCCGTGATGAACAACGGCCAAGTCGAGCAGTACGCCACGCCGCAGGAAATCTACAACCGTCCGGCCACGCCGTTCGTGGCGGAGTTCGTCGGCCAGGGCAACTGGCTGCCTTTCAGCCGCAACAGCGACAGCCACGCCCAAGTCGGCGGGATGAACCTGCGCCTGGCCGACGGCAGCGCAAAAAATGCCTCGGGTCGTTTGTTCTGTCGCCCGGAAGCGATCAACGTCAATCCGCCGGTGCATGAAGAAAATCTGTTTCCGGCCAGGGTTCGCGAAATCACCTTCCTGGGTAATCGCTGTCGGATGAGCTTCGAGCTCGACCATTTGCCTGGCCACGCACTGTTGGCCGAGCTGGCACCCGAAGCCATGCCGCGTCTTGGCGCGCAGCAGATCATGGTGGCTTTGCCGCCACAGAGCCTGCAGGTGTTTGCCTGATGAATTCGAACATCGCGCTGCCGCTGACGCACAAGCAGGTGCGGAAGTATTCCCGTGCCGAACTGGGCGACCGGCTGTTCGTGGTCGGCGGCAAAGTCCTCTTGCTGGTGCTGCTTGGCGTCGCGGTACTGATGCCGTTGCTGGCCATCTTCTGGCGTGGCTTCAGTGCCGAAGCCGGGCAGGGCGGAGGCTGGCTGGCTGCTCAAGAATTGATCAGCAGTGCCAATTTCCATTGGTTGCTGGGCAACAGCCTGAAGGTATCTCTCAGCGTCGCCGCCATTGTCGTACCACTGGCCTACCTGTTTGCCTACGCCCTGCAACGCACCCTGATTCCCGGCAAGGGCATCTGGCGGGGGATTTCATTATTGCCGCTGATGGCGCCTTCGATGCTGCCGGGGATTGCCCTGGTTTATCTGTTCGGCAACCAGGGCCTATTACGCGGCTTGCTCTCGGATAACATCTACGGCTTCTGGGGCATCGTTCTGGGTGAGGTCATCTACACCTTCCCACACGCCTTGATGATTTTGCTGTCAGCGCTTTCCCTGGCGGATGCGCGCCTGTTCGATGCCGCCTCGAGTATGGGCGCCAGTCCGGCAAAAGCCTTTCGCAGCATCACCTGGCCGGCGACCCGTCAGGCGGTATTTGCTGCGTTCTGTCTGGTGTTCACTCTGACCATTACTGACTTCGGTGTACCCGTGGTGGTCGGAGGCGACTATCAAGTGCTGGCACTGGAAGCCTACAAGGCGGTGGTCGGCCAGCAACAGTTCGGTCGCGGAGCGTTGATCGGCATGGTGCTGTTGCTGCCGGCGCTGTTCAGTTTCGGGGTCGATGCCTGGTTGCGCCGGCGTCATGGCGATTCCATGAGCGGTCGGGCGCAAGTCTTTAAACCGGCACCGTCGAAGCTGCGCGACGGCTGCTACCTGGTCGTGGTTCTGCTGATCTGCGCCGCGTTGCTAATGGTGTTCGGCATGGCGGTGTTCTCATCGCTGGTGAAATTCTGGCCGTACAACCTGTCGCTGTCGCTCAACCACTACCAGTTCAACGACACCGCGGGTGGCGGCTGGCTGGCCTATGGCAACAGCGTGAAGATGGCGTTATGCACGGCGCTGATTGGCAGCCTGTTGATCTTCACCGGCGCCTACTTGATGGAGAAAACCAAGGGCCAGCGCGGGCTGAACCTGACCCTGCGCATGCTCAGTTTCGTACCGATGGCGGTGCCGGGCCTGGTGCTGGGCTTGGGTTACGTCTTCTTCTTCAACCTCACCGGCAACCCGCTGCATGTGCTCTACGGGACCATGACCCTGCTGGTTGTCTGCACCATTGCGCATTATTTGACCACTGCGCAAATGACCGCCACCACCGCGCTGCGCCAACTCGATGCCGAGTTCGAAGCCGCCGCGCTGTCACTCAAGGCGCCGCTTTATCGGCATTACTTGCGGGTCACCGTGCCGATTTGCCTGCCGGCGCTGCTGGATATTGTGCGCTACCTGTTCGTCTCGGCCATGACCACCGTCTCGGCAGCGATCTTCCTCTATAGCCCCGACACCATTCTCGCGGCGGTCGCGGTCCTGAACATGGACGACGCCGGCAATGTCGGTGGTGCGGCGGCGATGTCGACCCTGATTCTGTTCACCTCGGCGGGTGTGTCCTTGCTGCTGGCCTGGGCTTCGCGCGGTTTGCTGCGTCGCTCGCAAGCCTGGCGGCAGACCGCGCCTGGTCACTGATTCACCCTCTCAACTCAACTACAGGAAAAGATCATGTTCAAGCCTATGGCCCTGGCCGCTGCTGTCCTCACCGCTTTCAGCCTGAACGCCTTTGCGGCGAAAACCGAGTTGACGGTGTACACCGCCCTCGAAGCCGAGCAACTCAAGACCTACAAGCAGGCGTTCGAAAAAGCCAACCCGGACGTCGAGATCAAATGGGTGCGCGACTCCACCGGCATCATCACCGCCAAATTGCTCGCCGAAAAAGACCGCCCACAAGCTGACGCCGTATGGGGCTTGGCCGCATCGAGCCTGGCAATCCTCGACCAGCAAGGCATGCTGCAAAGCTACGCGCCCAAAGACCTTGGCAAGATTGGCGGCAACTACCGCGACGCCGCCAACCCGCCAGCCTGGGTCGGCATGGACGTGTGGGCCGCGACCATTTGCTTCAACACCGTCGAAGCTGAAAAGCAGGGCCTGAGCAAGCCCGTGAGCTGGCAAGACCTGACCAAGCCAGAGTACAAAGGCAAGATCGTCATGCCCAACCCGGCGTCTTCCGGCACCGGTTTCCTTGACGTCAGCGCCTGGCTGCAAACCTTCGGCGAGAAGCAGGGCTGGGCCTACATGGACGGCCTGCACCAGAACATCGGCCAGTACGTTCACTCCGGTTCCAAGCCCTGCAAACTGGCGGCGGCGGGGGAGTTCCCGATCGGTATTTCCTTTGAATACCCGGCTGTCCAGCTCAAGCGCCAGGGCGCGCCGCTGGACATCATCCTGCCGAAGGAAGGCCTGGGCTGGGAGATCGAAGCCACGGCCGTGATCAAGGGTACCCAACATGAAGACGCCGCGAAGAAACTCGCGGACTTCTCGGCCAGCCCCGAGGCGATGGAGCTTTATAAAGAAAACTTCGCCGTACTCGCACAGCCGGGAATCGCCAAGCCGCAGACCGAGTTGCCAGCTGACTATGAACAGCGCTTGATCAAGAACGACTTTGCCTGGGCTTCGAAGAATCGCGACGAGATTTTGACCGAATGGCGCAAGCGTTATGACGGCAAGTCCGAGAAGGTGGCGGCCAAGTAAATCTCCGCCGCCTGAAAGGGCATCTTCGCGAGCAGGCTCGCTCCCACAGGGATCGTTGGTGTGCACACAATTTGTCCATCACCTTGTCCACTGTGGGAGCGGGCTTGCCCGCGAAGGCGGTCTACAATTCAGCACTCATCCCACTTCATCGCGAGACTTCTGATGAGCCCCAACGAACAAGCAGTCGCCAAGGTTTTCGCCCTCTACGAACGCTTCGGCGATGCCGACTACATCGGCGAGCCGGTGTCGCAGATCGAGCACATGTCCCAGGCCGCGCAGTGCGCGATGGCCGAGGGCTTCGATGACGAAGTGGTGCTTGCCGCTTTTTTCCATGACATCGGGCACATCTGCGCCGAAGGCGCCGAGAATATGGGCGGCTTTGGCGTGGTCAGCCATGAACGGCTGGGCGCCAATTACTTGCGCAGCGTCGGCTTCAGCGAGCGCATGGCGCGGCTGGTGGAGTACCACGTGCAAGCCAAGCGGTATCTGACGCTGAAAGAGCCGGGGTACTACGAGCGCTTGAGCGAAGCCAGTCGCCGGACCTTGGAGTATCAGGGTGGGGTGATGTCGACTGCCGAGGCAGAGGCGTTCGAACAAGACCCGCTGTGCACGGTGAGTTTGCGCATGCGGCAGTGGGATGAGATGGCCAAGGAGATGAACGTACCGCTTCTGGATCTCGATATTTTGAAGCGCAAGGCTCTGGGCCTTTTGCCCAAGGTGGCTTGAACGACAAGTGCTGCTGAAAAAACCTACACGAGGTAGAGATTATTCGCGCAGAGGGTTTCAGCGGTACGGGATAGCTTGATCACCCTATTTTGATCTGAGCTATCCCCATGCGTTATTTGAAAATCACTGCCCAGGACCGCAGCGCAAACGGCAGGGCTGACACCGTGCTCCTGCATTTCTTCGAAGAGACTAACGGTGCCGAAGATCGGCTCGTTCACAAGGCATATGCACTGGATATCACTGCCGATGGCAAAGTTGATTTTCAGGTTGGCGATGTGAATAGCGACGGTAAGGAAAACACTAAGGACGAACGGTTACTCAAATCGTTTTCAGACGCGTTCCTGCGGCTCAATTGGTTCAATCGTGGAACTACCTGGGAGCGTTATCTCAAGATATTTACAGAGGACTTTGCCAGGGACGGCTCGCCAGACACCGTACGCCTGCACTTTCATGAGGGTGTCGGCAAACCTTCAGATCAAAGCATCGCTTACACCGCCTCGGCCTACGACACCAATAACGACGGCAAGCTGGACTGGCTGGTCAATTACGACATGAATAACGACGGCAATCAGGATGCGGTGGACCAACAGCTTGTCATGGTGTTGAGCACCACCTATGTGAAGTTCAACTGGCGCTGATCAACCGCATCAAAGCTGCTGCGCCAACTCCTCAATCTGCTCCTGACGCTCCGCCTGATTCAACTTTGGATGCGCATTGAGCGACGACCACTGCGGGTGCGCCCGTGCCTTGTTCAGCGCTTCCGGCAGTGTGCCCTCGCGCCAGGTCTTGTCCTGGGGCGTGGCGACCTGGATGCTGTCCATCGCCGCATGCCCACGGGCATCCAGCGCTTGCAGCAGTTGCCGTTGGCGCAGCGCCAACAGCCGCAGCACGTTGTCATCGACCGTCAGCTCACGCTGGCCCTTGATCTTGCCCAGCAACCGACTGCCATAACTGCGCACGGTTTGCAGGGCGCCGCCGGCAATCGCACCGGCCAGAGCCGCCGCGCCGAGGGTAATACCGCCGACCAGCAAGTCGACTCCGGCGCCGGCTGCTGCACCGGCCGCGATCCCGCCGCCGACCCGCACGCCCAGTTGCTTGAGGGTTTCCGGGTTGAACAAGTCGTCGCCCCAGCGCCCATCAAGCAGCGGCAAGTCGCTGGCCGCCGCGTCCTGTGGGCGGAAGGCATAGAGCTTGAGCAGGGCTTCGACGCAGCGTTGTTCGCGCTGGCGAACGGCTTTGCGCAATTCATTGATGGCTTGCTGTTCCTGTTCGGCCTCGCTGACCACGCTGCGCCGGCAGGCGGCGCAATCGATCAACAATTCGGCAATCAAGCGCGCCGCACTTTGCTGGCGCGCCAAGCGTTGTGCCTGTTGATCGGCAATCAACCGCTCAAGCTGTGGACGGGCATGTTCCAACAGCAGCGCGAGGCTTTCATAGAGTCGGCGTTCGCCATCCTCCGGCGGTGCGACGCTGTCGAAGCGCACCAGCGCATGCAAACCCAAACGCGCCAGCGCTTCACGCCACGCCGGCTCGCGGTGGTTGGTGCTGCTGACAAAATTCAGCACCGGCAGCAGCGGTTTGCCACAACTGGCCAGCACTTCCAGCTCATCGCGATATTTGGCAAGGACCGGTTCCCGGGCGTCGATCACATAGAGCCCGGCGTCCGACGCCAGCAACTGGCGCAACACCTTGGCTTCCTGTTCGAAGCGCTGCCGGGCTTCGCTGCCCTCAAGAAAACGTGCCAGCCGTGCCGGGCCGTCCAGCCGCTCGCCGGGGCGCTCCAGGCGTTCGAGGTAATCGAGCAGGGCGATGGCGTCTTCCAGTCCGGGCGTGTCATAGAGATCAAGCAAAGGTTCGCCATCTACCGACAACCTCGCACCTTCGACATGCCGCGTGGTGCTGGGACGGTGGGACACTTCGCCGAAACCGACATCGCGAGTCAGGGTGCGCAACAATGAGGTTTTACCGACGTTGGTGTGGCCGACGACCGCGAGTTTCAGAGGCTGCTTCCTGGTGTCAGTCATGGCCCGTCTCCAGCCAGTTCATCGGTGCGCAATCGGCGAACGGCAGCTCAAGCTGTTGCAGCGCCACGTGCCAATCGCCGAGGCGTTCGGCATCCAGCGCTTTACCCGGCGGCGCTTGCAGCAACCAGATGCGGGTCGCGCTGGCGCTGCGGGCCAGTTCGGCAATCAGTGCCAGGCTGCCGCGATCCGGCGAGCGCCGTGGATCGCAAGCGATCGCCAGGCGAGCAGGCGGAAAGCGGCTCAGTTGTTCGAGGAGTTTGTGCCGCGATTCGCGGCTGTCGAGGATGCCGGCATTGCTGACGCTCTTGGGCAGTTGTGGCGGCCACGGGCGGTCGTCGTCCAGTTCGATCGCGACCAATAGCGCGCCATCGCTTTGTTGTTCACTGACGCCGCTTTCCACTCGATGAAGTTGAGCCGGTGCGGCATCGCTGACACCCAGGCGTTCACTGGTAGGCATCAGGCGTTCGCGCAGTTGCGCATAACCGGGCAGGTTCAAATCCAGGCGTAAGGCAGACTTGCCGGTTTTCCAGCGCCACAGGCAAAACACTGCAAGCAGCAGGCGCGGCACGACGCCGTAGACCAGCAGCACGCCCACCAGCCAAGCCGCCCAGGCCTGACGGGCGCTTTCGATATTCAGTGCGGCGTCGCCACTGGCGCGGATCATCTGTTCAGTCGGCACACTGAAACCAAGCAAGGCTGGGAGCGCACCCAGGGCCTGGGTCATGGCAATGAATGTGTCGGCACTGAGGATGGTGGTTTCCCAAACGAAGCCGTAGCGCCGGGTTGCCATCAACGTCAGCAGAATCACCAAAGCACTGAGCATCGCCAACAACCACAGGCCATTGGCCACAACACCGATGGCCCAGCGATTGAGTTTCTGGCGTTGCAGCAACAGCAGCAGGGCCGGCGCCAGTTGTGCGGCCTTGGCGTCCCGGGCGAGTTTTTCGCTTAGCCACAACCACAAGCGGCCGAGGCTGGCGCCGTGTTCGCCAGCAAACACCAGGCCCAAGGCCCAGCTCAACAGCAGGATCAGGTTAATCCCGAGCAGACTGCCCAGCGCCCAGAACACATTCACCGGGTGCAGGCCGTCGCCCATCGCGGCAAAGGCCAAGCCGGTGCCGCTGACCACGGCCAGCACCGCCAATACGATCAGCGCCAGTCGAGCGCCCTGCAGCCAGTGTTTGAGTGCCTCGCTCAAGCCATCGCGTTCCGCCAGCCACAGGGCGCGGCGTTGTATGCGTGCCGGCAGATCGCCGCCGGCGCTGCGGGCCAGCCGATTGGCTTCCAGATCTTCCAGGGGGCCGGCGTGTTCTTCGCGCAGGCGGATGGTTTCTGTCAGCCAGAGATTATTCAGTTCAGTCACGCGGCATCCCGTCGCTTAATTGAACTGTGAGCATAACCGCTGTGGCGCTTATCCGGGTAAGCGCGGCTCTGGTATCCTCGCCGGCATGACTAAATCACTCCCCCTCAGCCTGATCGCAGCCCTCGGTGAAAACCGCGTGATCGGCATCGACAACTGCATGCCCTGGCACCTGCCGGGGGACTTCAAATACTTCAAGGCCACCACCCTGGGCAAGCCGATCATCATGGGGCGCAAGACCTGGGACTCCCTCGGTCGCCCATTGCCAGGTCGCTTGAACATCGTGGTCAGTCGTCAGGCGGGTCTGGTACTCGAAGGCGCGGAGGTCTACCCCTCACTGGAGGCGGCCGTGGTTCGCGCTGAAGAGTGGGCCAAAGAGCAGGGCGTCGATGAGCTGATGCTGATCGGCGGGGCGCAGCTGTATGCGCAGGGGTTGGCGCAGGCAGATCGGTTGTACTTGACCCGTGTGGCACTGAGCCCGGAAGGGGATGCGTGGTTTCCGGAGTTTGATTCGGGGCAGTGGAAGCTGGTGTCCAACATCGAAAACCCGGCTGTGGATGACAAGCCGGCATACAACTTCGAAGTTTGGGAAAAAGCCTAAGAGCTTCGCGAGCAAGCCCGCTCCCACATTTGATCTCGGGTGTTCACAAATGCTGTGCACACCGCAGGAATAATGTGGGAGCGGGCTTGCTCGCGAAGAGGCCCACTCAGCCGCTGAAAGACTTAAGCGTGAGCCAACTCAGAATGCTCATCCGCATCCAACAATTCTTTATCCGTCTGCTGCATCACCTGGCTGGTAATCGCCCCGGCCGTGATCGAACCGCTGACGTTCAACGCCGTGCGCCCCATATCAATCAACGGCTCGACCGAAATCAGCAGCGCCACCAGTGACACCGGCAAGCCCATCGCCGGCAGCACGATCAACGCGGCAAACGTCGCGCCCCCGCCAACCCCAGCCACACCCGCCGAACTCAACGTAACAATCGCCACCAGCGTCGCGATCCACAGCGGGTCTAGCGGGTTGATGCCAACGGTCGGCGCTACCATCACCGCCAACATCGCCGGATACAGGCCGGCGCAGCCGTTCTGGCCAATGGTCGCGCCGAACGAGGCGGCGAAGCTGGCGATGGATTGCGGGATGCCCAGGCGGCTGGTTTGCGCTTCGATGCTCAACGGGATCGTTGCAGCGCTCGAACGGCTGGTGAAAGCAAACGTCAGCACCGGCCAGATCTTGCGGAAGAATCTCAACGGGTTGATCCCGGCGGCCGACACCAGCACGCCATGCACCACAAACATCAAGCCCAGGCCGATATAGGACACCACCACGAAACTGCCGAGCTTGATGATGTCTTGCAGGTTGGAGCCAGCGACCACTTTGGTCATCAGCGCCAACACACCGTATGGGGTCAGCTTCATCACCAGGCGCACCAGACGCATCACCCAGGCTTGCAGTGTGTCGATGGCGTTGATCACTTTCCGACCTTTTTCCACGTCATCCTTCAACAGTTGCAGCGCTGCAACCCCGAGGAATGCGGCAAAGATCACCACGCTGATGATCGACGTCGGCTTGGCCCGCGCCAGGTCGGCGAACGGGTTTTGCGGAATGAACGACAGCAGCAACTGCGGCACATTGAGGTCGGCGACCTTGCCGGCATAGTCGCTCTGGATGGTCTGCAGGCGCGCCATTTCCTGGGTGCCGGCCACCAGGCCCTCGGCGGTCAGGCCGAACAGGTTGGTCAGGCCGATACCGATCAACGCCGCGATGGCGGTGGTGAACAGCAGCGTGCCAATGGTCAGGAAGCTGATTTTTCCCAACGACGAGGCATTGTGCAGACGGGCCACGGCGCTGAGGATCGAAGCGAACACCAGCGGGATCACGATCATTTGCAGCAGTTGCACGTAACCGTTGCCCACCAGATCGAACCAGCCGATCGAGGCTTTCAACACCGGGTTGCCGGCACCGTAGACAGTGTGCAACGCCACACCGAACAGCACGCCAAGCACCAGTGCAAGCAGGACTTTTTTCGCCAGGCTAAATGTTGTGTGGCGGGTTTGTGCCAAGCCCAGCAGCAGGGCGAGGAACACCAGCAGATTGAGAATCAGCGGCAGATTCATTGGAACTCCCATTAGACAGGTGCGAACTGCCTTCCGGGGCAGTTGCGAACCGGCAAGCCTAACAGCTTGAAATCTAATGATTTAATATCAAAAACGTCTTGAAAGTGTCGTTTTTGGAATAAGCGCATGTCGCTTTTGAGAATGTGACTGGCGCGAAAGGTACGTTGACGGTCGCTGACGGATGAGGACTGTCACAGGTATTTGTTAGCGTCGATGTCTTTCAATCAGGGAGATATGAGGATGAAGTTCGCACCGAAATTACTGGCTGCAGCTCTTTGCCTTGGCCTCGTCGGCCAGGTGTTCGCCACGGATCTGAAACACTGGCCCGCCGATCAGGCCAAGGCACTGGATGCGATGATCGCGGCCAATGCCAACAAAGGTAACTACGCGGTGTTCGACATGGACAACACCAGTTACCGCTACGACCTCGAAGAGTCGTTGCTGCCGTTCATGGAAAACAAAGGCCTGATCACCCGCGACAAACTCGACCCCTCCCTGAAACTGATGCCGTTCAAGGACACCGCCGACCACAAGGAAAGCCTGTTCAGTTACTACTACCGCCTCTGTGAACTCGACGACATGGTCTGCTATCCATGGGTCGCCCAAGTGTTTTCAGGCTTCACGCTCCAGGAACTCAAGGGCTACGTCGATGAGTTGATGGCCTCTGGCAAACCGGTGCCCGCCACCTATTACGAAGGCGACGTGGTCAAGAAACTCGACGTCAACCCACCGAAAATCTTCACCGGCCAGCAAGAGCTCTACAACAAGCTGATGGAGAACGGTATCGAGGTCTATGTGATGACCGCCGCCTCGGAAGAGCTGGTGCGCATGGTCGCGGCCGATCCGAAGTACGGCTACAACGTCAAACCGCAGAACGTGATCGGCGTGTCGATGCTGCTCAAGGACCAGAAGACCGGCGAACTGACCACTGCGCGCAAGCAGATCACCGCTGGCAAATATGACGAGAAGGCCAACCTCGGCCTGGAACTGACGCCATACCTGTGGACCCCGGCGACCTGGATGGCCGGCAAGCACGCAGCGATCCTGACCTACATCGATGAGTGGAAAAAACCGGTACTGGTCGGTGGCGATACCCCGACCAGCGACGGCTACATGCTGTTCCACGGCGTTGACGTGGCCAAGGGCGGCATCCACCTGTGGGTCAACCGCAAGGACAAGTACATGACCCAGATCCAGGGCATGATGGCCAAGAACGCCGCGGCCCAGGCCAAGGAAGGGCTGCCGGTGACGGCGGACAAAAATTGGGTGGTCGTCACACCTGCAGAAATCCAGTAAGACCGAGTCGCTGCCTTCGCGAGCAAGCCCGCTCCCACATTGAATCTGTGAACGACGCAGATCCCCTGTGGGAGCGGGCTTGCTCGCGAAGAGGCCAGCGCAAACAATGAAAGCCTCTGTTCGATCAACTTCTTCCTACAGTCGCAACCTGCACGTTCTTGCGTAACGGACTACGACTACTTCAGAATCCGCCGACTTGTGCGCCTTACTCCTGGACTCTACCGTCTACCTGTCGCTGAACATCAGTGATCGGGTTTGGTAGCCCGGCTGTGTAGGGTGCAAAGCATCATGATTTGCAGACGTTCTCACGTCTCCGCTTTTTATGGTGGTCATGCACAGGGCGCTTTCGGGCGCGCCGGTTTCCTTACACCCCGGTCTACCAACCTGCGCATGGCCGCCACCCTTCGTTTGGTAGCGAGGGTGATGGCTCCTTGTCTTATGGTGTAAGGAGTTTCATCAATGCTCAAAATTACCCCCGATCCACCGGACACCGACAACCTGTCGGCCCGCATCAACGCCACCCCACGTAAACCCAGCCGAACATTCATGATCGCCCCCGGCCTCGACACCGAAACCCTGTTGGCCCACGCCTGCGAATCCCTCGCCTCGGCCAACGTCATGGCCAGCGATTTCGCCGGCCTGCTGGAAGGCTCTCAACGCAGCACGATGCTGGGAATTACCCAGCTCATCATGTTGGGCGAACTGGCAGTAAACCAGGCGCTGGATAACCTCGACCCACAGCAATAACGCGGGAAAAAGATGCCCCGCATCTGGCCGAGTTGATCGTTCCCACGCTCTGCGTGGGAATGAAGCCCGTGACGCTCCGCGTCACTGGACGCAGAGCGTCCCTTGAGGCATTACCACGCAGAGCGTGGGAACGATCAGCCCCGCACCTGGCGGGGCATTCCCTCGCATTATCTCCAGCATACCGACGACCACATCCTGCCCCATTTCAGAAATGCCCTACATCAATCAAAGAAGCGTCTGATTCTTCCTCCACTTCGACTCTTCTAGCTTTCGTCCTTTCGATCTGACAAGGACACATTTCGCATGAAGCGCTACCACATCACAGTCGGGGCCAAAACCACCGTCGGCGGCACAGTCGTAAGCGGTTGGCATCGAGGCAGCATCTTGGGCCAGAACTTGGCCCGCGAAGGCGATCAAGTCAAATGCCCGGAATGCGACAGTACCGGGACAATCATCTGCGTCGGCCCACGCCTGTCGGAGGAGTGGGAAGGACGCAAGCCCGCACTGGACGGCGACCTGTGCAAGTGCAAGTGCGATCCATCGCCCAAGCTGATTGCCAATCAGACCATCAGATGCCAAACGATCGAAAGCAGCGGCATTGCGTCGCCTGCCCGAGCCGCGGCTCAACCCGCGAAGCCGGTCGAAGCCCGCCAGCCGACAGCAGAACCGAGCCCCTCCAGCATCCGTCCTGCAACGAGCTACGGCGAACAGACGGGACAGGTCTGCCAGAACCTTTGGCGCAGCTACCAGCAAAGAGCCGAAGCGATCGTGGCACCGGGCGGGATCCTTATCGCCGATCCAAAAGCGCGCAATCGCGCGATCAATGCGGCCTACGCCCGATTGTGGCTGGAGGATCAGCGTTTCCAATGGGCTGGACTTGCTGCGTTCGCCTCCAAGCAGGTGGGTTGTGGGTTGTTGCATGCGGCTCAATCAGTCGAGAGGATTCAGAATCAATACGAAGCGGGAAAGCGCATGGTTGGCAGCGCCCAGCGTCGTTGGAAAATCTTTGGAATTGAATTGTTCGGCAAGACTGACAAACAGTTGCAACGTGACTACGAGCTATCCCGCAGCAATAACCCGATACCGAGCGTTGACTGGCGCACCGACAGAGAATCATTGTCGCTAGTACAGGGGCAACTCGAGTACGTGCATGACATGCTGGCGCTGGGCAATACCACGCTGTTTCTGGATGTTTTTCCGTTGCATGTTTTTTACAAAGAGCGAGGGTTGTTGGCGCTCAAGACATGCCTCGCTTCACGGAAGAACATATTTGGGCATGTTCAACAACCTGTGTTGTGGCCGATCGAGCAGGAAAAGCTGGAGTTTGGCACTTACCATGAGGAAATACTGCAAGCCTTCGCGGCCATTGAGGCTGGCAACATTGCCGAAAGTGTTGTTTTTCTAGCCGAACATGAACAGAAGAACATCCTGCAACCATCGATGTACAGCGATGTGCAATTGGTACATTTGCTACGTGGCAACCATTTCTCCTACGTCACGAACCTCCCCTCTGGTGCTGCGGCAGCGGTCGAGCTGACACTGGCCAGCCAGTGCCGTCCCAGCGAAGACGGGCGCACCGTGGGCTTCAGCAATGATTACTTTGCCAACCTGGCCGATATCCATCAGCGCATGCCCTTCGTACTCAAGGCCGCGGAGCAATTTGATGAGCTTCTACGGCGCTCTGATCGCCAACTGATCGAACAGGCGATTCTCGATATAGCCGCAGGCCGGGGCGTGCGATGAATCTACTGCGACGCATGAAGTGGCGACGGAAGGTTTTGGCCATTGCAGTCGCGGCTCTATTGACAATGGCGGTTATGCGAGCGCTATCGGATGACCCGGAAATTGCGCTAGTGATCGGCGAACCTTGGGAAGCCATGCGCCTGCGCTCCAGCGCGGCCATTGATCCGGCTTTTCCAGGGTACTCCTGGTTCAACACTCCCAAGTCCGACGCACGCCTGCGTTTTATCGACGATCAATTCGGATTTTTGACCCCGCTGGCTCGCTTTTTCACGGTTAGTTTCGATCGTGATGGGTTAGTCAGAAGTCTGCGCATGTCCCCGCAAATCGAGCCGCTGTTACTCGACGATACCCTCAAAGTCGTGCTGGATTTGCAGGCGCAATGGCGCCACGGTGGCTGGATACCCATTCGGGTCGGTGACGACCCACCCTTTGCTGACACTCCCGAATGGCGGGCCCGATTACGAGACGTGAACAAAGGCGGCACGTCTACCTGGCAAGCGGGTAATCAGTATCAGGTGATGTTGGGGGTCAATCGCTTTAGAGACGACAAGCGTCCCACAGAGGAGCGTTATCTCATCAAGCTACAAGTTGCCAGGCCGTGGGTAAATCCTTGACTCGCGCATCGAGGAACTCAGGAAGGCGGAAACCTATCAGGTCGAGACTTTATTCAGCTCGATGATTATTTAATGGAGTAAATATACGTGGTGTTACGTATCCTTTGGCCAGTTATGTATCTAATCGGAGGTGTCTTACCTGCTTTTGGATTGGCCCTGCTAAGTTCGTACTTAATGATGTTTGGTGAAGCCTTCGGTATAACAATCGGCATACTTGCCTGGTCGGGAACTACGGGGCTTGCTCTAGCTGCGCTGAATAGACCTAGTACTACGGTGTATTACCGCAGACGCATTATATCGTTAATGCTAATAATGGGGCTGATAGCTATCTCCATCCCGCTAATAGGTTCACTGACCCATCCCGGCAGTAGTATCTGGTTTAACTTGGTATTGATTAGCCCCACATTACTGGCGCTCCTCTATCTGGGAGAGATGTTGCGGACTTCTAACTCTTGCGATTGACGAACCTGGCTTTTGACCCGGTTCTGAATATGCCTTCGGGAATACACTAGTAAATTAAGCACTAAATAGACGCCGCAAAAAAATACCCCGCACATGGCGGGGTATTTTTCGTTCAACGCTTAACCCTTACAGCCCATCAAGCATCGCCTTGTTACGCACAGCACCCTTGTCGGCACTGGTCGCCAGCAGGGCATAGGCTTTCAACGCGGTGGTCACTTTACGTGGACGCACTTCAACCGGTTTCCAGCCTTTCTTGTCCTGCTCGACGCGGCGCGCGGCCAGTTCTTCATCGCTGACCAACAGGTTGATCGAGCGGTTTGGAATGTCGATCAGCACTTTGTCGCCGTCCTGCACCAGGCCGATCGCGCCGCCAGCAGCGGCTTCAGGCGAAGCGTGGCCGATGGACAGGCCCGAGGTGCCGCCGGAGAAGCGACCGTCGGTGAGCAGGGCGCAGGCTTTGCCCAGGCCTTTGGATTTCAGGTACGACGTCGGGTAGAGCATTTCCTGCATGCCCGGGCCGCCTTTCGGGCCTTCGTAGCGAATGATGACGATGTCGCCTTCCTTCACTTCGTCAGCGAGGATGCCGCGTACGGCACTGTCCTGGCTTTCGAAGATCTTCGCGTTGCCTTCGAACACGTGGATCGACTCGTCGACGCCGGCGGTTTTCACCACGCAGCCGTCCAGGGCGATGTTGCCGTACAGCACGGCCAGGCCGCCTTCTTGCGAGTAGGCGTGCTCGACGCTGCGGATGCAGCCGTTTTCACGGTCGTCGTCCAGGGTGTCCCAACGGGTCGACTGGCTGAACGCGGTTTGCGTCGGGATGCCCGCAGGACCCGCCTTGAAGAAGTGATGCACGGCTTCGTCGTTGGTCTGGGTGATGTCCCACTTGGCGATGGCTTCTTCCATGCTGCGGCTGTGCACGGTCGGCAGCTGGGTGTGCAGCAGGCCGCCACGGGCCAGCGAGCCGAGGATGCTGAAGATCCCGCCCGCACGGTGCACGTCTTCCATGTGGTACTTCTGGATGTTCGGCGCGACCTTGCACAGTTGCGGCACGTGACGGGACAGGCGGTCGATGTCGCGCAGGTCGAAATCGATCTCGGCTTCCTGGGCAGCGGCCAGCAAGTGCAGGATGGTGTTGGTGGAACCGCCCATGGCGATGTCCAGCGTCATGGCGTTTTCGAACGCCTGGAAGTTGGCGATGTTGCGCGGCAACACCGACTCATCGTTCTCGCCGTAGTAACGCTTGCACAGCTCGACGATGGTGCGGCCGGCCTGCAGGAACAACTGCTCGCGGTCGCTGTGGGTGGCCAGGGTCGAACCGTTGCCCGGCAGTGCCAGGCCCAGGGCTTCGACCAGGCAGTTCATCGAGTTGGCGGTGAACATGCCGGAGCACGAACCGCAGGTAGGGCAGGCGCTACGCTCGTACTCGGCAACCTTCTCGTCAGAAGCGCTGGAGTCGGCGGCGATCACCATGGCGTCGACCAGGTCGAGACCGTGGCTGGCCAGTTTGGTCTTGCCGGCTTCCATCGGGCCGCCGGACACGAAGATCACCGGGATGTTCAGGCGCAGGGAGGCCATCAACATGCCAGGGGTGATCTTGTCGCAGTTCGAGATGCAGACGATGGCGTCAGCGCAGTGGGCATTGACCATGTACTCGACGGAGTCGGCGATGATCTCGCGGCTCGGCAGCGAATACAGCATGCCGTCGTGGCCCATGGCGATGCCGTCGTCGACGGCGATGGTGTTGAATTCTTTTGCCACGCCGCCAGCGCGTTCGATTTCGCGGGCGACCAGTTGCCCCAGATCTTTCAGGTGCACGTGGCCCGGCACGAACTGGGTAAATGAGTTGGCAATGGCGATGATCGGCTTTTTGAAGTCGTCATCTTTCATCCCCGTTGCGCGCCACAGTGCGCGGGCGCCGGCCATGTTGCGGCCGTGGGTGGATGTTTTCGAGCGGTAATCAGGCATGAAGCACTCCGGGCGGCTAATCAGGTATCAAAAGGGAAGTGAGCTTCTATTGACGTCTGGAACACTCAGAAATGGCCGGGTGTCCGGAAGTTGCCGATAACTTTGCGGGATCGCCGCGCGCTTCAGCTTGAGCTCATAAACCCGCCGGGGATGACTGGCGATGAATGTCGCGATTCTACACGGCTGGCGGCTGGAGGGAATGCCTGCACGTATGCAGTCAGCATCCACAAGACGCACGGACAGCCCCTTGTAGGAGCGAGCATGCTCGCGAAAAACCTGAGAGCGCTGCGGGGTGTCAGGTCTCCAGCATTATCATTGACGACTATCGCGACGGTGCGACGATTCGACAAGCTCGCTCCTACAGGACGGCGGCCGCCCGATCAACGTGTTCAGCCCCAGTCCTGCAATGCTCAAGATCAGGAAACACGAGGCGAGGGCCGTCGTCAGGTCTTCAGACGCGAGATTGATCACCAGGCTGATCACGCCGCCGCACAAGAAGATCATCACACCGCCGACCGAAGTGGATGTGCCTGCATCCTGCGGGTGGAGGGTCATGGCTTTGGAGTTGGCAATGGGGCGGGCAATAGTAGTGCCGGCAGTACAAATCAGCATCGGTATCAGCACGGCTGCGGCCGCCAGCCCGAATTGGCTGGCCAGCAACAGCATGACCAACCCCGACAGCGCGATCAGTCCCAGGCCGACGATGATCTGCGTATTGGCCTGCAGGCGCCGATGCAGCGCACTGGCGACTATCCCGCCAACTATGTAGGCAGCGCCGTACAGCAGCATTACCCAGGCGAATTCGTAGGGCGTGAGTGCCAGGCGCTCCATGAAAATGATCGGCGAGATGACGATGAACGAGAAATGGCAGGCGAAGGCGAGGGCGGAAATCAGCCAATAACCCATGAAGCGTGGGTCGGAACACAGGCGCCAGTAGGCGGCGAAAAAGCGGCCGGGAGACGCACGATTACGTGGGGTTTCCTTGAGCAAAACGCCAGCCTTTATCCAGACAATGACCGCCAGCCCGATAAAGACAAAGAAGCTGCCCTCCCAGCCCAGATGCATTTGCAGCCATGTTCCCAGTAGTGGTGATAGGGAAATGAAGACGCCGCCTGCGGTGGTCATCCAGATTCTGAGGCGCTCCTGTTCCCTGCCGACGAACAGGTCCTGAATCAGCGCCTGCGATAGCACGAAGGAACCACAGCCAATTGCCTGGACAACGCGAAACACCAGGAACCAGCCGTAATCCGGAGTCATCACGCAGCCCGCTGCACCGATTACCGAGATGGCGATACCGATCAGTAGAAGCTGCCTGCGCCCCCATAAATCCGACAGCGGTCCGACCAGCACCACGGATATCCCCAAGCCGATGGCGAACAGGCTGACAGACAGGGCAATGTCGGACGCTGAGGTCTGGAAGTAGTCAGACAGGGCGGGAAAAGACGGCAGGACGACGTCCAGCGGAAATACGCCCAATAGCGTCATGGTCATCAACAGCAGGATGAGCGACGATTTTTTCGCGGTCTGCGGGGCAGGGGTCATCGACAGCGCACTCGGTCCGTGAGGGGTGGTCGAGAGTTGGCTTGATGTGGGGGGAAGTCAATGCATCGAGGCGTAGGACAGTTCTGAATCTACTGTAGGAGCGAGCATGCTCGCGATGAACCCGAGTACGCCGCGGGGCAACAGGTTCCCCGCGTTATCGTTGGCGACCATCGTCGGAACGCCGCCCGGAGCATGCTCGCTCCTACAGTGGTTTGGTGTTGTTAGCTGTTTGGCAGCAACCGGCAGGTGATGCTCTTGATGTAGCGGGTTTCCGGGATGGCCGGGTGCACCGGATGATCCGGGCCTTGGCCGCCACGCTCCAGCATCTGGATATTACGATCCAGGTGGCGGGCGCTGGTCAGCAGGATGTTCTGCAGGTCGTCTTCCGGCAGGTGCATCGAGCAGGAGGCGCTGAACAGGATGCCGTCCTTGGTGAGCAGGCGCATGGCTTGTTCGTTCAGGCGGCGGTAGGCGCCTTCGCCGTTCTTCATGTCTTTCTTGCGTTTGATGAAGGCAGGCGGGTCGGCCACGATCACATCGAAGCGCTCTTCGCTGGCCTTGAGCTCTTTCAGGGCTTCGAACACGTCGCCTTCGATGCAGGTCATTTTCTCGGCGAAGCCATTCAGCGCGGCGTTGCGCTCGACACCGTCGAGGGCGAAGGCCGAGGCGTCGACGCAGAACACTTCACTGGCGCCGAATGCAGCCGCTTGAACGCCCCAGCCGCCAATGTAGCTGTACAGGTCGAGCACGCGCTTGCCCTTGGCGTATGGCGCCAGGCGTGCGCGGTTCATGCGGTGGTCGTAGAACCAACCGGTTTTCTGGCCCTGGATAACCGGCGCTTCGAATTTCACCCCGTTCTCTTCCAGCGCAACCCATTCCGGCACCAGGCCGAACACGGTTTCGACATAGCGGTTGAGGCCTTCGGCATCACGGGCGGCGGAGTCGTTCTTGAACAGGATGCCGCTTGGCTTGAGCACTTGGGTCAGCGCTGCGATCACGTCGTCTTTATGGGCTTCCATGGTCGCCGAGGCGATCTGCACCACCAGGATGTCGCCGAAACGGTCGACCACCAGGCCTGGCAGCAGGTCGGAATCACCGTAGACCAGGCGATAGAACGGCTTGTCGAACAGGCGATCGCGCAGCGACAGGGCCACATTCAGGCGATGCACCAGCAGTGACTTGTCGAGTGGCAACTTGATGTCGCGCGACAGCAGGCGCGCACAGATCAGGTTGTTCGGGCTCATGGCGACGATGCCCAGTGGCTTGCCGCCAGCGGCTTCGAGGATCGCCTGGTCGCCGGCCTTGAAACCGTGCAAAGGTGTAGCGGCTACATCGATTTCGTTGCTGTAGACCCACAAGTGGCCGTTGCGCAGGCGACGGTCGGCGTTGGCTTTGAGGCGCAGGCTAGGCAGGGACATGACGTCGCTCCGGAAAAAAGAGCGGGAGTATACCGTGTTGCGCAAGCCCACGGCGCGGTGGGTGGACATGCGGTGAGTCAGGCCTGGACCAGATGAAACTGCAATCGGCGCACTGGCCCAGGTGTCGGATCCAATCCAGAAAAGTTAGAATCCGCGCCTGACCCAGAGTGTGTACCTATGTCCCAAGAGCTTACCGCCGAACAAATCCAGCAATCCTTGCAAGGCATCAGTGTGCCGGCCCAACCGCAGATCATGGTGGATCTGCAGATGGAGCAGTACATGCCCGACCCGGATCTGGATGTGATCGCGAAGCTGATTTCCCAGGACCCGGGCCTCTCTGGCTCCCTGCTGAAAATCGTCAACTCGCCGTATTACGGCCTGAGCAACAAGATTGCCTCGATCCAGCGCGCGGTGAATCTGCTGGGCAGTCGCTCGATCATCAACTTGATCAATGCTCAGTCGATCAAGGGCGAGATGAACGATGACACCATCGTTACCTTGAACCGGTTCTGGGATACTGCCCAGGACGTGGCGATGACCTGCCTGACCCTGGCCAAGCGCATTGGCGCCCAGGCCGGCGATGAAGCCTATGCCCTGGGACTGTTCCACGACTGCGGCGTGCCGTTGATGCTGCAGCGGTTCCCCAACTATATGAGCGTGCTGGAACAGGCCTATGCCAACGCCGGTCCCGATTACCGGGTGGTGGACACCGAGAACCAGGCATTCAACACCAACCATGCCGTGGTCGGGTACTACACGGCCAAATCCTGGCGCCTGCCGGATCACGTGTCTGCCGCGATCGCCAATCATCACAATGCCCTGGCGATATTCAGCGATGAGTCGTCGCGCAACAGCGCCCTGAAAAACCTGTTGGCGATCCTGAAAATGGCCGAGCACATTTGTGCGTCCTACCGGGTGCTGGGCAGCCAGCCCGAAGACCACGAGTGGAACAGCATCGGGCATTTGGTGCTCGATTACGTGGGCCTCTCGGATTACGATTTCGAAACCCTCAAGCAAACGATTCGCGACCTCGGCACTCACCGCTGAACGGCGAACCTCTTCTCACCGAGCGCCTGATCCGAGAGCACCATGCCTGAACTCCCAGAAGTCGAAACCACCCGCCGCGGGATTGCGCCGCACCTGGAAGGCCAGCGTGTCAGTCGGGTGATCGTGCGCGATCGCCGTCTGCGCTGGCCAATCCCCGAAGACCTCGATGTGCGCTTGTCCGGCCAGCGCATCGTACTGGTGGAGCGGCGCGCCAAATACCTTTTGATCAATGCCGAGGTCGGTACCTTGATCAGCCATTTGGGGATGTCGGGGAATTTGCGCCTGGTCGAAGCCGGCCTGCCGGCGGCCAAGCATGAGCATGTGGATATCGAGCTGGAATCGGGCCTGGCCTTGCGCTACACCGACCCGCGACGGTTCGGTGCGATGCTGTGGAGCCTCGATCCGCTCAATCATGAGCTGCTGATTCGCCTGGGGCCGGAGCCATTGACCGACCTGTTCGATGGCGAGCGGCTGTTCCAGCAGTCCCGCGGGCGCTCGATGGCGGTCAAGCCGTTCATCATGGACAACGCGGTGGTGGTCGGCGTTGGCAATATCTATGCGACCGAAGCGCTGTTCGCCGCCGGTATCGACCCGCGTCGCGAAGCCAAGAGTATTTCCCGGGCGCGGTACTTAAAACTGGCGATCGAGATCAAGCGCATCCTGGCGGCTGCCATCGAGCGCGGCGGCACCACATTGCGCGACTTTATCGGTGGGGACGGGCAGCCGGGCTACTTCCAGCAGGAGTTGTTCGTGTACGGTCGCGGCGGTGAGCACTGCAAAGTCTGTGGCACGGGCCTGCGGGAAGTGAAACTCGGGCAGCGCGCCAGTGTGTTCTGCCCGCGGTGTCAGACCTGAAAAGCAAAAAATCGCAGCCTTCGGCAGCTCCTACAGGGGAATGCGATCTCTGTAGGAGCTGCCGAAGGCTGCGATCTTTCAAGCCTTCCCGGTAATCTTGCGGTACTTCTCCATCAACTGCTCTTCAGTCTCTGGATGGGCTTCGTCCAGAGGAATGCAATCCACCGGGCAGACCTGCTGGCACTGCGGTTCGTCGTAGTGGCCGACACACTGAGTGCACAGGTTCGGGTCGATCACATAGATTTCTTCGCCTTGGGAAATGGCGGCGTTGGGGCACTCGGGTTCGCAGACGTCGCAGTTGATGCAATCGTCGGTGATGATCAGGGACATGCTAACTCCAGCCGGGGCGGCAGGCCCGGGCGCAATAAATCAATGCGCTAATTGTGCCGCATTGGCGTCTGCGGTGCACGCAACTACGACGTACTGCAGGAGCCGGCTTGCTGGCGAAGGCGGTGCATCAGGTGCACCGCGTTGTCAGCAAGCCGGCTCCTACGGATCAGGATTATTTCTTGAAGCGCTGTGTGAGGGCGTCCGCCACTATCGGGTGTACGAACTTGGTGATATCACCGCCCAAGGCTGCGATTTCACGAACCAGCGTCGAGGAAATGAACGAATAACGCTCGGATGGGGTAAGGAACAGGCTTTCCACATCCGGGGCCAGCTGGCGGTTCATGTTGGCCAGCTGGAATTCGTATTCGAAGTCCGACACTGCGCGCAAGCCACGCAGGAACACATTGGCGTTCGTCTCTTTGGCAAAATGCGCCAGTAGCGTCGAGAAACCGACCACTTCAACGTTCGGCAGATGTTTGGTGACTTCGCGGGCCAGCTCCACACGCTGTTCCAGGGGAAACAGCGGGTTTTTCTTCGGGCTGGCGGCGACAGCAATGATCACGTGATCGAACAGGCGCGAGGCGCGTTCGACCAGATCGCCATGGCCCTTGGTAATAGGGTCGAAGGTACCTGGGTACAACACTCGGTTCATCGCGTCGTCCTGGCGGGAGTGCGTTGGGGATTCGGATGGTATCGCAGCCTAACCGGTCGGCCAAGTCGCCTGTTGGGTAAGAAAGCACTATAGACGATGGAAATAATCGTCTTTTTCACGGGTTTTTTAAACGTTCAGCCAAAGAAGTCGCCAGTTGCGCCGTCAGCCCATAGACCGACAACTGCGGGTTTGCGCCAATGCTGGTGGGGAAGAGCGAACCATCATGGATCGACAAATTACCCAGTTGATGATGCCGGCCAAGGCTATCGGTGACCGCATTTTTCGGGTCTTCGCCCATGCTGCATCCGCCCATCACATGGGCGCTGCCCAAGCGCGTGCGATACAACGCCAGATTGAGCCCGTCGATCAGCGTGCGCGCTTCGCCCAAGGTTTTAACGTAGCGAGCATCGGCGTGCATGGGCATCACGGCCTTGGCGCCCCCGGCGAACTGGATCTCGGCCATGCTGTGGAAGGCCCGGCGCAAGCCGTCCCAGACGTAGGGTGAAATCTGGTAGTCGAGCACTGGTGTAGCGTCACCGCGCAGTTGTACGCTGCCACCGGGACTGTCCGGGTGGAATCCGTCGCGCAGCAACGCCAGCATGGCGTGAGTGTGCGGCAGGTCAGCCATGTGCCGGGCATTTTCCTGGCCGAAGCCACCCAGCAGGGTGGCGGCCAGCGCCGGGTGCAGCGGCGGAACCTCCAGTTTGTAGCCAATCTTGCCGGTGGTGCCATCCTGCCATTGGAAATGGTCGGAATAGATCGACTGTGGCGCGCCATAGAACGGGTTGATGACTTCGTCGAACAAGCCGGCGGACATGTTCACCAGATGCAGAAAGGTGCGTGTGCCCAGCCGCTTGTGCGGGTCGGGCGCGTCGGAGCGCAGCAGCAGCGCCGGGCTGTTGATTCCGCCGCCGGCCAATACGTAATGCTTGGCCTTGACCCTGATACTGCGTCCGGTGGGCTCGACACAGCGCTCGTCCATCGCCACGCAGTGCAGTCCGGTGACGGTCTCGCCACTGATGATGAGTTTTTCCGCGCGGGCCAGATAAAGCAGCTCGCCGCCGTTTTCCAGGGTGGCCGGAATGGTCGTGACCATCATCGACTGCTTGGCGTTGGTCGGGCAGCCCATGCCGCAGTAGCCGAGGTTCCAGCAGCCGCTCACATTGCGCGGGATCACATGCCAGTTGTAACCGAGCTTTTCGCAACCCTTGCGGATCACTTCGTTGTTCGCGTTGGGCGGGACCATCCACGGGGCGACGCCCAGGCGCTGTTCCATTTTTTCGAACCAGGGCGCCATTTCAGCAGGGGAATGGCCCTTCACGTTGTGTTCCTTGGCCCAGTGTTCCAGGGTTGGCTCTGGCGTGCGGAAGCTGGAGGTCCAGTTGATCAGCGTGGTGCCGCCCACCGCCCGGCCCTGGAGGATGGTGATTGCGCCATCCTTGCTCATGCGACCGATGCCTTCCTGGTAGAGGCTGGCGTAGGCCTGGTCTTCGAGCAACTTGAAGTCGCTGCTGGTCTTGAGTGGGCCTTCCTCGATCAGCAGCACTTTGTAGCCGGCCGCACTGAGGATTTCGGCCGTGGTCCCTCCACCGGCACCGCTGCCGATGATCGCCACATCCGCTTCGAGGGTCAGGTCCTGGGTCAGTTGCGAGCCATCATGGGTTTTCCAGCCACGGGCCATGCCTTCGCGGAACGGGTCGGGTACGGGCATCTTCGGGTTCTCTTTTTATTGTTGGATGAAGTGGTGAAGCAGCTGGCGCCTTCGCGAGCAGGCTCGCTCCCACATGGGTACGCGATCTCTGTGGGAGCGAGCCTGCTCGCGAAAGCGTCGACGCGGTCTCAAACCGCTGGTGGCCCCGGATACCCGCAATGCGCCCATGACTCCTTGCGCCCATACCAGGCCATCATCACCAGTTGCAGCAATGAACTGTGACCCATGCGCAGCAGGCTCAACGAGCTGTTTTCCCAGCGATCGAGGAAGCGCCGGATATCCTCGGCACTGGCGTTTTCCCAGCTACCCCAGATCCCGGTCAGCGGCCCGCGGGTCACGGCCATGCCCAGCACATCGAACAATTGTCGAGTGAGCTTGAGCATTTCCGGAGACAGGTGGTCGAGGTTGTAATCGAGGCTTTTCAGGGTGCCCTCGACAGCCTCCGGCATGTTCGCGGCCGTGACTGCACCGTCGAGCATCACTGGGACAAGGGCGCGCAAAAACAGCAGGTCGCTACTGCGCAGTGCCGTGAAGCCACTGGCAGGCGCGCTCGATGAGCAGCCGCTGAGGCTGGCCCCCAACCCGGCAGTGGCAAGAAAGGCGCTGGCGCCGAGGCTGAATTTGAGCAGGCCGCGCCGTGACAGCGCGGGTGTTTCGGACAGGCTTGGGTGCATTATTGTTATTACCCGGCGGTGGCTATCGTTAGCGGATAAACAGCTTCTGGATCATTTTCTGAATGGCTTTGCCATAGGGCGGATAGATCAGCTTCGCCGCGTTGAAGCGCTGCTTGACCAGCACACCCTTGGCCTTGCTGAACGTCAGGAAGCCTTCGTGTCCGTGGTAATGGCCCATGCCCGAAGGACCGATACCGCCGAACGGCATGTCATCCTGGGCCACGTGCAGCAGGGTGTCGTTGAGGCAGACGCCTCCGGAGTGGGTCTCGTTCAGCACACGGTTTTGCTCGCGCTTGTCGTAGCCAAAGTAGTACAGCGCCAGTGGGCGAGGCCGCTGGTTGATATAGGCGAAGGCCTGGTCCAGATGCTTGTAGGGAACGATCGGCAACAGCGGGCCGAAGATTTCGTCCTGCATCACCGTCATCTCGTCGTTGACGTTAAGCAGCAGGCTATGCGCCATGCGACGGCCTTGGCCTTGCTCGAACACTGGAATCAGCAGGGCACCCTTGCTGGTGGCATCGCTGACATAGCCCTTGAGTCGCGCCAGTTGTCGGTCATTGATGATCGCGGTGTAGTCCGGGTTGTCGGCGAGGGTCGGATAAAAACCGCGAACCGCCTGTCGATAGGCCTCCACGAACGCGCCGACACGATCTTCCGGCACCAGCACGTAATCCGGGGCCACGCAGGTCTGGCCGGCATTGAGGGTCTTGCCGAAAGCGATGCGTTCAGCGGCATCCTTGAGCGGTACGTCATGGGAAACAATGGCCGGGGACTTGCCGCCCAGTTCCAGGGTGACCGGCGTCAGGTTTTCCGCCGCCGCGCGCATCACGTGTTTGCCAATGCTGGTGGCGCCGGTGAACAGCAGGTGATCGAAGGGCAGGCGTGAAAACGCCACGCCGATATCGGCTTCGCCCAGCACCACGCAAACCAGGTCTTCGGGGAAGATTCGCGCGAACAACGCCTTGATCAGCAAACCGGTGGCCGGGGTCGATTCGCTGAGTTTGAGCATCACCCGGTTACCTGCCGATAACGCGCCGACCAAAGGCCCGATGGCCAGGTACAACGGATAGTTCCACGGCACGATGACCCCGACCACGCCCAGTGGCTGGTAGACCACCTTCGCCGACGCCGGCTGAAACGCGATACCGACTTTGCGCCGCGACGCGCGCATCCAGCCCTTGAGGTGGCGGCGGGCGTGGTGAATGCCGTGCAGGCTGGGCATCAGTTCGGCGAGCAAGGTTTCATCGGCACTGCGGTTGCTGAAATCCTGGCTGATCGCATCGATCAAGGCCTGGCGTTCGTTGTCCAGCAAATCACGTAGCGCCTTGAGCCATTGCTGGCGCTGGGCCGCGGGCGGCATCGGGTTGGCAGCATAGGCCGCGCGCTGTGCGTCGAACAGGGTCTGAAGCTCTTGCAGGGGCTGCTGGAGATTTTGCAGGTAGGAAATGTCAGCAGTCATGGTCGGCTCCGGATTTGTTGTAGTGAGAGCATTTCTAGAGTCTATACTCTAAAAAGTCAAATACCATCCTCGGCACCGCTTTGTTTTATCGCTCGCGGATAGGCCGTAAGATGCCCCTCATCGCACTCTGAATTTAAGCTCAAGCCATGGCCCCAAGGATAAAAACCAGCGAGCGCATCGTGCAGAACAGCCTGGAGCTGTTCAACCAGCAGGGCGAGCGCAGCATCAGCACCAACCACATCGCCGCCCACATGGAGATTTCTCCGGGCAACCTGTACTACCACTTTCCTAACAAGCAGGCGATCATCGCCGTGCTGTTCGGTGAGTATGAGAGCCTGGTGGACAGCTTCCTGCGTCCGCCACAGGGGCGCGCCGCCACGGTGGAAGACAAGCGTTTCTACCTCAAGGAGCTGTTGTCAGCCATGTGGCGCTACCGGTTCCTGCACCGGGACCTGGAGCACTTGCTCGACAGTGACCCGGAACTGGCGGCCCGCTACCGGCGCTTTTCCCAGCGCTGCGTGATTCAGGGCGCCGCCATCTACGAAGGTTTTGTTGCCGCCGGCATCCTGAAGATGGATCGGGTGCAGATCGAGTCCCTGACGATCAATGCCTGGATCATCCTCACCTCCTGGGTGCGTTTTTTGTGCACCACGCGGGAAAACTCCAGCCACCTCAGCGAACAAGCCATCAAGCGCGGCGTGTACCAGGTATTGGTGCTGGAGGCGGGTTTCGTCACGGATCAAGCTCGCGACGCGGTCGATGCGCTGTTTGAAGAGTTTTACGTGCCGTTGGCCCAGGCATTGGAAGAAGTATGAAATAACGAATGCTGCAGGATCGAAAATAGCCCATCACAGGAGCCCGTTATGCCCATTGCGCAACTGATCAGCCCGCAAGCACTGGACCTGAAAAAGGACCAGCCGGGGTTGGTGATTCTTGATTGTCGTTTTGCTCTCGAAGACCCGGATTACGGCCAGCGCAGCTACGCACAAGGGCACATCGCCGGCTCGTCTTTTGCCGATCTTGAGCGCGACCTGAGTGGCAAAGTGGTCAAGGGCGTGACCGGGCGCCATCCATTGCCCGAGCCGGCGGACTTGATCGAACGCCTGCAGGCGTGGGGCATCAACGCCGACAGCGAAGTGGTCTTGTACGACGACGGTCCGGGTGCCTTTGCAGCGCGGGCCTGGTGGTTGCTGGCCTGGTTGGGCAAGCGTGACGGCGTGTTTATCCTCGACGGCGGGCTTAAGGCCTGGCACGCGGCGGGCTTGCCCCTGAGCCTGGACCCACCGTCGAGTAGCCGCGGCACATTTACCGGAGTGCCGGACAACGCGCTGATCCTCAGTGCCGAGCAGTTGCAGGAGCGCCTGGCCCAACCCGCGCTGACCTTGCTCGATGCCCGTGCCTTGCCGCGCTTCAAGGGCGAGGTTGAACCGATCGACCCGATTGCCGGCCACATTCCTGGTGCGCAATGTGCGGCCTTCACCGACAACTTGGGCAGCGACGGGCGTTTCCTGCCAGCCGATCAGCTCAAGCAGCGGTTTGCCGCAAAACTCGGCGAGCGCTCGCCGGCCGATCTGGTGGCGTATTGCGGTTCCGGTGTGACGGCGTGCCATAACCTGTTCGCCCTGTGCCTGGCGGGTTATCCGTTGGGGTCGTTGTATGCCGGGTCGTGGAGTGAGTGGATCAATGATCCTGCGCGGGGCGTTGCCACCGGCGAATAAGCCCTACCCCCTGTGGGAGCGAGCCTGCTCGCGAAAGCGAAATATCCGCCGACTGATAAGTTGATTGACACACCGCTTTCGCGAGCAGGCTCGCTCCCACAGGGGTAACGGGTTTTCTTGAGCGTTAATAAAGGCGCGCGCTGCGATACGCTCCAGGTCCAACCCCATACACCTGCTTGAACTGCCGGCTCAGATGACTCTGGTCGGCAAACCCCAGCTGTGTCGCGACGTCCAGCGGCAAACAACCACCCTGCAGCAACGCCCGCGCCCGAGCGATGCGTTGCTGCATCAGCCATGTGTGTGGCGGCATGCCGGTGGCGCGGCGGAACACCCGTGCGAAGTGGAAAGGCGACAAGTTCACCGTCGCCGCCAGTTCTTCCAGCGAAGGCGGCGCCGCCAGTTGTGCCTGCAGCAGCTCCTTGGCCAAAGTCACTGCCCGGTGCTCCTTGCCCGGTTTGCCGGCAACGGGAACCGCTGCGTGGCGTTGCAGCAGTGACAGCATCAGCTCCCGCCAGGCAGTCTGCTGCTGCAGGGCTGTGGCGGGGCTTTCCAGCAAGCGATGTAACTGACAAAAGCCGTTGACCAGGTCCTGGTCGCGATACAGCGTGGCGCCGAATGCCGGCAGGTGATGGGTCGGCAGTTCCAGCTCGGCCAACAGTGAAAGAATCTGCTCGCTGTCGGGATAAAACGCCCGGTACAACCAGCCGTCTTCCGTACCCTTGTGGCCTGTGTGCAGTTCATCAGGGTTGATCAGCACCAGTGTGCCACTGCCTGCCAGGTGTTCGGCACCGCGATAGCGGTAACGCTGGGCGCCGGCCATGATCATGCCGATCACATAGCCATCATGCACATGGGGGGCGAAACGGTGTTCGATGTAGCGTGCCGACAACAGCTCGATCCCGGCTAACGGCGCCGTTTGCCAGAAGTGGATGGACTCGCCCTGGGTGTTGCCCATGGCCTAGCCGCGTCCCACGGTAGTCAGCCACTGCGGAATGCGCCGCTCCAGGTAGTACCCTGGTTGGCGGAACGAGCCATCGACAAATCCGACATGCCCGCCCCGGGCCTGCAATTCGAATTGCGTGCAGGCTGACAACTCGTCAGCCTGCGGCAGGCTGTGGGGAAAAACGAAGGGGTCATCGGCAGCCTGAATGATCAGGGTGGGTGTACAGATTTCGCCGAGGAAGTAGCGGCTCGATGCGCGACGATAGTAGTCCTGGGCATCCGCGAAACCATTGAGGGGCGCGGTCACCCGGCCATCGAAATCCCAGAACGTGCGCATGTTTTCCAGCGAGCCCAGCGCAGCGAGTGCCGCGAGACCCTCCTCGCGCCCGTCATGCTGAAACTGGCGTTGCTTGTTCTTGATGTAGGCCAGCATCTCGCGCATGAAATGCGCCTGATAGACCTTTGAGAAACCCTGGCCGATGCGGTCGGCGCACTGGTCCAGGCGAAACGGCACCGACACCGCCACCGCGCCGAGCACGCCGCTGGCACTGCCGGTTTCACCCAGATGCTTGAGCAGCACATTGCCGCCCAGGGAATAACCGACGGCATACAACGGTGCGAGTGGACGCTTTGCCCGCAGGTGCCTGATGGTTTCGGCCAGGTCTTCACTGGCGCCGGAATGATAGCTGCGCGGCAACAGATTGGGTTCGCCGGAGCAGCCACGCCAGTTCAGCGCGACACTGGCCCAGCCCTGGTCGCCCAGCGCTTTCTGTATGCCGGCAACATAAGGTGAATTCGACGAACCGGTCAGTCCGTGCAACACCAGGACCAGAGGCGCATCGACAGTGTGCGGGCCATGCCAGTCAAGGTCGAGGAAGTCGCCATCCTCGAGCCACAGGCGTTCACGCTCGCGTTGCAGGTGGGTGGTTTTGCGCCACAGCGGCCCCCACAAGGTCTGCAAGTGCGGATTGCCGAGGCCGAAGGCTGGTCTGAAGGCGGGCGGTTCAGTGATCGTGTGGCGGGGTTGCACATCCGTTCTCGTTAAAGGTCTTCGTGAAACCGCACAATGACGCGGCCGGCTTGCGCCGCGACCGCGTCGTCATGGGAAATCTAACTTGCCACAATCTCGTCGGTTTCGCGACAGATGCCATTGGCCGCACTTTCCATAGGGGCTGGTAGCGGTTGCTGGTCGGCCTTGGGCCCCAGGATGACTGTGCTCCATTGCTCGCTGTCGAGATGTCGGATAAGTGCGTTCTTGACCGATGCGAGGTCCAATGCCAAGGCTTTTTCAGTGGAAAAGTCGAGGCTCAATGGTAAGTCGTTGACAGCGATGTCGCGCAGCTGCCCCACGATCTGTGTATTGGTGGTGCTGTTCAATGGCGCGCTGCCGGCCAGTCGCGTTTTGGTGTCATCGAGTTCTTCCTGGGTGGGGCCGTGGATCAGGAAGTCACGAGACATCTCCTTGATTTTTGTCATTACCCCATCGGCGACTTCCGGTCTGGTCTGCAGCTCGATTGTCATGATGCCTTGCGCCTGAAGGGTAGAAAGCCCGGCTTGAACGTCATAAGTGAGACCACGAAGCTCACGAAGTTCATGCATCAGCCGATTTGTGAAAATCTGGCTCGCCATCTGCAATGCAACATAGTCTGGACTGGCGCGCAGGACGCCTGGCTGGGCAAGGCGCACGTAAGCCTGGTTCGTTGGCCTTTGCAGCTGCAGAAAACCTGGAGAGGCGGGACTGTCCGGGGCTTTGATCGTGGCAACGGTGGGTCCCAGGGGTAATGCACTGGAAATCTGTGCGCCAATGCGCTGGGCTTCGTCCTCCGTAAGGTCGCCGACCAGCGTTATCATCGCGTTGCCTGCTGCGTACCCGTGGCGATGGAAGTCCTGGACCTGATTGTGGGTGATGGCGGCAAGACCGTCCCTGGTCCCATACACGGACTGTACATAACCGTGTCCGGGGGACAGCAATCCTTGTAGGGCTTTATTGGCCTGGTAGGCATGGGACTGGTCCTCAGTGTCGAGGAAGTGCAGTAGCTGGGACTTCGCCACAGGCAGGGACTGTTCCGGCAATGAAGGTTTGCCAAGCATCTGGGCAAACAGCGCCAAGGCAGGAACACGTTGGGCTTCATCGCTCAAGCTGCGCAAGGAAAAGTTGGCCCGATCCTGAGTGATACCCATGCCCAGTCTGGCTCCCAGTTGGTCGAAGCTTTCCAGAATGGCATTGAGGTCCTTGCCATCCACGCCTTCATTCAAAAGGCTGTAGGTCAGGGCTGCCAGGCCAGGTTGATGGGGGGTGTGAGCGCTGCCGGCGGCAAAGCTGACATGCACGTCGAACATGGGCAGGCCGGGGGTGCGAATGAACAGGACTTTGGTTCCGGAAAGGGTCTTGTATCCCTTGATCGGTAGCGACCGCGCAACCGATTGGGCCTGAGGCTCATTCAGTGATTGCAACATGACTTTTTGTGGTGCGGTCATTGTGGTGGCAACAGCCGTAAGCGCCTGCCCGCTCATCAGCACGCCAGACAGTATTAGCCATATGCCTTTCATGAAGGGTGTGAACTTATCCATTGTTCTTCTCCGGCAGGATCCGGGCGATGCTCATCCGTTCGCGTGTCAGGTAAGTGATTGCAGCGTTTTGAATATCCAGGGGAGTGATCTTGTTCAGCTCATCCGTGTCCTGATCCGCCAACTGCCAGTCGAGGCCAATGCTTTCCAGCAGGCCGAGTGTACTGGCTTGGCCTTCCAGATCATCTTGTGCATAAACCGTGTTGGCGATCAGGATGGTTTTGGCCCGATCCAGTTCGGCCTTTTCCGGTGCCTTGCCTTTCAGTTCATCAATCGTTTGCCACAGGCGCGCAAGTGCCTGGTCTGGACTCGTGACCTTGTCGAGGTTGAGTTGAGTGCTGATGGTCAGCAACGAATCGCCGCGAGTGAAGGCGTCGTACCCTGACTGGACCTCGGAAAATATCGCTTCGCCAAACTGCAGTTGCTGTTTGATTCGTGCACTGTTGGAACCTGCCAACAGGATTTCGAGCAGGCGCAGGGCATGAGCGGTCCCGCGCTCTTGCGCAGTGGCCAGGCCAGGAATGTTGAAACTCATGATGAGCTGCGGAGCCGATATCGGGGCGTACAGGGTCAACGACCTTTCGCCGGGTGTGGACAATTCGACAGGTACGACGGCAACCGGCGTCGTGCGTCGATCCAGGTGATCGAAGTATTTCTGTGCCAACGCCTTGACCCCGTCAGGGGTGACATTGCCAACGACCACCAGCGTCGCATTGTTGGGTGCGTACCAGGCCTGGTACCACTGCTGCAGTTGAAGGGCCTCCAGCCGCTGCAGGTCGTGCATCCAGCCTATGACCGGGGTGCGATAGGCGCTGCTCAGGTAGGCGAGGCTTTCCAGGCGTTCGAGGCTCAGGGCTGAAACATGGTCGTCGATACTATTGCGACGCTCCTGCTTTATAACCTCCAGCTCCGTGGTGAAATCTTGCTCACGCAACCTGGCCGTACTCATCAGGTCGGCCATGATTTCGAACGCAACAGCCAGCCTGCCGGGGGCAAGTGTCTGGTAATAGACGGTGTAGTCCTTACCGGTAAATGCGTTTTCGTTGGCCCCGAGTTTCTCCAGTATTGCGGGAAACTCTCCGGCGCAGGCTTTGCTGCTGCCTTTGTAGACCATGTGCTCGAGGGCGTGGGACAGGCCGGACTGGCCAGGCGTTTCGTAGCTTGAACCGACTTTCAGCCAGAGTTGGGCGGTGACGGCTGCAGATCGATGATCTTCACGCACGACAACCTTAAGTCCATTGTCCAGGGTGAAAGCTTGAGTCAAAGGGGGTGATGCGGCGACAGCCAAGAGCGGCAGCCACCCGATAAAGAGCAACAGACATGTGCTGCAGGAGATGTTCATCCGTGTACATCCTCAGTGGTTTGCAGGTATTTGCACAAACCACTGTGGATTATCTGGAGGGTCGTCTGGCGGTAACTATGTAGCGCGTATTCAGGGTAATTGCGGGGCGGTCATGTCACAGGGATTCAGGCGCTGCGTTGCCACAACGAGTAGTAGACACGTCCGGACTTCTGCTCCCGGTGCAGGCGCCAGTTCTCAGGCAGGCCGAGGGTCGAGGGTGCGCTTTCGCTTTCGGTGTACACCCAGGCATCTTCGGCCAGCCACTGGCGCTCTTCTAGCAGCGTGCAAACGGCGGGCAGCAAGTTCTGGTTGAACGGCGGGTCGAGGAACACCAGGTCGTAGGCAATCGCTGGCTGGGTTTCCAGATAACGCAGGGCATCGGCGGTCTGGACCTGGCCGGTGGTGCAGCGCAGCGTGCCCAGGTGCTCCTTGAGGCTGGACACCGCAAGGCTGCTGGCATCCAGCGCCTGGCCCATGGCTGCGCCACGGGACAAGGCTTCGAGAAACAGCGCGCCGCTGCCGGTGAACGGATCGAGCACCTTGGCGCCCGGGACGTAGGGTGCGAGCCAGTTGAACAGGGTTTCACGCACCCGGTCCGGCGTCGGGCGCAGGCCTGGAGCGTCGGGGAAGCTCAGTTTGCGGCTGCGCCATTCGCCGCCGATGATGCGCAGCTGGTTCACACCGTTATGCACGTTGTGGACAGGTTTTTTCGGGCGAGAAGTGGCCATTAATGCTCCGGAACCCCGAGCGGTTGCTCGGCGGGTTTATCAGTAGGGGCCGGCAACGGCTTTTGCGGCACGGTTGGGCCAGCGCTGACGATGACCAGCTTGTCCGTACTCAGGTGTTTGTTCATTGCTGTCTTGACCTGCTCGACGGTCAGGTTCTGCGACTGCTGCATGAAGTCTTCCAGATGACTGAGTGGCAAGCCATAGAAGCCAATCGCGCCCAACTGGCCGACGATATCGGCGTTGCTGGCGGTGGACAGCGGGAAGCTGCCAGCCAGTTCGCGCTTGGCGTCGTCGAGCTCTTTTTCGGTCGGGCCGGTCTTGAGGTAGTCGGCGAGTACATCCTGCACCAGTTTCAGGGTGCCTTCGCTCATTTCGGCGCGGGTCTGCAGGTTGATCATGAACGGGCCACGTGCCTGCATCGGGCTGAAACCTGAGTACACACCATACGCCAGGCCACGCTTTTCGCGCACTTCGCTCATCAGTCGAGTACCAAAACCGCCACCACCGAGGATCTGGTTGCCCATGGACAGTGCCGCGTAATCCGGATCGTCGCGGTCGATGCCCAGTTGCGCGAGCATCAGGTTGGTTTGCTTGGACGGGAACTCGATATGGCCGATGCTGGCCTTGGGTTCGGCGGGTTGCTCGATCTTCGGCAGGGCCGGACCTTTGGGCAGGGCGGCCGATACCTGCGCGGCAATGGCTTCGGCTTCGGCGCGGGACAGGTCGCCGACCAGCGCGATCACCACGTTGCCTGCGGCATAGGCTTTCTGGTGGAACGCGCGCAGTTGCGCAAGGGTGACGGCCGGAACGGTATGCGCCGTGCCATCGCTGGCGTGCGCGTAGGGGTGATTACCGTACAAACGGTTCATCAACTCGAGGCTGGCGAGTTTGCCGGGGTTCTGTTTCTGGTATTCGAAACCGGCGAGCATCTGGTTCTTGATGCGGGTAAACGAGTCGGCGGGGAAGGTCGGTTTGCCGACCACTTCGGCGAACAGCTTCAAGGCCGGTTCACGTTTGTCCGCTGCGCTGAGACTACGCAGCGAGGCAACCGCCATGTCTTTGTAGGCACCGTTACCGAAATCGGCCCCCAGGCCTTCGAAGCCCTGGGCAATGGCGCTGACATCCTTGCCAGCCACGCCTTCATTAAGCATGGCGTTGGTCAGTAGCGCCAGGCCCGGAGCGTCACCGTCCTGGCTGCTGCCGGCGGCAAAGATCAGGCGCATGTCGAACATCGGCAGCTCACGGGCTTCGACGAATAACACCTTGGCGCCTTCTGCAGTGTTCCAGGTCTGCACATCGAGCTTACGGTGGCTCGGGGCCTTGCCGTTGAGTTCGGTCAACGACTGCAGCTTCTGGCTGGCCTTGGCCTTGTCCAGCGCTTCGCTGGCATTGGACGGGTCGGTCTTGGAAAAATAGAACGCGGCCGACCCGATCAGGGCGACAGCGATCAAGCCAAGCAGGGCGAGGCGCGGTTTTTTAGGCTCACTCATGAGTCGTCTCCTCCGGCAGAACATGGGCGACGCTGAGACGTTCGCGGGTGAAATACAGCTTGGCGGCGTCCTGGATATCTTGCGGTGTCACGCTTTCCAGTTCGGCGAGTTCGGTGTCCATCAGTTTCCACGACAGGCCGACGGTTTCCAGCTGGCCGATGGCGGTGGCCTGGCTGGTGATCGAGTCGCGCTCGTAGACCAACCCGGCGATGACCTGCGCCCTTACGCGTTCCAGTTCTTCGGCGGTCGGCGCGGTGGTTTTCAGTTGTTCAAGCAGCTTCCACAAGCCGGCTTCGGCCTGGGCGATGGTCTTGTTCTTCTGGCTATTGGGCGTTGCCGACAGGGTAAACAGGCTGTCGCCGCGGGTGTAGGCGTCGTAACTCGACGAGCCGCCGGACACCAATTCTTCGCCACGCTCCAATTGAGTCGGAATGCGTCCGCTGTAGCCGCCGTCGAGCAGGGCCGAGATCAGCCGCAGGGCGTTGACCAGGCGCTTGTCGTCAGTGGTGGCGATGCTTGGCACGTTGAAGGCCAACATCAGGCTGGGCAATTGGGTCTTCACATGCAGGGTGATCTTGCGTTCACCGGGCTCGGCCAGTTCCAGCGGAATCTTCGCCGACGGCACCTCACGCCGGGCGATCGGACCGAAGTAGCGCTGGGCCAGGGTCTTGACCTCGTCCGGCGTCACGTCGCCGACCACCACCAGCGTGGCGTTGTTGGGCACGTACCAGGATTGGTACCAATGACGCAGCTCTTCGACTTTCATGCGGTCCAGGTCTGCCATCCAGCCAATGGTCGGCGTGTGATAGCCGCTGGCCGGGTATGCCATGGCCTTGAAGCGCTCGTAAGCCTTGGACATGGGTTTGTCGTCTGTGCGCAGGCGCCGCTCTTCCTTGATGACTTCGATCTCGCGAGCGAACTCGTCGGGCGGCAGGCGCAGGCTGGCCATGCGATCGGCCTCCAGTTCGAAGGCCACGCCCAGGCGGTCGCGGGCCAGGACCTGGTAATAGGCCGTGAAATCGTCGCTGGTGAAGGCGTTTTCTTCGGCGCCGAGGTCGCGCAGGATCAGCGACGCTTCGCCAGGGCCGACTTTTTCGCTGCCCTTGAACATCATGTGTTCCAGGGCATGGGACAGGCCGGTCTGGCCGGGCGTCTCGTAGCTGGAGCCAACCTTGTACCAGACTTGGGAAACCACCACCGGGGCGCGATGGTCTTCGCGCACGACGACCTTCAAGCCGTTGTCGAGGGTGAATTCGTGGGTCGGTTGCGGGTCGGCCGCAAGGGCCGAAAGGGGCAGGCAAAGTGTGCTGAGCAGCAGGCCTGCAGCGCGGCGGGCTAGGGCATTCATTCGTTTTTAAACCTTTGGGGCTGCCCGCTTGTTCTTAGCTTCAGCGGGCGAGAGGGTGCTAGGATACTGATCCGTTTTACTGGCGGCCACGCCTATCAGGCCTTTACGTTTGATCAGGTTGTTTGGGTTTGCGGCAGTAAGCTGTGGTTTATCAACTAAACTCTGCTTTTTCGCCGATTTTCCGCCATCAGTCCTTAGTGAAATCGTTTTTGCAGGGTGCCTTTTGCACCTCGACAAAATGTTGCGCATGAACAAGCTGGGTCAATCGCAGTCTGTTCTGCATCGAATATTCATTTGCCGGGGCGCCCGTTGGCGCGTCGCTACCGTGAGATAGCCGTCCTCCATGTTTGGTTCCAACGACGACAAGAAGACCCCAGCTGCGGCTGGTGAAAAGAAAAGCCTGTTCGGATGGCTGCGCAAAAAGCCGCAGGAACCCGTCGTCGAACAGCCACAACCACTACCTGAGCCAACGCCCGCGCCGGTAATAAACGCCGAACCTGCGCCGGTTGTGTCGCCGATCGCCGAGCCGGTGCTGCAACCGCTTGTCGAAACAGCGACTGAAGTCGTCGCCGAATTGCCGCTGACCCCGGTCACCGAGCCCTGGTTGACCTTGCCAGTGGCGGAAGAGCCGGTGGCGCTGGTCGAAGATGACTTGGCGCCGCACGTGACACCACCGATTCCGGCGCAGGCGGTTTCTGCGCCTGAGCCGGTTCAGGCACCCGTGGTCGAGCCGGTCGTTGCGCCCGTCGTCGAGGCTGCACCGCCACCCGCGGTCGCTGCATTTGTCCCGCCGGTTGCACCGATTGTCCAGGCGCCAGAGCCTGCACCTGCACCTGTTATTGCTCCTGTTGTCGCTGCCCCTATCGAAGTTCCAGTCGAGCCGGTACGCACCGAAGAAACCAAAGCCGGTTTCTTCGCCCGCCTCAAGCAAGGCCTGTCCAAGACCAGTGCCAGCATCGGCGAAGGCATGGCCAGCCTGTTCCTGGGCAGGAAAGCCATCGATGACGAACTGCTCGATGACCTCGAAACCCGCCTGCTGACCGCCGACGTTGGTGTCGAGGCTACGTCAGTGATCATCCAGCGCCTGACCCAGAAGGTCGCGCGCAAGGAACTGGCCGATGCCGATGCGCTGTACAAATCCCTGCAAGCCGAGCTGGCGGCCATGCTCAAGCCCGTCGAGCAACCGCTGAAAATCACCTCGCAGAACAAGCCTTTCGTGATCCTGGTGGTGGGCGTCAACGGCGCCGGTAAGACCACCACGATCGGCAAGCTGGCGAAGAAACTGCAGCTGGAGGGCAAGAAAGTCATGCTGGCCGCCGGCGACACCTTCCGCGCTGCCGCGGTCGAGCAATTGCAGGTATGGGGCGAGCGCAACAAGATTCCAGTCATCGCCCAGCACACCGGGGCCGATTCGGCTTCGGTGATCTTCGACGCCGTCCAGGCCGCCAAGGCCCGTGGCATCGATGTGCTGATCGCCGACACCGCCGGTCGCCTGCACACCAAAGACAACCTGATGGAAGAGCTGAAAAAGGTTCGCCGGGTGATCGGCAAGCTCGATGCCGACGCGCCGCACGAGGTGTTGCTGGTGCTCGATGCCGGCACGGGGCAGAACGCCATCAACCAGGCCAAGCAATTCAACCAGACCGTCGAACTGACCGGCCTGGCGCTGACCAAGCTCGACGGGACCGCCAAGGGCGGGGTGATTTTCGCCCTGGCCAAGCAGTTTGGCCTGCCGATCCGCTACATCGGCGTCGGTGAGGGCATCGACGATTTGCGCACTTTTGAAGCTGAACCCTTTGTCCAGGCACTGTTTGCCGAACGGGAGCGTTCATGATTCGTTTCGAACAGGTCGGTAAACGCTACCCGAACGGTCACGTCGGCTTGCATGAGCTGAGCTTTCGAGTCCGTCGGGGCGAATTTTTGTTTGTAACGGGCCATTCCGGTGCCGGCAAGAGCACCTTGCTGCGACTGTTGCTGGCCATGGAGCGTCCGACCAGCGGCAAGCTGCTGCTGGCTGGGCAAGACCTGAGCACCATCAGCAACGCACAGATTCCATTCCTGCGTCGGCAGATCGGCGTGGTGTTCCAGAACCACCAACTGCTATTCGATCGCACGGTGTTCAATAACGTCGCGCTGCCGTTGCAGATCCTCGGTTTGTCCAAGGCCGAAATCGCCAAGCGCGTGGACTCGGCCCTGGAACGCGTGGCGCTGTCGGACAAGACCGACCTGTATCCCGGCGACTTGTCCACCGGTCAGCAACAGCGCGTCGGCATCGCCCGTGCGATCGTCCATCGCCCGGCCCTGCTGCTGGCGGACGAACCGACCGGCAACCTCGACCCGCGTCTGGCGGCGGAAATCATGGGTGTGTTCGAAGACATCAACCGCCTGGGCACCAGCGTGCTGATCGCCAGCCACGACCTGGCCCTGATTGCGCGCATGCGCCATCGCATGCTGACGCTGCAACGCGGCCGATTGATCGGCGATGGGGAGGCCGGCGAATGAGCGCTACTCGCAGTCCAAAGGTTTCCGAGCGCGTGGCCCCCAAGGCCGCCGACCCGCAACCACAGAAGAAAAAACACGACGACGATGATGGCCCGGATTTCGCCACGCTGTTGCGCGCCTGGATCGAAAGTCATCGCGCCAGCCTGCTCGACAGCTTGCGTCGCCTGGGCAAGCAGCCCATCGGCAGCTTTTTCACCTGCATGGTGATGGCGGTTGCCTTGAGTTTGCCCATGGGCCTGTCACTTTTGCTAAGTAACGTTGAGCGCCTTGGTGGTTCCTGGCAACGCGCGGCGCAGATCTCCCTGTACCTGCAACTCGAGGCCAGCGCGACGGATGGCGAGGCGCTGCGCGAACAGATCAAGGGTATCCCTGGGGTGGCCGATGCCGAATACGTCGGTCGGGAACAGGCGCTGGAAGAGTTCCAACAGCAGTCGGGCCTGGGTGAAGCGCTCAAGGAACTGCCGGAAAACCCGCTGCCTGGCGTGGTGTTGGTAACGCCGACCGAAGTCGACAAGCCGGCTCTTGAAGCATTAAGACAAAAACTTTCCGAACTGCCGAAGGTACAACAGGCGCAGCTTGATCTAGTCTGGGTCGAGCGTCTGGCAGCCATCCTCAAGCTGGGCGACCGATTTGTCTTCGGTCTGACCGTGCTTCTGGTTTCTGCATTACTTTTGGTGATAGGCAATACCATTCGTCTTCATATTGAAAACCGCCGCACAGAGATAGAAGTGATTAAACTCGTAGGCGGCACTGACAGCTATGTGCGCAGACCCTTTCTCTACATGGGAGCGCTGTATGGTTTCGGTGCGGGGATTCTTTCCTGGGGCGTATTGGCGTTCGGCCTGAACTGGCTGAACGATGCGGTGGTCGGCTTGGCCGGGTTGTACGGCAGTGATTTCGCACTGGCCGGCGTACCGGTTGCCGACGGTCTGTCTCTCTTGCTTGGCGCGGTGCTGTTGGGTTATATCGGTGCATGGATTGCAGTCGCACGTCATCTCAGGGAGCTGGCGCCGAAGTAGAATCTTTTTTGCGCGTATTGACCTTGCAGTTTTTAAGGGAACTTGTCTTTCGGTTTCCGGTCAATTTTCGCAGTGCCAATGGCACGAGTATGTAAGTGGGAGGTTTTTTCGTATGACCAATTCTTTGCAGCCTGCATATGCTCTGGTCCCGGGTGCGAACCTGGAGGCCTATGTGCACACCGTCAACAGCATTCCATTGCTGACGCCGGAGCAGGAGCGTGAACTGGCCGAGAGTCTCTATTATGAGCAGGATCTTGAGGCGGCTCGGCAGATGGTGCTCGCCCACCTGCGTTTTGTCGTACATATCGCCCGTAGCTATTCCGGCTACGGCCTGGCCCAGGCTGACCTGATCCAGGAAGGTAACGTCGGCCTGATGAAGGCCGTGAAGCGCTTCAACCCGGAAATGGGCGTGCGCCTGGTGTCCTTTGCCGTGCACTGGATCAAGGCGGAGATCCACGAATTCATCCTGCGTAACTGGCGGATCGTGAAAGTCGCGACCACCAAGGCCCAGCGCAAGCTGTTCTTCAACCTGCGCAGCCAGAAAAAACGCCTGGCGTGGCTGAACAACGAGGAAGTCCACCGTGTGGCGGAAAGCCTCGGGGTGGAGCCGCGGGAAGTGCGCGAGATGGAAAGTCGCCTGACCGGTCACGACATGGCCTTCGACCCGGCGGCCGAAGCCGATGACGACAGTGCCTTCCAGTCACCGGCCAACTATCTGGAAGACCACCGGTACGACCCGGCCCGTCAGCTGGAAGATGCCGACTGGAGCGACAATTCCAACCACAACCTGCACGAAGCGCTCGAAGTGCTGGACGACCGCAGCCGCGACATCCTCTACCAGCGCTGGCTGGCAGAAGAAAAGTCCACGCTGCACGACCTGGCACAGAAGTACAACGTGTCGGCCGAGCGTATTCGCCAGCTCGAGAAGAGCGCGATGAACAAGCTCAAACTGTCCATCGCCGCGTAACCCGCGCGAAAGGCAATAAAAAACGCCCCGGTCATTGATCGGGGCGTTTTTGTTGGTGCTGCCAATGAATCTACCGCACTGCCAAACCAATGTGGGAGCGAGCCTGCTCGCGAAAGCGTCAAGTCAGCCAGCACAAATTTGAATGATCAATCGCTTTCGCGAGCAGGCTCGCTCCCACAGTGGGGGGGCATCAGTGTCCGGAAAAATCGTGATCGTCTATTGTTCCCAAGGTGCCCGACGCGAATCATTGAGCCCCACCAGGTAGCTGTCTCCACCCAACTGACTCATCTGCCGCCGAATCCAGCCCGCACGCCGTGCCACGTAAGCGGTTGGATGGCTGGCACTCCATACTCGCGGATTCGGTAATACGGCCGCCAGCAAGCTCGATTGCTGGCGACTGAGACCTTTTGCGCTGGTGCCAAAGTGGTGTCTGGCCGCCGCCTCTGCCCCAAACACCCCGTCATCCCACTCGACGCTGTTGAGGTACACCTCAAGAATCCGCTGCTTGGGCCAGAACACTTCGATCAACCCGGTAAACCAGGCTTCCAGGCCTTTGCGCAGCCAACTGCGGCCGGACCACAGGAACAGGTTTTTCGACACCTGCTGGCTCAGGGTGCTGGCACCCCGGATGGTGCCGCCGAGCTCGTTGTGGGCCAGTGCTTTCTGGATCGCGCCGAAGTCAAAGCCCCAATGCTCGGGAAATTTCTGGTCCTCACCGGCAATCACCGCGACTTTAAGGTCGTCGGAGATTTCATCCCAAGGTTTCCAGGTACGTTGCAGGTCGATGGGCTCGCCATCGAACCAGGATTCGATCTTGCGCTCGACCATCAGCATTGTCCCGGGCGGCGGCACCACGCGGAAAATCAGCACCAACACTACACTGGCACCCATGAACCAGAGCACGGCCTTGGCGAAACGACGGAAATAGATACGCAGCATAGAGATGGCTTGGCCGAACCCGTTGAGCGGGCCATTATACAGACCCTGTGGATCGAGACTGACTGGAGTTCTTCATGCTGCGTGGCTTTTTGATGCTGGCCGCTTTTTTCGGCTTCACCGGTGTCGGTCTCGGGGCGTTTGCCGCGCACGGCCTGAAAAACCGCCTGAGCGCCGAATACCTGGCAATTTTCCATACCGGCGTCACCTATCAACTGGTGCACACCCTGGCATTGCTGGGCGTGGCGTTGCTGGCTACGCAGATTCCGGGTCGCCTCGTTACCTGGGCCGGCGCATCCTTTGCCATCGGTATTGTGCTGTTCTCCGGCAGCCTGTACGTGCTGACGCTGACGGGAGTCAGCAAGCTGGGCATCATCACCCCGTTCGGTGGCCTGGCGTTCCTGATCGGCTGGCTTTGCCTGGGCCTTGCCGCCTGGCGCTTGCCGTTGACCGCTTGACGCTTGTTGCTGACCTTTAGGTCATGATCGGGCTAGAATGCCAGCCCCAAAAAATGATGGCGGCATTCGACATGCGCATTCAGTTGAACGGCGAATCCTTTGAACTGCCCGACGGTGAAACCGTTGCGGCCCTGCTGACCCGTCTGGACCTGACCGGACGCCGGGTGGCGGTCGAACTCAATCTGGATATCGTCCCGCGCAGCCAGCATGCCGATACCACGCTCAACGACGGTGACAATGTCGAAGTCGTGCACGCCATCGGCGGCGGCTAGTCGCCCGGCCTGCAAGGGCACAGAATTCTGCAAGACCCTCACCCTTAAAGAGGATTCCCCATGAGCATCGTTCGCAGCGACAAGCCTTTTGTTCTGGCCGGTCGTACTTACCAGTCGCGTTTGCTGGTGGGTACCGGCAAGTACCGTGACATGGAAGAAACCCGTCAGGCCATCGAGGCCTCGGGTGCCGAGATCGTCACCTTCGCCGTGCGCCGCACCAACCTGGGCCAGATTGAAGGCGAGCCGAACCTGCTCGAAGTGCTGTCGCCGGATCGCTATACCTTCCTGCCAAACACCGCCGGTTGCTACGACGCCATCGAAGCCGTGCGCACCTGCCGTCTGGCCCGTGAGCTGCTCGACGGCCACAATCTGGTCAAGCTGGAAGTGCTGGCCGACCAGAAAACCCTGTTCCCCAACGTGATCGAAACCCTCAAGGCCGCGGAAACGCTGGTCAAGGAAGGCTTCGACGTGATGGTCTACACCAGCGACGACCCGATCATCGCCCGTCAACTGGCGGAAATCGGCTGCATCGCGGTGATGCCGCTGGCCGGGCTGATCGGTTCTGGCCTGGGGATCTGCAACCCGTACAACCTGCAGATCATCCTCGAAGAAGCAAAAATCCCGGTGCTGGTGGATGCCGGTGTCGGTACCGCTTCCGACGCCACTATCGCCATGGAACTGGGCTGCGATGCGGTGCTGATGAACTCGGCCATCGCTCACGCCCAGCAGCCGATCATGATGGCCGAAGCCATGAAACACGCGATCGTCGCAGGCCGCCTGGCCTACCTCGCCGGCCGCATGCCGAAAAAACTCTATGCCAGCGCCTCTTCGCCGCTGGATGGTCTGATCAAGTAAGAGCCTTTGATGACTGAATCGAACGACACGCCAATCCAGACGGAAGAAGGCGACGAGCGCCAACACCGCCGCATCAAGAGTTTCGTGATGCGCGCCGGGCGCATGACCGAAGGCCAGCAACGTGGCCTGGAGCAGGGTGCGCCGCTGTTCGTGCTGCCCCTGGCCGACGCGCCGGTGGACTTCGACCAGGTGTTCGGTCGCTCGGCACCGCGTTCGCTGGAGATCGGCTTCGGCATGGGACATTCGCTGCTGGAAATGGCCGCGGCTTCGCCGGAGCAGGATTTCATCGGCGTCGAGGTTCACCGTCCAGGTGTTGGCGCGCTGCTCAATGGCGTATTGACCCAGGGTTTGACCAACCTGCGGGTTTACGATTGCGATGCCATCGAAGTGCTCAACCGCTGCGTGGCCGATAACAGCCTTGATCGCCTGATGCTGTTTTTCCCGGACCCATGGCACAAGAGCCGTCACCACAAGCGTCGTATCGTCCAGGCGTCCTTCGCCGAACTGGTGCGTAGCAAGTTGAAGGTCGGCGGTATCCTGCACATGGCCACCGACTGGGAACCGTACGCCGAGTACATGCTGGAAGTGATGAACGTCGCACCGGGTTACCGCAACCTCGCCGAAGACGGCAAGTGCGTGCCACGCCCGGCCGAGCGCCCGATCACCAAGTTCGAACGCCGTGGCGAACGTCTTGGGCATGGCGTGTGGGATCTGAAGTTCGAAAAGCAGTCCTGATCGACTGAGTCTGTACTGATCGTTCCCACGCTCTGCGTGGGAATGCAGCCCGGGACGCTCTGCGTCCCCTCTAAAGCCGAACGCGGAGCGTCCGTTGAGGCATTCCCACGCAGAGCGTGGGAACGATCAATGACCAGGGAGTCAGCGGCGGTCGGCGACTACGCCGATAAGCACCAGCACCACCAGCAACACCGGCGCCAGGCTGTAATTGTTGAACTGGCTCAAGCCCTTGACGATCCACGGCGTGGCGTAGATCAGCGCCGCACCGCTACCCACCATGCACAGCAACGACATCAGTGGTACGCGCAAGGCGCCGGCGATGCTGCCCAGGCGTTGCTCGACCCAGCCTTTGAAATCCGCACCGAACAGCACCAGCAGGCAACCTACCAGGGCGAGGGCGATTTCCGAGAGATTGCTGCGGCTCCAGCGAGACGCGGTGGCGAGCAGGTCGAGTACCAAATCCATTCGATTTCCTTATGTCAGAAATTTCTGCAGCAAGTCGTTGAGGAAGAGTTGTCCGCGCTCGGTAGCCGCCAGACGTGACGGTTCGACCTGCAACAGGCCGCTTTGTTCGGCTTCGCGACGGCTTTCGGTGAGGCTTTCCAGGGTCATTCCAGTGCGTTCCGGATAAAGCCGCGCCTCGACACCTGCGGTCAGGCGCAGGGCGTTCATCAGGAACTCAAACGGCATTTCTTCATTGCTCAACGCTTTTTCGCCAGCCTGGAAGCGCTTTTTCGGGTTCAGGTAGTCCTTCGGCAGGCGGGTCTTCCAGGTGCGGATAATGCGTCCATCCGGATGGCTGAGCTTGCCGTGGGCACCGGCACCGATGCCGATGAAGTCGCCAAAGCTCCAGTAATTGAGGTTATGCCGAGCCGGGCGACCCGGCTGGGCATAAGCCGAGACTTCATACTGCGCGTAACCGTGTTCAGCCAACAGCGCCTGCCCGGCTTCCTGGATATCCCATAGGGTGTCGTCTTCCGGCAGCGTCGGGGGCTGGTTCCAGAATACGGTGTTCGGCTCCAGGGTCAGCTGATACCAGGAGAGGTGGGTCGGCTTCAGGGCGATGGCTTGGCGCAAGTCGCTCAGGGCGTCTTCCAGCGATTGATCGGGCAAGCCATGCATCAAGTCAAGGTTGAAGTTATCGAACCCCGCTTGACGAGCCATGCCGGCGGCGCGTACGGCCTCATCACCGTTGTGGATACGACCCAAGGCATTGAGTTTTTCTTGCTGGAAACTCTGGATGCCAATCGACAGGCGATTGATGCCCAGCGCTCGGTAGGCGATGAACTTCTCTTGTTCGAAGGTCCCCGGATTGGCTTCCAGAGTGATCTCGATGTCGCTGGCAAAGGCAATGCGTTGCTCCACGCCTTTGAGCAGGCGACCTAAGGCCTGGGCACTGAACAGGCTGGGCGTGCCGCCACCGAAAAAGATCGAGCTCAGCTCACGGCCGTAGACAGCGTGCAGGTCCTGATCGAGGTCAGCCAGTAATGCGTCGACATACTCTTCTTCCGGGAGCACGGGGCTGGCGGTGTGGGAGTTGAAGTCGCAATAAGGGCATTTACGTACGCACCACGGGATGTGGATGTACAGCGCCAAGGGCGGCAGCACAGGCAGGGCGGCCCGAGGCGATTGCGCGGCGCCGCCGAAGATCAACGACGACGCGGAGGATTCACGGGTCATTTCAAGCCCAGTCGCTGGCGCAGCAGATCCATTGCACGGGCGCGGTGGCTGATCTGGTTCTTGTCGCCCGGACTGAGCTCGGCGCTGGAGCAATCACGCTCCGGCACCCAGAACAACGGGTCGTAGCCGAAACCGTGTTCGCCGCTGGCCTGGGTCAGGATGCGTCCGTGCCACAGGCCTTCGCAGAGAATCGGCAGCGGATCGTCGGCATGCCGCACCAGCGCAAGCACGCAGACGAACTGGGCGCCACGTTCAGCTTCAGGCACGTCTTTCAACACATCGAGCAGCTTGGCGTTGTTCGCCGCATCGCCCTTGCCATCGGCATAACGCGCCGAGTAGATGCCTGGCGCACCGCCAAGGAAATCCACCGCCAGCCCGGAATCGTCCGCCAGGGCCGGCAGGCCGGAAATGCGCGCGGCATTGCGGGCCTTGAGGATGGCGTTCTCGACGAACGACAGACCGGTTTCTTCAGGCTCCACGCTGCTGAACTCGCCGATCGAGCGCAGTTGCACCGATTCGCCGAGCATGGCCTGGAGTTCCTTGAGTTTGCCGGCGTTATGGCTGGCCAATACGAGTTGCGTGAAGTTGATCATTCGCCGGGGAAGAGCTCTTGGTTGAAATTGATAGTGTTGATTTTGTCACCGGTCTGCACCTTGATCTCGAAGGTGCGGGTTTCCTGCTGCGGGACCGGGTATTGGGCGATGTAGTAGATCGCGCCTTGCTCGGTAATCTGCTTGAAGTTCAGTGGCACGCTTTGGCTGGTCAGGTCCTTGACCGTGCCGCTGACTTGAGCCATCTGCGGCTTGCCGTCCTTGAGCACGGAAACGTTGATCACGCCCTGGTTCTTGCTACGGGTTAGCTCCGCGGCCTTGGCGATGTCCGGCGTCAGGAACGTGGAGTTGAAGGTGTTGTAGTGCACTGTCACGTCGCCGAATTTTTCCTGGCGATCACCTTTGATCGCATCGGCGGCCATGGCCGTGAAGCTCAGGCAAGCAGTAAGAAGAAGCAGCGCTAGACGACCCATGATCGTTCTCCTCGAAATGTGGTGATTCAGACTGCAACCTTGTGGTCTGCAAGCCCCGGGCTGCTGACGCGGTATATACCGATCTCACCTAACAGATTAGGCCAAAGCTTACTGGCCCACCCGTGCCGATGCTGTTGATCCACTGCCAGCCGATCAATGACCTTGGCTTCACGTTCGAGACACAAGGCTTCAAAGTCGGCGAAGGTGCAGAAGTGGATGTTCGGCGTGTTGTACCAGGTGTAGGGCAGGAACTCGGAAACCGGCATCCGGCCCTTGCTCGCCAAGTACCAGCGGCAGCGCCAGTGACCAAAATTCGGGAACGTGATGATGCACTGGCGACCGACGCGCAGCATTTCGTCGAGGATCTTGTCCGGGTAGTGCACCGCTTGCAGCGCCTGGGTCATGACCACGATGTCGAAGCTGTTGCTGGCGAAGTTGCCCAGGCCCTTGTCCAGGTCCTGCTCGATGACGTTGATGCCCTTGGCCACGCACTCGGCAATATTGTCCGCGTCGTTTTCCAGGCCATAGCCGGTGACCTGTTTGTTGTCGCGCAGCCAGGTCAGCAGTTCGCCGTTGCCGCAACCGAGGTCGAGCACGCGGCTGCCCGCGGGGATCCATTCCTGGATGATTTCCAGATCAGCTCTCATGGCTATCTCACAACGTAATGCGGTTCATGTAATTGCCGAACGCCTGCAAGTAGCGCGGAATCGGAATCAGGAAGGCGTCGTGGCCTTGCGGCGCGTCGATTTCCAGGTAGCAGACGTCCTTGCGTGCGGCCATCAGTGCGTCCACCAGTTCCCGCGAACGGGCAGGGGAGAAACGCCAGTCGGTGGTGAACGACATCACGCAGAACTTGGCGGTGGCGTTGGCGAAGGTTTTCGCCAGGTCATCGTCGAAGTTGGCCGCCGGATCGAAGTAGTCCAGGGCCTTGGTCATCAACAGGTAAGTGTTGGCGTCGAAACGCCCGGAAAACTCCTCACCCTGATAGCGCAGGTAGCTTTCCACCTGGAACTCGACGCTGTGGAAATCGTAGTTGAGCTTCTCGCTTTTCAGGCCGCGCCCGAATTTCTCGCCCATGGAGTCGTCGGACAGGTAGGTGATGTGCCCAACCATGCGCGCCAGCATCAGCCCGCGCTTGGGGATCACGCCTCGTTCCTGGAACGAACCGCCGTGGAACTCCGGATCGGTGAGGATTGCCTGGCGTGCTACTTCGTTGAAGGCGATATTTTGCGCCGACAGCTTGGGGGCCGAGGCGATGGCCAGGCAGTGGCGGATGCGATCAGGGTAGGTGATGCTCCATTGCATCGCCTGCATGCCGCCGAGGCTGCCGCCGATCACAGCGGCGAATTGCGCGATGCCCAGCCGGTCCGCCAGGCGTGCCTGGCTGTGCACCCAATCTTCAACGGTTAGCACCGGGAAATCGGCACCGAACGGCTTGCCTGTCTCCGGGTTGATGCTGCTCGGGCCGGTGGAGCCATTGCAGCCGCCGAGGTTGTTCAGGCTGACCACGAAGAACTTGTTGGTGTCGATGGGCTTGCCGGGGCCGATGCAGCTGTCCCACCAACCGGGTTTACGGTCGTCGGGGCTGTGATAGCCGGCGGCATGGTGGTGGCCGGACAAGGCGTGGCAGATCAGCACGGCGTTGCTCGCCGTGGCGTTCAGGGTGCCGTAGGTCTCGTAGACCAGGTCATAGGCCGCGAGCGAACGGCCGCAGGCCAACGCCAGGGGTTCGCTGAAGTGCGCCACTTGCGGCGTCACCAGACCAACAGAATCGGGGGGAAAGGCAGCTGGCATCGACCCTGCTCTCGTTGAAATGAGGCGTAAGTCTAAAGACCGCTGCCCATAGCAGCAAGCGACTAGCCGAGATGATCGTTCCCACGCTCTGCGTGGGAATGCAGCCCGTGACGCTCCGCGTCACATCCAGAGCCGGACGCGGAGCGTCCGTTGAGGCATTCCCACGCAGAGCGTCACTAGTGTCCGGTAAACATGTTTCATAGCTGAAGGCTGCCTTGGGCAGCCTTC